>JAZPZL010000079.1:0-5429 GCA_045544655.1 Eubacteriales bacterium
CGGTATACCTGCGGTAAGACTCGTCATCCCAAAATTTCAAATCCAGCAGTACGCTTTGGCAATGCCCGAAAAGAAACAACACGTCCTCCGTAAGCTCCACCTGACCGGAGGTATCGAGGATATAAGGGATCTTCTCTCCCAATAAAAGCTCTGCAACCGAACGTAGAAACGGAGCTTGCAACAGAGGCTCACCTCCGGAAAAGGTAACGCCGCCGTTTTCTCCAAAATAGGGGCGGAACCGAAGAATCTTACGCACAAGTTCTTCCGCAGAGACCCGCTTCCCTTCCATATTCCACGTATCGGGATTATGACAAAAGGCACAGCGCAAGGGGCAGCCTGCCAAAAACACACTGCATCTAAGACCTTCTCCATCCACGGCGGCAAGACTCTCAATGGAATGAATAATTCCTTCCATTACATTTTTTCGTGGAAGGTACGGGAGATTACCTCCAGCTGTTTATCCTTGGAAAGCTTATTAAAGTTTACCGCGTAACCGCTGACACGGATCGTCAAAGAGGGATAAAGCGCAGGATTTTCCATTGCATCGATCAATTTCTGACGATTCAGAACGTTTACGTTCAAATGGTGGGCAGACTGAACGAAGTAGCCGTCAAGCACCTGAACCAAATTGGAAATGCGCCCTTCATCGTCGGGCCCCAAAGCGGCGGGCGTAATGGAAAACGTATTGGAAATACCGTCCATACAGCAATCATAGCAAATCTTTGCTACGGAATTCAAAGAAGACAAAGCGCCTTCCGCATCTCTGCCGTGCATCGGATTGGCACCGGGAGCAAACGCCTCCCCTTTCTTACGTCCATCGGGGGTAGCACCGGTCTTGGAGCCGTAAACCACGTTGGAGGTAATGGTAAGAATGGACAGCGTGTGCTTCGCACCGCGATAGCAGGGAGTCTTGCAAAGTTCTTCATAGAAGAAGCGAGCGATCCAAGCGGCAATTTCATCAACGCGATCATCATCGTTACCGTATTTGGGGAATTCTCCCTCGGTCTTGAAATCTACGATCAAGCCGCGTTCATCCTTAACGGGCGTTACCTTCGCGTATTTAATGGCACTGAGGCTATCTGCAAGAACGGAAAATCCGCTGATACCAAACGCCATCAAGCGCTCCGGCTCCACGTCGTGCAGGGACATCATCAGTCTTTCGTAAGCATACCTGTCGTGCATATAGTGGATCACGTTCATGGTATTTACGTAAAGCTTTGCCATCCAGGATGCATAAGCCTTAAAAGCTTCCAGAACCTTATCGTAATCCAGAATCTCCTCGGCAAAGGATTCACCTACGGGCGCGATCTGCTCACCGTGAATTTCATCCTTACCGCCGTTCAGTGCCATCAAAAGCACCTTGGCAAGGTTACATCTGGCACCGAAAAACTGCATTTGTTTGCCTGTTTTCATTGCAGAAACACAGCATGCAATGGAGTAATCGTCTCCGAATTCCTTCCGCATTACGTCGTCATTTTCATACTGAATGGAATCCGTATCAATGGAAACCTTAGCGCAAAAGCGCTTAAAGGGCTCGGGAAGAGCCTGCGCCCAAAGAACGGTAATGTTCGGCTCGGCACTGGGGCCGAGGTTATACAGGGTCTGAAGGAAACGGTAACATGTCTTGGTAACCAAGGGTCTGCCGTCTTCACCGATGCCTGCAAGAGAAAGGGTGACCCAAACGGGGTCTCCTGCAAAAAGCTCGTTGTACTCGGGGGTGCGGAGATGTCGAACCAGGCGCATCTTCAAAACAAGATCGTCGATCATTTCCTGAGCGGAGCTCTCATCAAGGGTCCCCTCACGAAGGTCTCTTTCAATGTAAATATCCAAAAATTCGGAAATTCTTCCAATGCTGTTGGCGGCACCGTTCTGTTCCTTTACGGCACCGAGATAACCGAAGTACAACCACTGGATCGCCTCGCGTGCGTTCATAGCGGGGCGGGAAATATCAAAGCCGTAGGTAGCTGCCATCGTTACGAGCTGAGCCATAAAATCCAACTGGCGTTCGATATCCTCAAGAAGATGGATCGTTTCATCCGTCATCTCTCGCTCACCGATGCGCATTTTATCCTCGCGGCGCTTCTGAATCAGAAAATCCATACCGTAAAGAGCAATTCTACGGTAGTCACCGATGATTCTTCCGCGACCGTAAGCATCGGGAAGACCGGTCAGAACACCTGCATGGCGCGCCTTTTTCATCGTATCGGTATATACACGGAAAACACCGGTATTGTGCGTCGTACGAAAACGGAATTCATTTTTAATATTCTCACCGATCTCATAGCCGTACGCCTTACAAGCCTGAACGGCGTTTCGGTAACCTGCGAAAGGATTCACCGCTCTCTTAAGAGGTTTGTCCGTCTGAAGGCCAACGATGATCTCATCCTCCTTCAGGATATATCCGGGATCGAAGGTAAGGAGGGAGGACACCTTCTGGGTATCCACGTCCAGAACACCGCCCTTTTCATTCTCCAACACCAAAAGGCGGTCGACCTCAGCTCTGACACGGTCAGTACGCGGTGTGGTTCCCTTCAAAAAGGAAGCATCTCCGCAGTAAAAGGTATAATTCTTCTGAATAAAATCACGAAGATCGATCGCCTCCTGCCAATTACCACCTTGAAAACTTCTCCAAAAATCCATAGTTACCTCCTAAAAAAAACAAAAAAGCACCCTTCTAAAAGGATGCCCAGACGGTCGGCTTTTCTGCATCCTTGTTCCCCCATAGTGATCTATGTTCCGTCAGTCGCAAGGACAATATTATTATACATACAACCGGCATTTTTGTCAATGTAGTTTTCATTATTTCCTTGCATTGGAAGGAAAAATATGATATACTGTCTCGGTAAGTATATTTGAGAGGATTATATCTATGATTTGCAATTCTATTTTGGATGCAATGGGTAATACTCCCATCATCCGTTTGCGTCATCTGGCTCCCGAAAACGCCGCAGAAATCTTAGTAAAGTTCGAGGGCTTGAACGTTGGCGGCTCCATCAAAACCAGAACCGCATTCAATATGATACGGGCAGCCGAAGAGCAGGGTCTCGTTCATCCGGACAGCATCATTGTGGAACCCACCAGCGGCAATCAGGGAATCGGATTGGCTTTGGTCGGCGCAGTGAGAGGCTATAAAACGAAAATCATTATGCCTGATTCCGTCAGCATTGAGCGCAGAAAGCTGGTAGAGCATTACGGCGCAGAGGTAATTTTGGTGCACGATGCAGGAAATATCGGTCTTTGCATTGAGGAATGCGTTGCCCTTGCACTGAAAATGAAGGAAGAAGATCCCAAGGTATTCGTACCTCAGCAATTTGAGAATCCCGCAAACCCTGCCATTCAAAGAGAGCAGACCGCAAAAGAGATCCTGGAGCAGGTCGATCACGAAATTCACGGCTTTTGCTCCGGAATCGGAACCGGCGGTACCATCACCGGAATCGGAGAAGTCTTAAAAGAGAAAAATCACGATATTACGATCTGGGCGGTAGAGCCTGAAAATGCGGCAATCCTTTCCGGTGGCTCCATCGGAACCCACGTGCAGATGGGAATCGGAGACGGTGTAATTCCCGAAATTCTGAATCAGAGTATCATTGACGACGTATGCATCATCAAGGACGAGGAAGCCCTTCAGGTTTCCAAGGATCTGGCAAAATATGAAGGCATTATGTGCGGAATCTCCAGCGGTACCAACGTAGCGGCGGCAATTCGCCTTGCACAAAAGCTGGGAAAAGGCAAAACCGTCGTAACCGTTTTGCCGGATACAGCGGAAAGATATTTTTCCACTCCCCTGTTTGACTGATAAAAAAGAAGCTTCGCTTGAAGCTTCTTTTTTTACGTATTGGAAATGGATTTTACGCTGGAAGCGTATTCGGAAGGAGTCATACCCGTAATCGCCTTAAATCGCCTGGAAAAATAGTGAATGGAGGAAAATGCAAGGCGTTCTGAAATTTCCGAAAAATTGTATTTCTTTTCACGGATCATTTCCTTGGCGCGATCAATTTTCAAACGCTGGAAATGCTGCATCGCACCGCATCCTACCTTGTGCTGAAATAGCTTTTGCAACGAGGATTCGCTGATGAAAAACTGCTTTTGTATATCGGAAGAGGAAAGATCTCTTTCCACGTTGGCTTCCATATATTCACAGATCTGAATGAGACGCATTTCGTCCTTACGGCGGCGGCTGGTCTCCTTCTCCGAGAAAAGAGCGTCACCGGGACTGTCCTTTTTGCGGCGAATCAGTGAAATAAACAAGGCCTCCAAATGATTCAGGATCATTTGCTCGCAGCCAAACGCAGATTCCATTCTGCGGACCAAAGACTCGGTATAAGGATCCCCCAAGGGAGAAGAAAACGCCGCAACCGCTTCATCAATCACCCCTGCCAAATGACCTTTCTCACGGGCGGTACACGCGATCACCTTCCCTGCCAGATCATACAATTCCTTGGACGAGGAGGAAAAGGAAAGGATAACGGAATTGGGCGCATTGGTTCCGTTTCCGCGAACGTTGTGAAACTCCATCGGCTTATGAAGAAACATCGAGCCTTGCGGAAGAACGATTTCCTTATTGGAAGCGGTGATGATCAATTCATTTTTGTCTGCATAGACGAATTCCCAAAAATCGTGCAATTCACCGGAAAAAGCAAAATCAACCGTATATTCAAAATAATGCACCGAGATCACATCCGTGATTTCAAAATCACGTTTTAAGACGGTCTTTTTATATTCCATACACTACCTCCACAAATCTACAAAACTAGCATACAGCAAAAAAGAAAAAAATGCAAGAGATTTTTACTGAAAAATGCAAATTTTAGAAGATGAATCTACACGACTTTTTATAATATTTTGTTATAATTATTCTAGAAACAATCGCTCTCAGGAGGAATCAATGAGTAAAACTGTTATCAAAAATGCTTCCGTTTTCGGCAAAATCTGTAACGTAGTTTGCGAAAACGGTGTGATCGTCTCGATCAATCGGGAAAAGGGCTTGAGCGGATACGATGCCGACGGCAGAAGCTTGATTCCCGGTTTGGTAGAGGTACACGCACACGGATGCATCGGGATGGATGCTCTTGACGGAGATTTTGCTCCCATGTGTGATTTTATGGCGAAAAACGGTACCACCACCTGGCTTCCCACCACGATGACCGTTGATACGGAAACTCTGATCGAGGTCACTCATAAGAAAACGGATTTTCCCGGTTGCCACATTCCCGGCTTTCACCTTGAGGGTCCCTATATTTCTCCCAAATACAAGGGCGCTCAGAACGAGGCGTATATTAAAGCACCCGTATACGAGGAATTCACACGGTTCAAAAACGTAAAAATGATCACAGTTGCTCCCGAACAGCCGGGAAGTATGGAATTCATTCGCCGCATTCGTGCCGATGGCGTTATTGCCAGCATCGGACATTCCGACGCCGATTACGATA
>JAZPZL010000080.1:0-3364 GCA_045544655.1 Eubacteriales bacterium
GTCCGCATTCTTGTGTGCCTGACCGATCTCATCGTCGTAGATCTCGCTGAGCCAGTAGTTTGCGGTGATAAAGTCGGAGGCCAAGCGGTCTTAGGAAGACAAGAAATCTACTCAACTCCTTGGCTCACAGAACGACATGGCTACGATCCGACTTGTCCGCATTCTTGTGTGCCTGACCGATCTCATCGTCGTAGATCTCGCTGAGCCAGTAGTTTGCGGTGATAGCGCCGGAGTTGTTCAGAATCAGACCGCCTACGGAGTAGGTTACGGTAGAATTTTCCTTTACACGCCAGTCAATGTTCTTCACGTACTGGTTTACGATCTCGGTGTAGTCCACCAAGGTAGACTTCATATTACGCAGCTTTTCTCTCTGGCGACGGTAAAGGATGTACGCCTTTGCCACGTCTGCATAGCCTGCCTGAACCAGAACGGTTTCCACGCTGTCCTGAATATCCTCCACTGCTACCAGATCGTTCTTTACCTTGGGCTCAAAATCGGAAGTAACCTTCAGTGCCAGAAAATCAATAATGTTGTCGTTGAAATTTCTCTCGCAAGCCTCGAACGCCATCCGAATCGCGCCGGAGATCTTCTCGATCTCAAAACCTACGACTTTGCCGTCACGCTTTTTTACCTGATACATACTCATTCTCCTTCTTCTTGTCCACGGAGCTTTGCCGTGGGAACGTATTTTCTTATCACTCGGAGGAATTCCTGCATTTCTTCAGCGGAAAAAGCCTCGAAGCCCTCTCCCAGAAGATTGCCGGAATCTACAAAGCCCTGCAAAAAATATTTTTCCTCGCCCGTCAGCCATTTTCCTACGCCGTCCATATCCTCTGTCCGATGAATTCCCTTGACCAGAGTGGTTCTGAATTCGTGGGGAATCCCCGAGGAACGGATGATCTCTGCGGAACGCTGAAAGCGCTCGATGGGAAACGCCTTGCCGATGGCGGCCTCATACCCCTCGGGAGAGCTTTTGATATCCATCGCTACGTAATCGATCATTCCCGTGGAGAGAAGCTTTGCCAAAGCGTCGGGATCCGAGCCGTTGGTATCCAGCTTCACCGAATAGCCCATATTTTTTACCCGTTTTACAAAATCCGACAGGTCCGGTTGCAAAAGCGGTTCCCCGCCCGTGATACAGACCCCTTCCAGAATCCCCTTCCTGCCTGCAAGGTAAGAAAGCACCTCTTCCTCCAGATTCGCGCCCTCGCGGGGGTTCAAAACCAGGGAAGCATTGTGGCAGAAGGGACAGCGCAGGTTGCAGCCGCCGGTGAAGACGGTACAGGCAACGTGCTCCGGAAAATCAAGAAGCGTCAGTTTTTGATAGCCTTGAACGTTCATGCGAATTCCTCTTTCCTTTGTTGCCTTGCAAGTATACCATATCTTGGGTCTCTCGTCAAGTAAAAAACACAAGATATTGTGCTTTTACGAATTTGTGCAAACAATATCTTGTGTTTTATGCTTTTGTGCAAAAATGCACTCCCTTTTCGGAAGACCCCGAAAAGAGAGTGTTTTACAAGGTTTTTTCAAGCTTTTTCGTTTCTAAATACGGTGAAAAACCGTGCTTTCTTCGCCCTCTCCGCGCAGAGTCAATTCAGAACCTTGAACGGAAAAAGTGAAAGTTTTCTCCACACCGTCACTTTCGATGGTGACCCGATCCCCCTTTACGGACCAAGTACCGAAGGGAATGGAAAAGGGGATGGCATCTCCCTGCTTTTGCTCCACGAAGATCTCCCCCTCCTCGGTGAAATGGTACACCATGGAAAACTTCCCCAGTTCTTCATCAGTCATTTCGGTTTCCCAACGGCCGAAAAGCTCTTTTCCGCCGCTTTGACCGCAGGAGAGAAGCGTAAGAACAAGGGGCAACAGAAGGCAAAGCGCCACCGCACGCAATAAAATCTTTTTCACGCTTTTTGCCTCCTTTCATTTTTCTCCTCTCATATTATGCGTCAAACTCCCCGATTTGTCAATGCTTTTATTTAAATTCAGTAAATAACTTATTCACTTGCTGTTCATAACCCGCACCACGGAAACGCTGAGATCATCCTGCCCGCCGCACTGCTCCCGCGCCAAGGAAAAAATGCGATCGCAGAGAACGGCGGCGTTTTCAAAATTCTTTTCCGACAAAAGCGTGATCAGATCGCCGTTTTCCCCCGTTTCCGCGCCGTCGGACAAAAGGATCACGAAATCCCCGGGAAGCAGGCGAAACGTAGTCTGCTCCGCGCACATACTGCGCAAGATCCCCGCAGGCGGGGTATGGGATTCGATGCGGTGCAGTCGCTCCCCGCGCAAGACGTAGGATGCCGCCGCTCCCGCCTTGATAAAATGGGCTTCCCCCGAAAGCAGATCGATCTCCAAAAGATCCACGGTGGTAAAGGTCTCGTCGGTTTTGCTCATCAAAAAGGCGTTGAGCATTTCCAAAGTCACGTTTTTCGGCGTGGCGCAATGCATCAGCTTTTCAATGAAGATGGCGGCAAGCCGACTGGTAAAAGCCGCCTCCCTGCCGCTTCCCATCCCGTCGCAGATCAGGGTATAAAAATAATCCTGCGCCGTTTCGAAAAAGCCCACGTGATCTCCGCTGACGCTTTCCCCCCGCTTGGTACACCCCGATTTTGCACATTCCAGACTCAGCACCCGCGCCTTATGCAGTCGCATAACCACCCGTTCCTCCAGCATAGAAAAATCGGGACCCGCAAACTTGCAGGAAAAGGCGTCTCCAAATACCTGCAGGATCCGTTGCGAGCTGTGGCGTACCCGCTCCAGGGATACTCCGTACACGTCGATCTTCAGCTCCCGATTGCCGAATACCGCCACTCTGCCGTAAGAGATCCCCAGTTCCTTCAGGGCTTTTACCGCCAAAGGCTCCAGCCCGGGGTTGTAATCCAGCTCCCGATCCAGCTCCCCCGCCGTGCTTTTGAGTAGCCGTGAAACCGAGCTGTACTCTCCCGCCAAAAGACGGGTCTTGTTGTTTTTCAGAAAGCTACCGTTGATCTCACCGAAGCGACGGTTGATCCGCTCCACCAATTCATTCAGGGAAATGCATCCCGTGCGGAAGGGTTCACCGAAATCCTCACGGGTCACAGACCCCGTTGCCAAAAGCTTTGCGGCGATCCGTGCCATACTTTCCACCGAAGCCTCCTGCTTCTCTCCCCAGCACGCTACCGAAAGAGAACAGCGTGAGCAAAGATCGGCACAACAATCGGACACCAGTCTGCTGCTATCCGAAAGCCTGGGCTTTTTGATGGTATTCCCTACCGTATAAAACACCTCGGAAAGAGAAGAAAAGGCCTCGCTCATACTCTTCAGCTTTTGCCGCGCCGCCTTCAGCCCCTCTCCCCGATACAGGATCGGCTCCTCCGCCTTT
>JAZPZL010000081.1:0-8167 GCA_045544655.1 Eubacteriales bacterium
TGGCTCACAGAACGACATGGCTACGATCCGACTTCTGCAAGCTTTATTCCCAGATCCTGGTGGAAAAGGCTTTGGGACACAATTTCCGCGCCGTTGAGCTGGGTCACGAATTCTTCGACAAAATGGGTGCTTACGAGATCCAGTGGGAGCGTTATTACGATCACGGACTTGCAAGCCGCGTCATCGAGCATATTATCAGAAAACCGCAAAAGATCATTTTCGATTAAAAAAAAAAGAGTCGGAACCCGTGGTTCCGACTCTTTTTTTGCGGGATCTACTTGTTTTTCTTCTTGAAAAGCACGCCTACGATCATAAAGACTGCGTATACGATCAGGTAGAAAAGCACGGGGAAGGAAAAGCTTCCGCCTTCCTTTGCAGCCAAATAGGGGGTAATGCCGTGAGCATAGACTGCGGCAAATACCATAAACGCACAGCAAATGATGGAAGCGATGGGGAGAATGAAGCGCTTGAATACGCCAAGCTCCTTTTCCTTGATCATCCAGGCGATGAAGATGGGAATATACATGGCGTAAATGGTAACGATGGGAAGCTCTGAGGAATCAAAATTAAACAGACCAAACCAGCCGGAGGACAAGTTTGCTCCGTAAAAATAGAGCAGCCACGCCGCGGAAATGAACAAGCCCCAGACTGCGGAGTTGCTGGTCATATTGGTATGCTTGTCAACGGAAGAAAACATTTCCGGCTTGGGACCGTTGCCGCGAGCGGCAATGGCGTACATACCGCGGGTAACACCAACCATCAAGCCATTCAAGGTTCCAAGGCAGGAAACAACGATACAAATATTAAGAACTGCACCGCCGACTCCACCAAAGATATTGGTGAACGCGGTGGTAGCGCCCTCATTGATGAGGACCTCGTTGGTGGCACCGCCCGCAACACCGATATAGTAAAATACGTATGCGATTACTACGATAAAAGAACCGATCACAAGAGCAAGAGGAAGATTCTTTTTGGGATTCTTTAATTCCGCGTTGATACTGGTAGCAACGATCCAACCTTCATAGGCAAAAACCGTTGCAACGACGGCTGCAAAAAGTCCGCCGCCGGTACCGCCCACCGCCTCACTAACCACGGTGGTAAAGTTTTGTGTGAGAGTTCCGTTGGCAAATCCCACGATCGTGCCCACTACAGCCATCAAAAAGATCGGGATCAGTTTAATGACCGTTGCGCTGACCTGAAACTTACCTGCAAGCTTGGGAGAAAAGGCGTTCAGCGTATAAGAGGCGACCAGGAAAAATCCCGCTAAGGCAAGTACCTCGGGACCCACCATGCTCCAGCCGAATAAAACACCGAAATAACGGGCAGAGACCCAAGCCAGGACTGAGGTCATTCCGGGATAATAAAGATTCACCATAAACCAAGCGATGTAATAGCCGTAGGTAGAACCGCAGGTTGCCTCCGCATAGTCCACCAAGCCGCTCACCTTTTCATAGCGGGTAGCCATCACCGCAAACTGGGCGGAGCATACGATCATCAAAATACCCGTGATGACCCACGCCGCAATGCCGAGCGGCATATTTCCGCCGGTAGCGGCAAGAACGTTCTGCGCCTTAAAAAAGACACCGGAACCGATTACGGTTCCCACCACCATACAAATGGCGGTCATAAGACCGTATTTTCTCGTTAATTTTTCCATAAAAACTCCTTCAATAAAACTGGTATGCTTTCACCACACCGCAATACTACTTTAACATTTTTTTCACAAATTGTAAAGATAGTTCCCGAAAAAAAGCAAAATTCCCCACTTTTACTTTTTCTGTTGAAAATGAGCAAATTATTTTCGGCACAAAATTCTTTTTTCGCTCTTTTTTTCGGAATGACAAAGCCTTATGCGTTTTCGGTACCCTCTCAAAATCAATCTCCATATTAAAATCACCGGTATAGCCGATCTCCTTCAGGGCAATCATGGTTTCCTCCCAGGGAATCGTACCTGCAAAAGGGACGGCGTGAAGATCCACGTCCATCGCCTCAAAGCCGAGAGGTGCCAAAAAGGCGGCGTTTTTCAAAAAGGAACCTACACACAGTAACATCATTTTCTCCATTCCGTACTTATTTTTCTAAAAAACTCTTGAGTTAAAAAGAACAATGTGATAATATAAGTCCATAATTCATTCCCCTTTGTCTGCAAGACCACGGAGGATCTCAGTATGAAAGACAGCACGTACTCCTACGATACGCCCATCCAGCCCGAGATCTGGGCTGAGCCGAATTTTCACAGCGATCACGCATTTTCCATCGCCTTCGTAGGAGATCCCCAGTATATCAGCACCGGTGACTTTTTTCTCGGAACGAAAAAAATGAAGCAGCTTTTTGCCTCCATTGCAGATACGGCAGAGGAGCGGAAGCTGAAGCACGTATTTATTTTGGGTGATCTGACGGATATGGGATACCAAAACGATGCAAATCTTGCCTGGCGTCACAACGATCCGCCTCTCACGGGAGAGTGGGAAAACGCCAAGGAGGCAGTCCTCCAATTAAATAAGGCGAAGATCCCCTATTCCCTCGTTCGCGGCAATCACGACGACTATATGATCGACGACTATTTCAACGTTCCCGAATATACGGATCAGTTCAAGGGCTGCGGCGGCTTTTTCAGTGACTCCGACGCCAAGCATCCTACCCTTCGGGAAAAGTACAATCCCGAGGGCTACGTTTATTGGAGCGCCGTCACCGGTTATCACAGGGAATCCATTGTAAATTCTTATAAGACGGTGGAGATCCGCGGGATCAAGTACCTGTTTATCACCGTAGATTTCAATCCCACCGAAAAGGTATTCCGGTGGCTGGATCAGATCCTGGGAGAATATCCCGATCATCTCGCCATCGTGGCAACCCATTCCTTTATCAACAAAAAGGCAGAGATCCGCACCTCCGAAAAGGGAGACACTATGTTTCCCCTGGGCTACACGGCAGACAAGCTTTGGGAAACGGTGCTGAAAAAGCACAAGAATCTTTTGATGGTGACCTGCGGTCACGTGGACGCGTTGAATCCCGTTTGCAGAATCGAGACGGGTGACCACGGGAACAAGGTACATATCTTTATGATCAATCCCCAGGGATACGACACCAAGGAAGCCCCTGACGGAAGCATTCTCAAAGGAACGCAGGATACGGGAATGGTTCTGTATATGAACTTTTCCGCAGACGGGGCAAGGGTCACCTTTGACAATTACGCCACGCTTTTAGACAAGCTGCTGCTGGCAAACGTAGACACCGAGATCACGCTGTTTGAAAAAAATCCCCTGATCTAAGACAAAAGCCACTCCACGTCAAACTCTGCCGCGGCAATGCCCAGATCGTATGGCTTTGCCTCGCCCTTTTCGTAGATCAGGTGGAAGCGGTGATCCATCGGAGAGAAATCCAGACTGGAATAGGCACCGGGGCCGGAATAGATACACTTTGCCTCACGCCAGGTCTTTCCGCTGTCAAAGCTGATACAGGCGGTAAGATTGCGCCTGGTATCCGCTCGGGGATTGACGAATACCGTAAGAGAATCCGCCTCGGCGGGCAGATACCTTTCGGCAATTTCTTTTCCCAGCTCCTTTCGCTCTACTCTCAAAAAGGAAGCGTTACAGCCGATGCGCTTTTCTTCCTGCAGAAAGGGATCGGTTCCCAGATCTGCAAAGGATGCACCACCGTCCGTGCTTTTCGCAAGGTAGCGTTTTCCGTTTCTGAAATAAGCGCGGGAATTATAAAGAACGTCGCCGTTTTCCAGCTCGATCAGAGTTCCCTCTCCCGTACCGAGCTGAACGGGGGAGGACACCTTCCAGGTCTTGCCGTGATCGTCGCTGTAGACTGCATTGTTATAAACGTAATTTGAGATCTCTTCCCAAGCAGTATATCTGCCCGTGAAGAAGCGGGACGGGCAAAGGAGTCTGCCCCGATATTTGCCGTGGCGCAGCTGTATACCGTGGGCGCCGCCGTGGGTATGAAGGGTGGCTGTCACCTCTTTTCCGTCAATATGGCGGAACAAAAGAGGCTCCTCCTTCACCTTGTGCAAATGCCAGCTTTCACCGGAATCGCGGCTTTCAAACTGAAAGGTTCCCAGTTCAATTCCCCTTTCACGGGCAAGCTTGGCATCCTCCAGCTCCAGCCTTTCCATTTCTTCATCGGAAAAATCACCGAATTCGTCTCGGGCGATCTTCCGCTTGACGAAGACGAAGGCAGTATCCGTTTCACCGTCGTATACCGCACTTCCGATGAGACAGCAAATACCGGGATGCTCCAGCATGGTAACGGGCTTCGTCCAAGCCTTCCCCGGCGCTTTTTTTGCATATACCAGAGCCGTATCCACCGCGTGGTCCCGCACCGTGTTCTTTCTGTCATTGCAAAATGCGAGAACCGTTCCGTCACACGTGGTAATCAGACTCGGAATTCTGTAATTGCTGACTCCACCCGAGGGAAAGATCAATTCCTCGTGAAAATACATTCCAAACTCCCCTTCACTTTTCTTGCTTTGTCAGTGTAGCACATTTTTTTCAAGCTTACAAGAAGGATCACCAAAAAAACACACACAAAAATGAAACTGAAAGGATACCGTTTATGCGAAAAGCACTTTCTCTTTTTCTCGCGTTGGTCAGTCTTTTGAGCGTTACTGCGATTCCGGCTTTTTCCCAAGAATACACCTATGAAACACCCGTGGAGCCAAACATCTGGAGTGATCCCAGCTTTGCCGACGATCACGCCTATTCCATCGCCTTCGTGGGTGATACCCAGTACCTTACCCAAGGCGACTACTATCTGGGCACGCATACGATGGATCAGCTCTACGGAACCGTTGCGAAAACGGCAAAGGAGCGGAAGCTGGAGCACGTCTTCGTTTTGGGTGACATGACGGATATGGGCTACCGCAACGATGCAAATCTTGCCCATTCTCATAACGATCCCCCTATCACGGGAGAATGGGAGATCGCCCAAGACGCCGTTTTACAGCTGAGCGAGGCGGGTATTTCCTATTCCCTTTGCCGTGGCAACCACGACGACTATATGATCGACGATTATTTCAATATTCCCGCCTACACGGACCAGTTTAAGAATTGCGGCGGATTCTTCAGTGATTCCGACGCCAAGCACCCCACCCTGCGGGAAAAGAAGAATCCCGAAGGCTATATTTATTGGAGCGCCCTCACCGGCTACCACGAAAACTCCATCGTAAATTCCTATAAAACCGCAGAGATCTGCGGGAACAAATACATTTTCATCACCGTGGACTTTAACCCCACTCTGGAGGTCGTTCAATGGGTGGATCAGATCCTGGGCGAGTATCGGGATCACCTTGCCATCGTTGCCACCCATTCCTACCTCAATTCAAACGGTGAGCTTCGCACCTCGGACAAAGGTGATACAAAGTTTCCTCTGGGCTATACGGCAGACAAGCTTTGGGATCTGGCGCTGAAAAAACATAAAAATCTTTTGATGGTTGCCTGCGGTCACGTAGGCGTGACCACGCCGGTCTATTCCACCAAGGTCGGGGATCACGGAAACACCGTGCATCAGTTTCTCATCGACCCTCAGAAGTACGACGCAAAGAACAACGACGACGGCTCCGTTGCAAGCGGAAAGCAGGACACGGGAATGGTTTTGTATATGAACTTTTCCCGGGACGGATCCAAGATCACCTTCGACTATTATTCCACCCTTCTGAACAAGGAGATGATAAGTATGTCAAGCAAGGAGATCGTTCTGTTCGAGGAGAATCCCACCAAGCTGATCCCGGGAGACGCGGACTTTAGCGGCAAGTTGGATCTGGACGACGCCATCTACCTTCTGTACCACTTGAATTTTCCCGAATCTTACAGGATCTATCAGGATTTTGATATGAGCGAAAACGGCGTGACCGATCTGGACGACGCCATCTACCTTCTGTATCACTTAAACTTCCCCCACTCTTATCCTTTAAAATCATAAACCAAAACGAAGGAAATCAAAATGAAAAAGAAAGCATATTCTTATGAAATTCCCGTCGAGCCCGAGCTTTGGACGGAACCGAATTTTCACACCGATCACGCCTTTTCCATTGCGGTGGTAGGTGATCCTCAGCGCATCTGCGTGGGCGATCGCTATCAAGGAACCCGCAAGCTGGATCAGCTCTTCTGCTATATCGCAGATACAGCCGAGGAAAGAAAGCTGAAGCACGTCTTTGTCGTAGGTGATCTGACGCATACGACCTATCACAACGACGGAAACCTTGCGGCACACCACGAGGATCCCCCCTCCACCGAGGAATGGGAGATCGCGCAAAAAGCCGTTTTCCGTTTGAATGAGGCGCAGGTTCCCTATCTCCTTTGTCGGGGAAATCACGACGACTATATGATCGACGATTATTTCAACGTCCCCGAATATACGGATCAGTTCAAGGGCATTGGCGGCTTTTTCAGCGATTCTGATGCCAGACACCCCAAATGCAGGGAAAAGAAAAACCCCGAGGGATATATTTATTGGAGCGCGGTGAAAGGGCATTACGAAAGCTCCATCGTCAACTCTTATAAAGCCGTGGAGATCTGCGGGATCAAATATCTGCTTGTCGCCGTGGATTTTAATCCTACGGAAAACGTGGTGAAGTGGCTGGATCGAATCTTGGGAGAATACCCCGATCACCGCGCCATCGTAGTCACCCATTCCTATCTGGAAAACAGCGGAAAGCTTCGCCTTACGGAAAAGGGAGAGACGATGTACCCTCTGGGCTACACGGCAGACAAGCTTTGGGATATGGCGCTGAAGGGTCATAAGAATCTTTTGATGGTGGTCTGCGGTCACATTTTTGCCACGACCCCCGTTTACTCCACCCAGATCGGAGATCACGGAAACGTGGTGCATCAGCTCCTGGTAGACCCCCAAGGCTACGATACCGGCAAAACGCCCGAAGGCGAGATCAAGGGCGGAAAGCAGGACACGGGCCTCGTTCTCTATATGAATTTCTCCAAGGACGGATCGAAGATCACCTTCGACTATTATTCCACCCTTCTGGACAAGGAATGGGCGGCAACGAAGGATACCGAGATCCTTTTGTAAAAAACAAAGATCCTCATTGCCACGGCAATGAGGATCTTTTTCTATTTCAGCTTTTGAAGCTTGGCGGTATTGGCAATGACGATCAATTCCATCTCCTGCTCCAGGGGAAGGGCGGGATCCACCGAGGTGGTGATCACATCTCCCTTACGAATGGCAACCACGTTGATGGAATACTTTTTCCGCAGACTCAGCTCGATCAGCGTCTTGCCCACCCACTCGTCCTTGACGTTCATTTCTACCATAGAGACCTCGTCGGAAAGCTCGATCATTTCCGCAAAGCCCGAGGTCAAAAGATTCTTTGCAAGGCGGATGCCCGATTCCTTCTCGGGGAAGATCACCTGATCTGCGCCCACGCGGCGGAAGATCTTCTGGTGCATATCGCTTCCGCATTTGACGATGACCGTTTTTACTCCTGCTTCCTTGCAGAGCGCTACCGCCATCACGCTGGCCTCCAAATTGCCTGCCATCGCAATGATCACCACGTCGATATTGGCAATATCCAGCCTTTTGATAACCTCCGGATCGGTAATATCCGCGCATTTACAAACGGGAAGCGTCTCGACCGCGCTGTTTACGTTGTTCTGCTCGATATCCACCGCCAAAACCTCGGCGCCGTTTTTTACCAGTTCCTCTGCCACCGCTCTTCCGTATCTGCCCAGGCCGAAGACGGCGTAAGTCTTATGAATGCTCATTTTTCCGTTCCTTTCTATCCTACACTGATCTGTTCAATGGGATTTCGCACGATATTTTGATTTTTCTTCTGACGGAAGGCAAGGGCGAGAGAAATAGGTCCAACCCTGCCCAGATACATCGTGACGATCACGATCATCTTCCCCACCAGATCAAGAGAAGAGGTGAGATTCCGCGTCAAGCCCACCGTTGCCGTTGCGCTGACGGTTTCGTATAAAATATCCAGCGCAGGAGCTTCCGTCACTGCGGAAAGCAGTACGGTGGAGGTGAACATAATGAGAAAGGACATACAGCAAACGGCCACCGCCTTGCCCACCGCCTCTTTGGTCAAGCGTCTGCCGAACAGCTCCGTATCCTCCTTATTCCCGATGGCGGCAAAGGCGGATACGATCAGAACAATGAAGGTAACGGTCTTGATACCGCCTGCCGTACCCACGGGGGACCC
>JAZPZL010000082.1:0-1886 GCA_045544655.1 Eubacteriales bacterium
GGTGTCGGCCGGTGTTTGTGGTGGCTTACTGGTGGCGGGGGGGGCAAGGGAAGAATCTCCGTTTGCGTAATGGATCCGGATGCCCGGCTGAGCGTTGTAGCAATAGACGTGGTAGGAAATGCCCTCTCCCTCGTCTTCGACGGAGTAGGCTTCCATAAAGACGCCGTTGCACAGAAGATCATCACCCGCATAAACGGGAGTGACCCGATACATCACGTGATTGCCCGTTTCCTTGATGTAGTCCGCTACCATATTTTCAAAGGGGAGCATTCCCTCTACGTTCATATAGCGGGTACCGGTGATCAGATTGCGCTCGTTGGCGTTTTCGCCCGTCAGCTGAAAGCCAATGAGATGACAGCGATTGTAGAGGTATTTTCCGTCTACGATATCGTATTTTACCGTTTGCCAACCGCTGGGCTTGACTTGTCCGATGCTTCCTCTCTCCTCGGTGGGCATCAGGTCTTTTCCGATGCAGGCGAAGGCTTCGCCGCATCTTCCCAGTGAATCCAGGGGAGAATAGATCTCAAAAGAGCGTTTGGTAATCTCCTCTTGGGTAAAGGCGGGAACGTTGTCCTTTATGATGACGAAGGGAGAGGACGCGTCAAAGGCGGGGATGGAGGCGAGGGAATCTGCTTTCGGTGCATTGGTAGCGGGGGCTGTGGCAGTTTGCCCATCGGGAGATTCATAGGTGCAGGCGGAGAGGAGGAGAGCGATCACCAAAAGCCACGTGAAAAGCGTGTGGCGGAGCTTCATTCTGCCACCCATCTTTCTTCCGTAATACAGTCGTGGGAGGAGCCTGCAAAATCCGTGCGTTCCGCCGGTCGGAAGCCCTCGGTGGAGAGGGTGAAGAAGCGGGTTGCGGGGTATCTTCTGTTCCAGCGGTAAATGAGAAGGGTATCGAAGCCCGAATCGGGAAGGCGCGTGTTTTCAATGAAGAGAAAATCCTCGGCATCTGCGACGCTTGCGGGATCTTCGGCAACCGCAACTTCCTCTTTTTCTTCAAAGAGGGAGGCGGAATAGGGGGAAAGCACCAGCTTTTTTCCCTCGGTCAGGGCAAGGATCCTTTGGATCAGAGCGCTGTCGCGGGATTGGCGCTTGGCACCGAACATCATTCCGTTTTTATCATCCAGGCATACGATCAGGGTCATTTTGCGTCCTCATTTAAATAGGTGATCTTGGCTTTGGAGCTGGCAAAGGCTTCTTCCCCGATGGAACCTACTCCTTTGGGAACGGTGATCTCAAGGCTCTCCGTGCCACTGTTCCAAAAGGCGTAGGGACCGATCTTTTCCAGGCTTTCGGGAAGAGTCAGCTTTTCCAGGCTTTTCAGGGAGGCGAAGGCTTCCTCGCCGATCTCCTTCACTCCATCGGGAAGTGCGACCTCCTTCAGCTTTTCACAGCCGTAAAAGGCGGCAAGGGGAATGCACTCCACACTGCTTTGGAAGGTGACCTTTTCCAGATTCAGGCAGTTGTCGAAGCACTCTACGCCTATGCTTTCCAGAGCTTTTGGGAGAGTGATTTCCCGGATCTCGGATTTTTGGAAGGCGTAGTCGCCGATGGTTTTGACGGAATCGGGGATGGTGACGTGGCTGAATTCGCTTTCCGCAAAGGCGTTTTTGCAAATGGCGACCACGGTGTAATCGTCACAGAAATCGGGAATGACCATGGTTTTTTCGTGGATGGCGGTTTCGGAGGGGGCCACGACCTCGCAGGTCTTGTCGTTGTACAGATCGAAGGTGAGTGCCGCAAATTCCATCTGCCCCAATTTTTCACGGTCCTCGGGGGCAACGACGGGGGGCGTGTAGACGGGCTCGGGAGATTCCTTGACACAGCTGCACAAAAGGGCGGTGAGCAGTACCGGGGACAGGATCAGGCAAATTATTTTTTTC
>JAZPZL010000083.1:0-6715 GCA_045544655.1 Eubacteriales bacterium
AAGTAAGAAGTAATAGTGAAGAAGTTTTTCGCTAACAACAAAATATCCCTAAACCCTTCGTCAAGACGGAACTGAATAACCGAAAGTATGATATATCTTGTTTGCTTCTTGCTTTTACGCTATAGCCTCGAATTATTTTACCTTGACATGCCGTACTTCAAGTGATAAACTGTAAAAAAGATCGAAAAGGGTCTCGGACAATTTGAAGGTGGAGTTGCGATGAAGGTATTATTGATTTTGGTGGATGGAATGCGCCCCGATGCGGTACTTCAGAATAAAACAGCCACGGAATTTTTGAAAAAAACGACCTATACCTTGAATGGGCGTACAGTCGTACCTCCCGTAACCTTGCCATGTCATATGTCCCTTTTCCACAGTGTTGATCCCTCCCGCCACGGAATTCTTACGAATACGTATATTCCCCAGGTCAGACCGATCCAAGGTCTTTTTGAGTTGTTGGCAAATGCCAATAAATCGACTGCATTATTCTATAATTGGGAACAGCTTCGCGATATGACAAGACCCGGCTCCCTGACCTTTTCCACCTTTATAAAGGGAAAAGCCTTGGGTTACGGTGAAACGGGTGATATGCTGACCGATGCCGTTATCAAGACCTTGACCGAAAAAGAAGTTGATTTTGCGTTTTTATTCCTCGCTTTTCCTGACAGTGCAGGCCATAAATTCGGCTGGATGAGTGAAGCGTATATGGATGCCGTCGAAAACAGCTGGAGAAATATTGAGAGGATCGTTAAAGCCTTGCCCGAAGAGTATCAGGTAATTATTACCGCTGATCACGGCGGACACGACAGAACCCACGGCATTGAAATTCCGGAGGATATGACCATCCCCATCATTTTCTTTAGCAATAAAGCTGATTTTGATTTGGATGATGCAAATATCAAGGATCTTGCTCCTACGATCGCGGATCTTTTAGAGCTTGCTCCCGATGAAGATTGGGAAGGAAAAAGCCTTTTGAAATAAAGAAAAAGGAGTTTGTTATGGGAAAAACAACGGATTTTTTGTATTTGAATGAAGAGGATATTATCAAGGCGGGCGCTTTGGATGTAGCGCGCTGCATTGACGTGGAGGTGGAGATCTTCCGTCTCTTGAGTCAAGGGGACTACGTAATGGGGGGCGATAAGCACAATTCTCACGGCATTGCCTTGAAATTTCCGAAAGAGAGTCCTTTCCCCAATATGCCTTTGGACGGTCCCGACCGCCGCTTTATGGCTATGCCCGCTTACGTAGGCGGCAGATTCAACGTAGCGGGACAGAAGTGGTACGGTTCCAATATTATAAATCCTCAAAGAGGATTGCCCCGTTCTATTTTGATGGTTATGCTCAATGATCCGGATACGTGTGAGCCTATCGCTTTGATGTCCGGCAATCTGATCAGCTCTGTCAGAACCGGTTGTGTTCCCGGAGTTGCCACCAGGTATCTTGCCAATCCCGATGCCAAGGTCTGCACCTGCGTGGGAGCAGGTCCCGTCAGCAAGGCTTGCTTTGAGGCAATTGCTTTGGAAGCAAAGGGCTTGGAGGAGGTCGTGGTTTGTGATCTTGTTTTGGAAAAGGCGGAGGCTTTTGCCAAAGAGATGGCTGATAAGTTTGGTATCCGAGGCAGAGCGACCACCGATTTGGAGGAATCCGTTCGTGTGGCTGATTTGATCAGCGTAGCCGCTTCTTCCGTAAAACCCGTCAATATCTCCAACGATTGGCTGAAAGCGGGTAGCGTGATTATGTTTACCGGCCGTTGCAATATCGACGAAGAATATTTTGGATCTGCGAAGATCATTTGGGACAATGCAAAAATGCACGAGGTGTATTACGACGAGCATCTGATGCTTCCCGAAAACGAGCGCTTTATCAACGGCATCGGCGTTCAGGCTTACCGAATGATGTATGAAGGAAAGCTTCCTCCCATTACGGAAGCCGTCAGTCTCGGTGACGTGATCTGCGGCACAAAAGAGGGAAGAAGCTCCCCTAAGGATCGTATTTGCTTTGTGACCGGCGGTATGCCCGTTTGGGACGTGGGCTGGGGTTACGAGCTTTACCTGAAAGCAAAGGAGCTGGGCTTGGGACAAACCTTAAAGCTTTGGGATTCTCCTTATCTTGCATAATAAAGTTGAAAATGCACCCGTTTGGGTGCATTTTTTCAACTTTACAAAGCTTTTTGGTGAGAATTCTTGATTAATCGAAAAAATGTGATAGAATAGAGAAAAGGATGGTGATTTTATGACTTTTTCAGAAGCTGCAAAAATTTTGAATATTGAAGTTTTCCCCGAGGAAATGGATGAGATCTATGAGAATCTTGTCAAGAGCGGCGAGGTTCCTTTTGACCGTGAAATGCTTGTTCATCTTCAGGATCGTTTCAATCTGTTTGAGGATTACTATGAGGCCGTACTGGAGGGCTACGATGATCTGATGAATCGGGATGAAGCAAGACGCGTGTGGGCGTATACCGCTGCTGCTTACGTCAAGAACCGTGAACGGAAAGCGCTAACCTCCTTAAAGCTTCCCGAGACCGATCTTACTCCCGCGGGCCAAATGGCTCCTCTTTTTGTTTTGATTCCCAAGGCGGAGCAGTCTTATGAGGAATACTTGCGCCGCGGCTTTTCCAAGGAAGAGGTGGCAGGTTATATGAGAACCTACCGACGCAGTATGGGCGTTACAACGCACAGAACCGGAAAACCCGGCTTGCAAAAGTCTCACTATGATTGGTCCAGTCTTTATGCGTACACCGAAATGTATAACAGAGTTGGATTTAACTTTGCTCTCGGCGTATCCTCTCCCTCCAATTACGTTTTGGTACATAAAGAAACCCGCGAGGTTCTCGTTTTACTCAGCGGTGTGGAAATGCATCGGGACGGGATGCCTCTGGGCTGTTTGGGCTTTGAGGATGAAGAGGGGAGCTATACTACCTCCTTTGAGGAAACGGAGACGGCGTACGTAGGTTATCCTTGCGTGAATTTCCGTTGCCCCAACCAAAAAAAGGCTTTTTCCAAGGAGGAATGGAAGCTTGCCATCGCTCCCGGGGATGATATTTTCTGCCTACACATTCCCAGAGGTACGGATATTTCACCTGCTAAGGTCCACGAGGCGATCCGTGTTGCAAGAGAGGTTGCAAGGAAAAGCTATCCCGAGCGTAATATCAAAGGAATTCGTTGCACCTCCTGGCTTCTTTCTCCTACGCTGAACGAGCTGCTGGGAGACAAGGCGAATATCAGCAATTTCTCCAACGTCTTTACACGCTACCCCATTCGCAACAAGGGAACCGGCGTATTCAGCTTTGTGTTTGATGGAAGACCCGCTGATCTCAACGATCTTCCTGAGGATACCTCTCTACGCAGAAAGCTGAAAGCTCTATATCTGGCAGGCGGATGCGCCTTGAACTACGGTGGTTTTATCATCGACGAAGAAGCGCCTGTATAAAAAAAGAAACGGTAAACCAATTTGGTTTACCGTTTCTTTTTTAGCTGTAAAGACTCTTTTTTCCTTCGATCTTCAGCGCTTTTTCTCCAAGATACTTCACTACGTCCATTTCAAGGTACTGAGCAAGATCACGCATTTCGGCAACCGTATTGACGTTGACTTCGATGCCGTTTTTCATTCTTTCCTCCATTGCGAATACTTCCTTTTCGCCGTGGGTGTAAATGCGATCCTTGCCCTCGGCCTTGGGAGAGTTTCTCAATTTGTCAAGGAATGCGGAGAGATGCGCCTTCACGCCCTCTGCATCTCCAAAGATCTTGGGATCCATAACCAAAAAGCCGTGACAAATACCGCCTTTTCCGCCAACGTTGGTTTTATCGGAGGTGGTACCCATAGAAATGATGGAGGAGAAGAGCTCTGCTACCATACCCCATCCGTAGCCCTTGTGGCTTCCGCTGTCCTCGGTAGAACCGCCAAGGGGAAGAATGCCGCCGCCCTCTTTGTTGATAATACAGGTGAGAACTCGCTCTGCATCAGTGGACTCGTTGCCGGTGGAGTCAATTGCCCAGCCGTCGTGAAGAGGCTTATCCAGCTTGTTGTATACCTCCAGTTTTCCTCTCGTAACGACGGTGGTGGAAGCGTCAAAGAGGAAGGGGTAGGGCTCAGCAGGGAAGGAGATGGCGATCGGATTGGAACCGAGCATTGCCTTTCTTCCGAAGGTGGGAACCATAATTGCGGTGGTATTGGTGGTGGAAATACCGATCAATCCTTCGTCACAAGCCATTTTCGTGTAGTAGCCTGCAATTCCGTAGTGGGTCGAATTACGTACGGTGACGATGGCAATACCGGTTTGCTTTGCCTTTTCGATAGCCTTTTTCATTGCCATATGACCTACTACCTGACCCATACCGTCGTGCGCGTCAATAACGGCAGAAACGGGGGTTTCAAAAACAATTTCGGGCTTTGCGCCAACTTGAATCAAGCCTTTTGCAATATCCTTGTGATAACGAACCAGTCTCTGCGTGCCGTGGCTTTCGATTCCGAACAGATCGGCAAGAAGCAGAACGTCGGTGATCACTCCTGCATCCTCTTTGGAAAAACCGAACTTAACAAAAGCATCGTCACAGAAGGTTTTAAGTTCTTGGTAAGAGTAGTTTAAATAGTTGCTCATAATCCCACTTCCTAACTTATTTATTGTGTAAATATTATATATCAATCGCAGTTTTCTGTCAATCGGACTTTTATATGTATTTTGAATGGAAAGCATAAAAAAACAAGTCGCTCAAACGAGCGACTTGTTTTTTTTAATTATGCCTCGGGCTGGGGAGCTTCAACGGGGCAAACGCCAACACAAGCGCCGCACTCGATACAAGCATCCTTGTCGATGAATGCCTTGCCGTCCTTTTCGGAAATAGCAGCAACGGGGCACTCGTCAACACAAGCCATGCAGCCTACGCATTCGTCAGAAATGATGTATGCCATTTGAAATACCTCCAAAAAATTGATAACATTATTATATCACTTGTTTATAAAAATTCAAGTGTTTTTAGGAATTTATTTGTAATTCCTAGGAATTTTCTTGCGTTTCTTCCCGATCCTCGTTCTTAGCGGGAGCTTGTGGTTTTTTTGACTTGGGAATGAGCTTTAGATCTTCTGCATCAAAGGGGAGAATGTTCTCCGGATCGGAGTCCAGACGAACCTTGCATTTTCCGCAGAGAATGTTTGCTTCAACCACCAAGCCTTTTCCCTTGGGAGTCATGACGCAGCTTTCTGCACGGGGACACTTTTTTGCAGCTTCCACGTACACGTCGTTTTCGTAACGCAAACAGCACATCAGTCTTCCGCAGGTTCCGCTGATTTTCGTGGGATTTAAAGAAAGATTCTGTTCCTTTGCCATTTTGATGGACACCTGCTGAAAATCATCGAGAAAAGAACTGCAACAAAGAGGTCTGCCGCAAATCCCGAGACCGCCGAGCTGCTTTGCCTCATCACGAACACCGATTTGGCGAAGCTCGATCCTCGTACGGAAGATCGAAGCTACGTCTTTTACGAATTCGCGGAAGTCAACTCGTCCTTCGGAGGTGAAGTAAAAGATGATTTTTGAGCGGTCAAAGGAACACTCTACGTCCGAAAGTGCCATATCCAATTTGTGTTCAGCGGCTTTTTCCAAGAAAACCTTCCGCCCGCGAAGCTCGATCTCTCGGTTTTCATCGTGGCGTTTAATGTCGTTTTCCGTTGCTTTTCGCAAAACCTTTTTCAGAGGAAGAACAACGTCTTTTTCTGAAACGTACTTTGCAGAGCCGGATACGGTTCCGAATTCGTTTCCCTGGCTGGTTTCAACAATGACGGAATCACCGATTGAAAAACTATTCCCGTCAGGATCAAAGGAATAGGTTTTACCAAGAGGGCGAAAACGGATTCCAACGACCAAATATTTTTTTTCGTTGTCATCCTCATCTGTTTTTGTAAATACAGCGGGATCTGAGAAGTCCGTCGTTACGGGTGTATTCGGTGCGACTTCGGCAGAAGGAGTGGCAACGGGCTTTTCGATTTGTGCAGGATCGGTTGCAAGAGCTTCGGCATTTTCAGACTGTTTCTTGTGATCCTTGTTAAAGTGCTTATGCCTTCTATGAAAGGGACGGTGGTTTCGCTTGTTGTTTTGCTGTTTTTTGTTTTCCTTATCCATGTTTAACCTTATTCAAAATCGTTAAATTTGATATCCTTGGGGAATACGACTTTAATATCTGCGCCTACAGCACGGAGCTTTCCGATGATGTCCTCGTATCCACGGAAGATATGATAAATCTCATCAATCTGAGTGACACCGTTTGCGGCAAGTCCTGCAATAACCATTGCCGATCCTGCGCGAAGGTCAACCGCGCGAACCGAAGCGGGATTCAATTCGGGAATGCCCTCAACCTCAGCGCATCTTCCGTTGATATTGATTCTGGCGCCCATGCGCTTTAATTCCTCTACGTAGCGGAAACGGGATTCCCATACGCTTTCCGTTAGTCGGGAAACGCCGTTTGCAAGGCACAAAAGTACGCACATCTGGGGATTCATATCGGTGGGGAAGCCGGGGTAGGGCAGGGTTTTAACGTTTACCCTGTTCAATGGAGCATCGGTTCGTCTGACACGGACGGAATCGCCTTCTTCCGTAACCTCGACGCCCATTTCGGTGAGCTTTGCGGTAACGGAATCCAGGTGCTTGGGTATCACGTTGGTGATCTTCAAGTCTCCCTTCGTAGCGGCTGCAAGGATCATAAACGTTCCTGCTTCGATCATATCG
>JAZPZL010000084.1:0-6378 GCA_045544655.1 Eubacteriales bacterium
CTTCCAGCCTTTTCATACAAGGCTCTCTTCGATTCTGCGGTAGCGCAAACGTAGACCACGCCTCTGCTGTTTTCGTGCATATTCTCACCGGCAGAAACGGCGCCCTTGGCCTTTTTCATAAAGGAGTCAATGTGATCAAAGAAGAACTCGTATTCCTTGATCAGGGCCTCCACTCTGGAGCAAACTCTGGAATAGGAGAAGTAAAGCAGTGCGTTTACAAAGCCTTCGTTGATCAGATCCAGATTTTCTTCCAGCTCTTCAAAATACCAGTTAACCCCGCGCTTTGCGGCTTTCTTTCCGAACAGCTTGCCATACAGATGCTGCAGGATCTCCGCATTGGGCAAGGGATTATCGTCGGTGGTAAGAGCTGTGCGCTGAGCAGCAACACACTCGTCGATCAGATAGTTGTAGAAATCCGTCGCATCGTCATCAGGAGTATCCACCTCGGAAAGAAGCGCTTTCATATCGCTCTTAAGCTTGTTGATAAAGCGGTAGAGCAAATACCGTCCCGCAACGGGATGGACCCATTCGCCCTTCTTAGAATCGTAAAGCAAGCCCTTTACAATACCGAAGGCTTCCTGGTCGTAGGCATCACGAAGAGCCTTGTCATTACAGTAGATCTTATTGGAAAAGGAAATGGAAAGATCCTGCACGTACTTAAAGCCCTTCTTGCAGAAATCCTCCAGACTCTGATCCAGCTCGCTGATCAAGGAGAACATACCTGCCTTTTCGTCTGCAAGCGTCGTATTATCGATCAAGGATCTCAGCTCCTCGGCGGATCCGTCGAGATCGTCAAGGTTGCAATCGCTTTTTGCTTTTTTAAAGCGGGTATCCTCTGCGATCTCCGTCTTGGCGGCGGCGGCGATGTTGGCAAAAAGCAGATCTACTGCAGGTACGCCGTCTCTTTCTACCATAGGTGCCAAGAAAGAAAGTTTGGATTCAGAAATCCCCTTATTATCGGTGGCACGAAGGAAATCGCTGATATAATGCTCTGCGCGCTCATTTTCCTCGGGAACGTACTCCGTCCGGCCAAGGGAACGGGCGTCTGCATTTTTGGTTTCCAGATAGTGCTTCCACTTCTGATCCAGATCGGTCCAGACAGAGCTGAAGCTTTCGTAGATGGAACGGTCCGCAAAATAGCGGATCATATCCTCATAAGGGTAACGCAAGGTTGCCGCACCGGCACTGCCGTAAATGGCGCAGGGAGAGATGCTGCGCGCATGCATCTCGTTGGACTCACCGGAAAGGATCTCACCGGAGATCTCGATGTAAAGATGGGAATAGGCAATATTGGCCATTGCCTCGTAGTATTTATCCAAGCCGCCCAGGATCTTGCTCAAGGAATTGACGCGGTCGATAAAATACAAAACGTCGTAGGGCTTATCGCCGTAACGGCCCTGGGCGTCCTTCTCGAACAGCTTTCCTTCACACTCGGTGCTGATCTCAATATCCAGCTCCAGCTTACCGCCGTATGCTGCGGTCATTTCGTTGCCACAGATCAGGTTAAAGGCGTTCAGCTCGCGTACCACGGCGTAAGCGTTGGCATACAAGCTGGGAAGCTGCTGGGGGTTCACCACGTTCTTATAAAGATCGGGACAGGCAAAAAGACCGTAAACCATGGCATTCTGGTTATACTGACGGAAGAACTTCTTGATGTAGAGAGCCGTCTGAATAAAGATACCGGAGCCGGTACCGCCTGCAACGGAGGACACGATATATACCAAGGGAGGAGCCTCGATCGCGCTTTCATCGGTAGGAGATACCTCCAGAAATTCCTCTAGGATCTGATTCAGCCCGTTGTTCTGATCCTTCAAGAAATTGGAAAAGCAAAGTCTGGATTTCAAACGGCACTGAGAAGCGCCGTTGAATACTTCGCTGCTGAAAAAGTTGCCTTCATTCGCCGTATTGGGACACCACTCGGCAACGTCATCGCCCAGCTTGTTGTACATCGTACCCACGTTGCCGCTGCCGCTGATGGCGATCTTGTTCACACCAAGCTGTGCCAGCTCGTTCAGCTCGTCCTGGTCGGTGTCGATGGCAACGCAGGTTACGTTGCTGCGGAACCCTTCGCCCCGCTCCCGGATCAGTCTTTCATACAAATTGGAAATGACTTTTCCGCCGCTTCCGCCAAGACCGATCAAAAGGTACTTGCGGTCGCTGTTGATGATGATTTCACTCATGGTTTCTCTCCTTAAAATTTTATTTCAGTTTCGGTTTTCTTATTTTTCTGTTTTTGGAAATTCCCGCTTTTGCGCGATTCCTTTTTGCGCCGTTTTGCGGTCGAGCGTTTCTTCTTTCCCTCAATTCTCTCTCATCGCTTTTGGTGATAAAGAAAATCAGTTTGTTGCTGTCTCGCTCTACCAGGTTGCTGCCTCGCTCTACCAGACAAGCACCGGAATCCATTTTTCTGTCGCCATCGCCCAGCGGCGTGCCTTGAAGCAGCGCATCATCGAACAAATACTCCGTATCCCGATTCAAAATCGCACGAATCGCGGCTCTGGATAAATGCCCCTTATTAAAGTGGGCTGCATTCGCTTCTGCATCACTGTAGGGATAGGATCGGCAGCTGAAGGTCTCCACCGCGGATTTGATCGCCTTAAACTTAGCTCTTTGGGTTCCCACTACCACCGATGTACTCTGTTCGCTGAAGGGGATCAAAAAGCGCATACTGAGCAAATAGCGGAAAAGACCGTTTTTATTGGCATTTTGCGGCGTGCGAACGCTCACTGCGTACCCCAAGCCGTTTCCGTTCCTTTTAAACGTGACTTTATAGAAGGTGCCTCGCAAGAAGCGAATTCTCGTTGCACAACAGAACGCGATCCAAAGAAGCAAAAGGAGCAAAGCAAGGATGATGATGAAGATGATCCAGGCGATCTGACTGGTAACGACGTTCACGGCAGCCTTGGCAACGTCCTCTCCCAGCTTCAGGGCAATATGCATATCACCTTTTTTCACGGTGAAAAGACACAACCAATTCCAGATCCAAGAGGAAGGAAAGCTCCAACCGTTATACCTGGGGATACACACCAAATAAGCAGTTCCGTCCTTCGACACTGATACCTCGGTAACCAGCTTCATCCACGGTTGATTCTTGCTGAAGGAAAGCTCGTAAGGAGCAAGCCCCTCCAATTCCTCCTTGGACAGCGTTCTGCCATCCCGCAGGATCAAAAACTGAACGGCCTCCTTGTTTTTGCGCAATTTGATATCCGTAAACTGTATGCCTTCCTTGCGCACTTTGATCTCATAATCGGGAGCAAGCACCTCTACCTTCGCTTCGGCACTCAGATCCATAACGGTAGCTTTGATCCGATGCTTCTTCCCTGCAACCTTAGTAAAGGGAACTCCATTATTGTTATTCTCATCGTATTGGGGAATAAAGGCTTTTCCCACAACCTTCCCGTCCTCAGAGACGGTTTCGGTCTTACCGGGCAGATCGCCGGAGGTGATCTTGATCTGATCCAAAACGCCCGTATCCCAATCCGCAAGCGGTCCGAAGGTACCGTCCCCTTCGTAATCCGCCAGGATTCGGAAGATCACCCGATCCTTGTTGGTCTTGACCGTATCCAAGGAAAGGGCTTCCTTGATTTGATTGTCCACCTCCAGCCGATAATCGGCAGAGGAAACAGAAATTCCCACCTCCTCCGAGGTGATCTCTTTTCCGTCCACCGTAGCAGAAGCCTTCAAGCGGTGGGTCTTTCCTACGATCTTGCTAAGGGGCGTATCCTTGTGTTTACTTTCATCGTATTGAGGCACGAAGCGGATCAGTCCCGCCTCTTCCTTCACTTCGCCCGTCAGATCCCCCGAGGAAAGGGTAATCTTGATTTCATCCTCACAGTCACTCTTGCTGATGGGAATATATTTTCCCTTTCCGTCGTAATCCACGGTAAGGGCAAAGGTAACGGCGGCGCGGTTGCTCTTCAATTGCTCCAAGGGAAGGAAAAGCTCCGCCAATTCATTTTCCGTTTCAAAGCGATACTTCGGACGGATCACCTTGACCGTCTTTTTCAGCACCACCTCAGCCGTCTGAAGATCCTTCAAGCTGACCTGAAAGGATTCCGGAAGCTGAGAAAAGGTAAGGGATGATTTCGGTGCATACACCACCTTGTTCCCATCGATCCGAACCATATCCTTCAAGGAAGAAGCGACGCCCTCCGGCAAACCTTCACAACCGTCCACCTCAACGGCAACTCTGTCCAGAACGGTGGAATCTGCCCGCTCCAATTCAAAGGAAACGCCTTCTTTTCCCGCAGACCATTTTTTCCACAAGGGCTTGGTCAGGGAAATCTGGGAGGCGCCCTCCGGCAAAGATCCGGGCTTGAGTCTGACGTTCAGCTTGCCAAAGGTCTCTTTTATTACGAAGGGCTGGTAGCCGGTCAACACCGCTTCCACCTTCATATCCTGATTTTCAAAATCCTTGGTAACCTGGAAGGAATAGGCATTTTTCTGATCGGCAACACTCGAGCCAACGTTTTTTCCGTTGACCAGAATCTTGTATTCCGGGGATAAAACGTCCGTCGGAACCGGATCTCCCAAGGAACCGTCCGGGTTAAGCTCGTAAAGAGCGCATTGAACCGTTACGGTATCCCCTTCGCTGACGCGCTTTTTCAGCTCCTCAAAGGTCAGGGTATCATCGTCTTTGTTGAGTCTGTACTTACACCCGATCCGGACGGCAGGCTCTACCAGAACCACGATATCCTCTTTCCGCAGGGAAAAGCCAGAAAGGTCGATGGTATACTTTCCCTTTTCCAACGGACGTTCACCGTTGGAGATCAGCGAAACCACGCCTGCAGGGGGATCGGCGGGATATTTTTCCTCATATTTCGGTTTTTGAGGATTCTTAATGATCTTCTCGGGGCTTTTTACACTGTAATTGCCCACCTGACAGGAAAGTGCTTTCCCGTCTTTTTTCACACCGGCACGAAAGCTGTCAAAATTGCCGTTTTGCTTCTGACTGAATACCGCAATACTCAAAGCGGGATACTGTAAGGTAAAGGAAAGGCTTTCACCGGAAACCGTATGCGAGACGGCGGTGCGCCCCATGATATCCGCAGAAATCGTTTTCAAAGCGTTAACGATCTCATCGCTTTTTGCCGCATAGTAGCTGGTAATTCCGGAAATTCCGGCGGCATCCCCTTCCTTCATGGAAAAATAAACGGTTTCGTAATCCGCACCCGAAAGGGTAGCCTTAGTACGGGCATCCACCTCCCGAACACGGTCGGAAAGGGCACCGAGACCGCTGTCCAATTCACCGTCGGCAATGACCACCAGATAATATTTGGCATTCGTTTTATACTGACCGAATTCCTGAATCAGGCAATCAGCACCCTCTTGCAGGTGATTCGACGTACCGCCTCCGAACATAATGTTCTGGAAGCTGCTGACCGTATTGCTTTTTCCGCCGTCGGACAGATCGGCCTTCACCTTTTTCGGTCCGTTCAAATAAGAAACATAAAGCACGTCCTCCTTGCCCATCATGGCGGCGAAGGCTTGCATAGCGTAACTGGTGTACGCCCAGCGGTCGGTATTTTCATACATACTGCCGGAATCGTCGAAAACGATGGAAACCACGCGGGGAATGTGCTTCGGGCTTCCTTCGTCACCCGTTGCAAAAGCTGACAGGGGGAAAATCTGTACGACAAAAAGAAGCGCCAAAAAAAGCGAAAGTAATCTTTTTTGCACCGAAAACACCTCTCAAATGATAATTTTTCGAAAAAAACCCCAATTTTGATTATCTTAACATTCTTTTTTCTTTTTGTCAACAAAATTCACACCTTTCCGCCACAAAAACAAACTCCGCTTTGCCCCCAACAAAAAGCACCCGAAAACACCTCTCCTCCCAAAAAAAGGACGGACAGTTGGGCTGTCCGTCCACCCCCGAAGAATCGGTTTCCCCTCTCCTTTTCTTTTTTGCAAAAATGAAAAAATGAGCTCGGTTCTGACCGAGCTCATTGGCTTTTTTATCTGATTTTTATGCTCTCCAATACAAGCGGTATGCGCCGGGCTGACGGGCGCGGGTCTCTTCCTGAAGCACCTCCGGCTCACAAAGGATGAGCACCTCGTTTTTGATCTCTACCTTCCCCACTCTGCCCTCTTCCTCAAATTTACCGGGAACCAGGGAGGGATCCAGAATGACGAATCTTCCGTCCGGCTCGATGCCCACGATCGCCATAACGTGGCCGCCGTGGGTAAACAGTCCTGCGTGCTCTCCCTTCACCTCGGAAACGGTGACCATCGCCGCGCCGTTAATTTTCTGCCAAACCGCATCATTTTTGCGGTCAGATTGATGCACCTGCCGCAAGCGATCGCGAAAGTCATAATTTTTTCCATAAGTATCACCCCTACAAAAAAGATAGCAATTTACAAGAAAATACGATTATG
>JAZPZL010000085.1:0-2788 GCA_045544655.1 Eubacteriales bacterium
ATCAGCAATTATGGCGACCTGAAGGGGGCTCGAACCCCTGACCTCTAGCGTGACAGGCTAGCGTTCTAACCAACTGAACTACCAGGCCGTTTTAAGATGCTCGGAACTTTCGTTCCGAGCAAATTGGTGGAAACTATAGGACTCGAACCTATGACCCTCTGCTTGTAAGGCAGATGCTCTCCCAGCTGAGCTAAGCTTCCGTGTGGAGCGGATTACGGGGCTCGAACCCGCCACCTCGACCTTGGCAAGGTCGCGCTCTACCAAATGAGCTAAATCCGCAGATGTTGTTTAAGTGGTGCCTCCGGTCGGAATCGAACCAACGACACGAGGATTTTCAGTCCTCTGCTCTACCAACTGAGCTACAGAGGCATGCCTCCTCAAACCTCGAGTAGTATATCATAAGGATGAACGTTTGTCAAGCAAAATCAAAAAGAAAAAGCAACATTTTTTATGATCCTTTCAGAGATAAAACAAAAAAATGTAAAACCACTTTCAGTTTTATTCATGCTGAAATCTCAAACACCGTTTGACATTCTACAAGGATTATGATAAAATTTTGCTAACAAAGTGGGAGAAAGCATTATGGAAATCAATCAAATCAGATATTTTAAAGCGGTAGCCGATTCCGGAAAGATCACGTCTGCCGCAAAGGAATTGTTCCTCTCCCCTGCCGCAATCTCCTCGTCCATCGCGGCATTGGAGCAAGAATTAAATATCGAATTATTTCACCGCACGGGAAACCGTTTAACACTAAACCGTCAGGGAAAGATCTTTCTGGATTACGCCAACCACATTCTGGAAAGCGTTGCCGATGCAAAATCGGATCTCTTGGAAAGCTTGAATGACAGAAAAAGAAATATCGTAGTCGGTGCCACCTCTTGCGGAATCTTCTCCGACTTTTTTTGCGACTTTACGAAAGCGCATTCTGATATTCCCCTCACCATTTCTCAAATTCCTCTGAAATATATCAACTCTGCCGGCTTGAATTCTCGGTTTTCCTTTTTGTTTGCAACGGAGCCGGAAACGCCGAGAGCGTATGCTGATGCTTGTAACAGTTTGAAGCTTTTCGCGGATTCTCCCGCTCTGATGGTTCATCCCGATCACCCACTTGCGAAAAAAAACAGTATTTTGCCAAAAGATCTTTCGGGGAAAAACGTGATCTGGCCCAGAATCAATCAGGGGATAAAAGACCTTTTTATGAAAGCATTCACAACGCAGCTTTTACCTCCTCCCGTTCTGTCTTATTCTCATTTAGAACCTACCTATGCCATGGTGAAAAATAATCTGGGAATTGCCCTCTTCACCACCCACAGCCAAAGCATTGTCACGAAGGATCTTGTTTTTCTTCCCATTGAACTTCCAAACTGTAATTTGAATCAAATGCTTTATTGGAAAAAAGATATGGTTCTTACGCAAGAGGATCTGATTTTCCTGAATTTTATCAAAGAATACTACGAAATACAATAACGGTATGAACAAGCCCGTAGCGTTTTTGCTACGGTCTTTCTTGTTATCTGGGTAGTCTCTCGGGAGAAAAACGGAGCATATCGTCGTAATATGCCATATACGCTTTGGTGGTGTAAAACTCGGGCTGATTGGAAATGTACTCGTTCATCTTTGCAACGAGTGCGTCCTTTTCCTTTACTCTTTCGCCCTCGGGGACGATGCGAGTATATGCCAGGGTAATATGGAAGTGGTAATCGTCGTGACCGGGAAGACGCAAGCCTACTGCATCAGCGGCGCGCTCACGGAACTCGCGCAAGATTCGGTTCTGCTCTTCATCAGCAGGCTTCAAGCGAACCAACACACACATATCGCTGAAGCGCACCTCGTCAAACTTCATTCTGGTAGGTTCCGGAATCACAGCCTTTGCAATCGCCTCGGAAATATAGTCGTCAACCTTTTCAAAGGGCAGATCCTTGGGAAGTGTTGCGGGCCAATGGGTATCGGTTCTTACCTGATCGTTCAGACCGCGGAATACGGTCATATGATAGCTGTCTGCAGGCATCAGAATGATGTCCTTATCGAAGCCTGCATCAAAAACCATTTGCTTCAAGTGGAGCATTACGTCGTATGCAACCATACCCGGGACAACGTCTGCAACAACCGTATTACCTGGGTAACGACGAATCTTTCCGTCTTCGTAAAATTTTTTGCCAATTGCTTTTCCGTACATTTTCGCACCTCTTTATTTCTTTAATTTGGCGACGATCTCGCCCTTGTATTCTTTCAAAAATGCTTCTGCATTTTTTTCCATATTGATGGTGGCAATATCACCTTTAAAGGAAAATACGGCAAACATATTGCCAAAATACCGATCAATGATCTGCACCTTCAGAAGAAGCTTTTGTTCCTCGCGCCAAGCAGCAGAAGAAGCGCAGTCATAGAGAAAGCCGTCGGTAGTGGGAAGTCCTGCGTGTTCATTGGAATAGCCGAATTGAGGGAATTTAGAAAACTCGTTCCGACACATACCAAAGGGCAAAACCTTATCGCCTTGCGCATTGGTATAGCGAAATTCTCCCCGATCTCCTTCAAAGATCAATGAAAATTTGGTAATCCCTGCTTCATTTTCTTCACAAACGTATTCCCTTCCCGAAAGCTCCTTGGCAAAGGGGACCGTTTTTTCACCGCCGATTGCATAGAGGGAGAGGCTGCTTCCCAGCTTCTCCAGCTTTTCGTATGCGATAGGATCCTCGGGCAAAGCCGAATCCTTCATTTGGTCTACGACCAGATCAAAAAAGCCGCCGATGATCAGAGCCTTTGCTTCCTTGTAGCCCTGATTATCACC
>JAZPZL010000086.1:0-10993 GCA_045544655.1 Eubacteriales bacterium
TCAAAGCGGCGATCAGTGCTGTGGTCATAGAGCGGCGCAGCTTTTCATGTTCTTTTGCACCGTAAAGATTGGCGCAAACCACGCTTGCACCCGCCGAGATACCGAGAAACAGATTCAGAACAATACTCGTAAGCGAGCCGGTAGATCCCACTGCCGCCAAAGCGGTCGTGGAATTCTCCGCAAAATTGCCGACTACGATCACATCTGCCGCATGGTAAACCTGCTGAACCAAGGTTGCCAACCACAGCGGAAAGGCGAATACGATCAGTTTTTTCAGTACCGAACCCTCGGTCAGATCCATCCTATGTTTTGCAGCCATAATACCTCCGTAAATTTAAGGAAAAAAAGTGACTAAGCATCTTCCCTTCCCAATTGTTTCCGATAATGACGGTAGCAGAAAAACTGGGCAATGCCGGAAAGTGCCCAGGAAATGGGGTAACACCACAAAAGAACGGAAAAATCGTGATAAGGATCTCCGTTTTTCAACGCGGAAAAAGCAAACGCCACCCAAAGGATTCGAGGCGTGCAGATACAGATCACGTTCAAAACCGAGGTCAGAACGGCTTTGCCCATACCCCGCAAACAGCCGATACTGATCTCCGGGATCACGTAGATCGCGTAGGAACCGGCAAGGATCCGGATACGCAAGGCACCCAGCAGAATGACCTGCGGATCCTGGGAAAACAGTTGCATAACCGCTTCTGCAAATATGCACAAAGCAACGCCCAGCACCGCAAATACTCCCATTGCCAAAAGCACTGCCGTTTTCCACACCTTGTCAACACGGTCGTATTTTTTCGCTCCGCAGTTTTGTCCCACAAAGCTGATACAAGCAGTGTAAAACGCGACCAGAATCTGGTACAGCATGGCATCTACGTTATGAGCGGCGGAATTTCCCGCCAGAACCGCACCGCCGAGAGTATTCAGGGCGGATACGATGATTACGTTGGATAAGCTGAACACCATACTGTTCAAGCCGCTGGGAATACCGACACTGGCAACCTCGCGGATCTCTTTGCCCAAGCGAAGCTCGGAAACGCGAAGACGAAATTCTCCGTGAGGGGAAAACAGGATCCAAAGCACTGCCGTTGCGGAAAGATAATAGGAGATCACCGTGGCGATGGCAACGCCTGCGGAATCCAGATGAAAAGCGATCACAAGCACCATATTCAGGATCACGTTGACAAGTCCCGAGATCATCAGAATGTACATGGGACGCTTGGTGTCACCGTGAGAGCGGAGGATCCCGGCGCCGAAGTTATACACCAGGCTTCCGGGCTGACCCATAAAAATGATCTGCATATAGAGGGTCGCCTGGTCGATCACGTCCTCGGGAGAACCGGTCATTTCCAACAGCGGACGGGCGAAGATCACGCCCAAGATTCCGATCCCAACGCCGCAAAGCGCGGCAAGGAGGATGGAGGTATGCATGGCGCGGCGCAAATCCTCATACTTTCTTGCTCCGAAAAGCTTGGCGCAAACCACGTTGGCACCTACGGCAAGGCCGACGAAAAGATTCAAGCAAAGAGCGGTGATGGCCGAGGTAGAACCCACCGCCGCCAAAGCACCCGTAGAATCCTGCGCAAAATTACCGACCACGATCATATCCGCCGCGTGATAAAGCTGCTGCAGGATATTGGTCAAAATAATCGGGATTGCAAATATAAGCAATTTTTTCAGCACCGACCCTTGGGTCAGGTCCATCTTATTTTTCGTGCCAGCCATAGAAATTTCTCCATTTATTTCTCATTGCTCTTAGCATTGTATCACAAAAATGCGAAAAATCCACAAATTTTGAATTTTTAACTTTAAATACTCTATTTTTCTTTAAAAAAGAAAACTGCAGAACAAAGCACAAGGACTTTGCACTGCAGTTTTTATTAAGTTGGGACAGCCTCAAGGGCAAGCTTTTTCCCCTCCTGTTTGCGATAATAAAAATACGAGCCGATCTGGGCGATTGCGGAAAGTGTCCAGGAGATAGGATAGCACCAAAGAAGCATCACATAGTCGTGGGCGGGCACGCCGTTTGCCAGGTAAGGATAGACCGCAAGTACCCAAAGGATACGGGGAACGCAAATAAAGAAGGCGTTCAAAACCGTGGGCATCAGGGATTTTCCCATTCCTCGGGTACAACCGATGGTAATTTCAGAGATGCAATAGATCACGTATCCGCTACCCATCATAAAAATGCGGGACTGACCCACTGCGGCAACTGCCGCATCCTTGGTAAACAGTCTCAGGAAAAAGCCGGGGAAGGTAAAGAGGAACACGTCGGCAAGAAGTACGAAGAAAATGGAAAGACCGATTGCCCAAGCCAAAAGCTTATCAATTCGCTTCAAATTCTTTGCGCCGTAATTCTGCCCTGCAAAGCTGACGGCGGCAGAATAGAATGCAGTCAGAATCTGATAAGTGACCGTATCCACGTTGGAGGCGGCGGAATTTCCTGCAAGAACCGTAGATCCCAAGGCGTTAAGTCCCTTGACGATCACCACGTTGGAAAGGCTGAATACGATTCCGTTCAAGCCGCAGGGAATGCCGATTTTTACAATGTTCGCCGTTTCACCTTTCGCAAAGCAAAGCTCCTTGATGCTCAGGCGATATTCTCCGTGGGAATGAAAAAGGATCCAAAGCACCACGGCGGCGGAGATATACATGGAAATGATGGTGGCAAGAGCAACGCCCGCCGCATCCCAGCCAAAGCCTGCGACGAATACCAGATTCAGAATCACGTTGATGACGCCCGTTGAGGAAAGAATATACATCGGTCTTTTGGTATCTCCCCGGGATCGGAGAATGCCCGCACCGAAGTTGAACACCAGGCTTCCGGGCTGACCGAGAAAGACGATCCGCATATAATCCGTCGCCTGACCGATCACGTCATCGGGAGAATGCATCACCTCTTTCAAAAGAAAGGGCGTTGCAAAATAACCGATAATCCCGATCAGAACGCCTCCCGATGCCGCCAGCAATATACTGCTGTGCATGGCACGGCGAAGCGCCGCCTGATCCCCTGCTCCGAAAAGATTGGCGCAGACTACGTTGGCACCGATGGCAAGGCCGAGAAACAAATTCAGAAACAGATTGGTAATGGATGCGGTAGAGCCTACCGCCGCAAGAGAAACCGTGGGATCGGACGCAAAATTACCGACTACCACGATATCCGCGCTTTGATATAACTGCTGCAACAAATTGGTCAGCAGGATCGGGATCGTAAAAATCAGAAGTTTTTTCGCCACGGATCCTTGGGTCAGATCCATAGAATGTTTGGCTGCCATAGTTTTCTCCTCAGAAATACAACTCTTTTCAAATTCTAGCACGAATTTCAGAAAAATCAATAGAATCCCCGCGTTTTTTCGCGACTTTTTTTCATTGCTCTACAAAAATAAGAAGGAGAGCTTTATTTTCCTTCCAAATTCTTGACTTTGCCCCGAAATTCTGTTATATTATATAATAATATATATTTATAATGCCGATTTTGTGCATCAGGAAAGCGAGAAAAAGATGATCAAAAGTATGACCGGTTACGGACGGTACTCGGATTCCATCGACGGTTTTGAAATCAGCTTTGAGATCCGCAGCGTCAACAACCGATATCTGGATACCAACATCCGTCTTCCCAGAATCTACGGATATCTGGAGGAAAAGATCAAAAAAGCCATCCAAAAGAAGGCGGCACGGGGAAAGGTAGACGCCTTTCTCACCGTAGAGCGTCCCGCAGGAGAAACGGCGGAGATCGTTCTGGATGAAGCCCTTGCCGCTCAGTACGTGGGAGCCCTTCGCAAAATTGCGGAGAATCACGGTCTTCGAGACGATATTTCCGTTTCCTCCGTGGCGAGATTTTCCGACATCTTCTCCAAGAAGGTGAAGGAGGATGACGAGGATGCGGTATGGAACGCAGTGGAAATCGTTGTGGAAAAAGCACTGGACGCCTTTCTTGCCATGCGTGAAAAGGAAGGAGAAAATCTCTTCCGCGATCTGGATGCAAGACTGGATAAAATGGAGCAGATCCTGGAAAAGATCAAGGCTCATTCCGCCACGGCTCTCTCTGAATACCGTGAAAAGCTGGAAGCCAGGCTGAAGGAGTATCTTGCCGATACCCAGATCGACGAATCCAGACTTCTGACCGAGGTGGGCATCATCGCCGATAAGATCGACACGGGCGAGGAGATCACCCGTCTGGGAAGCCACATTGACCAATTCCGCAAGCTGATCCGCCAGGATACACCCTCCGGACGCACCATGGACTTTCTGACCCAGGAACTGAACCGCGAGGTAAACACCATCGGCTCCAAATGCTCACAGCTGGAAGTAACGTCCCTCGTGATCGAGGCAAAAAACGAGATCGAACGCATCCGCGGGCAGATCCAGAACATCGAGTAAGGAGAGAGTATGGTAGAGATCGGATTTGGCAATTACGTTGCCTCAAGCCGCGTAGTCGCAGTGGCAGGTCCCGACTCCGCTCCCATCAAACGATTGGTGCAGGATGCCAAGGATGCGGGAATTGCGGTTGACGTGACCAGCGGTAAAAAGACCCACTCCGTTTTGCTGACCGACAGCGGACACATTGTTCTTTCCGTTCTGACCCCGGAGGAGGTGCAAAAACGCATTTCCGAAAAAGGGCAGAAATAACAGGAGGTACTTATGAAACCAAAGGTTTTGATCGTTTCGGGCTTCGCAGGCTCGGGCAAGGGAACGGTGTTTAAGATCGCAAAAGAGCTTTTTCCCAAGCTGAAGCTCAGCGTTTCCATGACCACCCGTGACCCCCGTCCCGGTGAGGTGGACGGCGTACACTACTATTTCGTTACCAAGGAGGAATTCCTCCGCACCCTTGGGGAAAACGGTTTTTTTGAGCATACTGAATACTGCGGTAACTATTACGGCACTCCCAAAAAGCAGTTTTTCCAAATGGTGGAGGAAGGCTTTACGCCCGTTCTGGAAATTGAGACCGACGGTGCTTTGCAGGCAATGCAGGAATTGGACAGCTTCGCTTCCATCTTCCTCTCCCCGCCTGATTTCAGAACGCTGGAGGAACGGCTTCGGGGAAGAGGCACGGAAACCGAGGATTCCATCCGGCGTCGACTTACCACTGCAAAAGAGGAGCTGGAATTGGTACGCAAATATCAGCATCTCATCATCAATTTTGACGGCAGAGCAGAGGATGCCGCAAAAGCCGTTGCCGACATTGCTTCCACAGGCGAAAGTGAAAGCAGCGTCGTAATCAAAGACAAAGAAGTTTTCATTGAGAACTTTTTAAAATAAAAAAACATTTTAATTTTTGGAGGAATTATCATGATCTATCCGTCTATCGCAGAGCTTTCCGATGAAGGCGTAAACCGTTACACCCTTTCCATTGCCACTGCAAAGTGTGCAAGAAAGATCACCGACGAGCAGTTGGAAAAAGCACAGGCAAACCAGGAAGTGAAAGAGGAAAAGTATTCTTCTTACTCTTCCAAAAAGGCTGAAACTCCCGAAAAGCCCGTAAAGGAAGCCATCGGTAAGCTTTACACCAGAGAATACAAGATTATTCTCCCCGAAGAAGAATAAGCGAGGAAAGAAGGCACATGGAGAAGACCCGTATTGCCAAGGTGCGGCTGCTTTCCACCGCTAAGGCAACGGACAGGATCTTTGATTATCTTTGTCCGTGGGAGCTTCCCGTGTATCGCGGAGCGGTGGTCAAGATCCCCTTTGGGAAGGGCAACCGCGAAACCTTCGGCATCGTCACAGGCGTAGCGGAAGAGGTCCCTGCAATGGAGCTGAAAAGCATCCTTGCGGTTTTCCCTCGGGAAATCAGCCTGAGCGCAGAATTGATGGAGCTTTGCGATCACTTGCGGGAGCAGATCTTCTGCACCTTCGGTGATGCCGCACGCGCCATTATCCCCTCACCCGTTTATCAGAAAAAGGCGAAGACCGCCCGTTTTCTCTCTCTTGCGGAAGGGATCGACCCCGAAACGGTTCTGGATCGTTTTCGAGGCAAGAACAAGGAAAAATACGTTTCTCTTCTGCGCTACCTCGCCTTGAGCGAAAGCGTTCCCGACAAGCTTTGCAAGGAGCTTTTCGGGCTGGATTCCCCGGGGATCACTTTTTTGGAAAAAAAAGGCTTGATCCGAACGGAGGAAAAAGAAGAGTGCCGCAACCCCTTCGATTCCATTTCGGAGATCAAGCAGGAGCGCGGTGAGATCCTTCTCTCCCCTACTCAAAAGGAAGCCTTTGAAGCCCTTCGAGCCTTGGCGGACGGAGGAAAAGCCGCCGGAGCCTTGCTTCACGGAATTACCGGAAGCGGAAAGACTCAGGTTATGCTCGCCCTTTGCGATCACGTTTTGAAGCAAGGGAAAACCGTCATTTTTCTGGTACCCGAAATTGCCTTGACCGGTCAAAGCGCCCGCATTCTTTTTTCCCGATACGGAGAAAAGGTGGCGATCCTTCATTCCGCCCTTTCCGAGGGGGAGCGGAGGGACACCTATATTTCCATCGGCAGAGGGGAAAAGCCCATCGTTCTGGGAACCAGAAGCGCCGTATTTGCGCCCGTTCGCAATTTGGGTCTGCTCCTGATTGATGAAGAGCAGGACGGCAGCTATAAATCCGACACGGGACTGAAATATCACGCCCGCGACGTGGCAAGATTCCGTTGCGCAAAAAACAACGCGCTGATGCTGCTTGCCTCCGCGACTCCCGATATTGAATCCTATTACAAGGCGGAAAGCGGCGCCTATACCCTGGTATCCTTGACGGAGCGTTACGGAAGCGCCACGCTTCCCGACGTGCAGGTGGTGGATCTACGTCCCGAAAAGCGGCGCGACCCCTCCTTGATGATCGGCGCGCGGCTGAGAGAAGAGATCGCAAAAAATCTGGAATGCGGTGAGCAGACCATTCTTTTGATGAATCGAAGAGGTTATCGCCGTTTCGTTTCCTGTATGGATTGCGGAGAGGTCATCCGCTGCCCCCATTGCAGTGTTTCCATGACCCTGCACAACACCGCAAGACAAAAGCTTTCCTGTCATTACTGCGGCTATGCTCACGCTTTGCCCGAAACCTGTCCCCATTGCGGCTCGAAGCACCTGGTCTCCCACGGCTACGGCATTCAACAGCTGGAGGAGGAGCTTTCCAAAACCTTTCCCAAAGCGCGGCTGTTGCGCCTTGATTCCGACACGACGGGAGGCAAGGATTCTCACGACGAGATCCTGTCCGCCTTCCGAAAGCACGAGGCTGATATTCTCATCGGCACGCAGATGGTTGCCAAGGGACACAATTTCCCACTGGTTACCCTGGTGGGCATCGTAATGGCGGACAGCGCCCTTTACCTCAGCGACTACCGCGCCCCCGAGCATACCTTTTCCCTATTGACCCAGGTCATCGGACGGGCAGGCAGAGCCGAAAAGAAAGGCAGAGCGCTGATCCAGACCCTCAACCCGCGGCACAACGTATTTTCCCTGGCATCTGCTCAGGATTACGTGGAATTCTACCGCGGAGAGATCGCTTTGAGGAAGGAATTCACCTTTCCTCCCTTCTGCCAGATTGCAGTATTCACCATTGCGTGCGAGCAGGAGCGGGAGGTGCTTCTTGCATCCAAATCCTTTTCCGACAAGCTGGAGCAAAGCCTTTCCGGTGAATTCTCCGACGTGAAATTCATCGTTTACGGTCCCTTTGAGGCTCCCGTTTACCGAGTGAAAAACATCTATCGAAAACGTTTTATTATCAAATACAAAAACAATCCCCGCTCCCGCGCTCTCCTTGACCGACTTCTCACTGAGGAAAGCGACCCGAGAAAAGGCGGTGCCAAGGTGACCCTTGACATCGGTCCGGGATTGGTATAAGGAGTACCCATGGCAATTTTGAACATCGTAAAGGACGGCGACGAAATTCTTCGCAAAACGTCCAAGGAAATCGAAAAGATCGACGAAAAGCTGCTCACCTTTATTCAGGATATGAAGGACACAATGGAAAAGGCGGGAGGCGTAGGTCTTGCCGCCGTTCAGGTAGGAAAGCTCCGCCGCGTTCTGGTCATCAATACCGGAGAGGACGAGCTGACCCTCATCAATCCCAAAATGCTGAAGCAAAGCGGCAGCCAAGAGGACCTGGAGGGCTGTCTTTCCTGCCCCGGTCAATGGGGCATCACCCGCCGCCCTATGAAGGTGGAGGTAGAGACCCTCACCGTAGACGGCAAAAAGAAGAAGGTAAAGGCCGAGGGCTTTCTCGCAAAGGCGATCTGCCATGAGATGGATCATCTGGACGGCAAGCTTTTCTACGACGAAGCCGTTCGGATGCTGAGCAAAGAGGAAATCGAGAATTTATGAGAAACATCGTATTTATGGGAACGGGTCCCTTTGCCCTGGAGGCACTTGCGGGACTGTACGATTCCCTTTCCCCCGAGGATCTGCTTTCCGTTTACACCAAGGAGTCCAAGAAAGCGGGACGTGGTATGAAGGAAAAGGACGGCCCCGTGGCAGTTTTTGCCAAGGAAAAGGGATTGCCTCTTTATCAGCCCGCAACCCTGCGGACCCCTGAGGCGCAAGCGGAATTTTCTGCCATCGGTGCAGATCTTGCCATCGTAGCCTCCTACGGCTTGATTCTCCCCAAGGAGGTGCTGGATGCACCGAAGCACGGCTGTATCAACATCCACGCTTCCCTTCTCCCCCGCTACCGCGGTGCCGCGCCCATTAACCGCGTGATCATGGAGGGGGAAAAGATCACCGGTGTGACTCTTCAGCAAATGGACGAAGGTCTTGATACGGGCGACATTCTCGCCATTCGCGAAACGCCCATCGGCGACGGCGAATGCGCCGGTGAGCTTTTTGACCGCCTTGCCGTGATGGGCAAGGAAATGATGCTGGAGCTTTTGCCCCAAGTATTTGAAGGCAAATTAAATCCCGTCCCTCAAAAGCACGAGGATTCCACTTACGCCGCCAAAATTACAAGAGAAGATCAGAAGATCGACTTTGCCTTGACCACCGAAGAGATCCTGAACCGCATCCGCGGTCTCTGCCCCATTCCCAGCGCATTTTGCTACACGGAAAAGGACGGAAAGATTCTGAAGCTACACGAAGCCGAAAAAGCCGAGGGAAGCTTTCACGGAAAGATCGGTGAGGTTGTAGAGACCAAGCCGAAGGTGGTGGTCAAAACCTCTGACAGCGCTATCGTTCTGAACGTGGTTCAGCCCGAAGGAAAAGGCAGAATGAACGCCCGTGACGCCGTCAACGGAAGAAAACTGGAAACAGGCGATCTGCTGGTATGAATTCCGCCCGCGCCCTCGCATTCCGCTCTCTTGTAAAAAGCACGAGAGAAGGCAAGTATTCCAATCTTGAGTTAAACGCTACCTTGGAAAAGGAAGGACTCTCCTCCGAGGAGCGCGCCTTGTATGCACGGCTGTATCTTGGCGTTACGGAAAAGAAGATCACGCTGGATTATCTCCTCTCCCGCATCTCCTCCATTCCCCTCAACGAGGTGGAAACGGAGGTTTTGTGCCTCTTGGAGCTGGGAGCATACCAGATTCTTTATATGGACCGCATTCCCAACCGCGCCGCCATTTTTGAAACGGTGGAGCTGGGAAAGAGTGCGTGTCGCTCTGCTGCCAATTACATCAACGCGGTCTTGAGAAAGCTTTCCGACAGTCAGGAGGAGATCCTCTCATATCTGGACGTTCCCGGCAAAAAGGGATTGGCTTTGCGCTACGGTTACCCGAAATGGATGATCACCCTTTGGCAAAACGCCTACGGAAAGGCGCGCTGTGAAAGCATTCTACGGGCGCAAAATACGCCTCCCGCATTGACCCTGAGAATCAATACCTTGAAGATCAGCGTAGAAGAGTTTTGCGAAAAACTCGAGGAAAACGGTATTTTATTCCATAGAAATCCTTTGTGCAAAAACGGCATCACCCTGGAAAAAAGTGTTCCGCCCACCGCCCTTTACGGCTTTGACGAGGGACTGTTTTTCATTCAGGATGCCGCCGCTCAACACGCAATAGACAAGCTCGGCGCAAAAGCCGGCGAACGGGTACTGGACCTGTGCGCCTCCCCCGGAGGGAAAAGCTTTGGCGCGGCAATGGATATGGAAGGTGAAGGCGAGATCCTTTCCTGCGAGCTTTACGAAAGCAGACTCTCCCTTATTCTTGAGGGCGCCGCGCGTCTGGGAATCAAAATGATCCGTGCCGAACAGAACGATTCCTCCTTACCCCGTCAGGATTTCACGGAGGTCTTTGACCGCGTGATCTGCGACGTCCCCTGCTCCGGGTACGGAACCATTGCAAAAAAGCCTGACATCCGACACAAATCCGCCAAGGATGCGGAAAGCCTACCCGCCCTGCAGCGGGCGATCCTGGAAACGGGTGCAAACGCTACGAAAAAAGGCGGAAGGCTGATCTATTCCACCTGCACGCTGAACCCCGATGAAAACGAAGGCGTTACCGACGCTTTTCTCCGCGATCATCCGGAGTTCCTTCGCATCGGTGAAGCAGAAACCATTTTCCCTGTCGGAGGAGAAAACGACGGATTTTTCTGCGACCTTTTAGAGAGGTGCTTATGAAAGAAAAACTGGACCTGCGTTCTATGCTCCCTGAGGAGCTTCCTGCCGTTTTAAAGGAACACGGTATTGAAGCCTATCGGGCGGGACAGATCGTTTCCTGGCTGGAAAAGGGCGCCGGAAGCTTCGAAGAAATGACGAACCTTTCCAAAACCCATCGAGAAAAGCTGTCTGAAATTTTCACCATATCCAATATGCTGGAAGCAGACCGCCTCGTATCCAAGATCGACGGAACGCGAAAATATCTGTTCACTCTTCCCGACGGGGAATACGTGGAAAGCGTTTTGCTTTCCTATAAGCACGGCTACAGCGTTTGTCTGTCCACCCAGGTCGGTTGCAAAATGGGGTGCAAATTCTGCGCCTCCACCAAAGCCGGCTTTTGCAGAAATCTGTCTGCCGGCGAGATCCTTTTGCAAATGGTGGAGATCACCCGTGATATGCGAGAGGACGAGCCTGAATTTCGGATCGGTCATATCGTACT
>JAZPZL010000087.1:0-8048 GCA_045544655.1 Eubacteriales bacterium
CCTAGAACAAAAATGTTCCATCAAAAAAAAGAACCGACAAAAGTTTTGTGTCGATTCTTTTTCATTTATATCAATTTGTATTGATTTGTACTTTTGTGGTTTGCTCAACTATTTTTTATTTTGATTTGTTCTCTTTTACGCCGGTTAAAGGTATCTAGCGGATTGAGAGCATCGTAATTCTTTTGAAGATCTGCACCGTAAATGTTGACGTAGTGCCGTGTCATATCCATTGTGGAATGGCCGAGCAGTGCCTGAAGCTGTATGATGCCGCCGCCCGCAAGGATAAAGTTTTTGGCAAAGGTGTGCCGGAACAAATGAGCTGACGTTTTAGTTACACCTCTCAATTTGTTATAATGGGAGAGACCTTGCTGAAAAGAACTGCGTGAGAGTTGGCCACCGTCTTGAGAAGGGAAGAGGTAATCGTCAATGTTATATTCCCACGTGCGCAAGTAATCTTTCAAAACACTCTTCAGACTCTTGGAGAGGGGAATGATTTGTTGACGGCGATTCTTCGTGGTTCTCAGATGGATGGTGTTTGCGGTAAAATCAACGTCTCCGATCTTTATATTCAAAATTGTACTGACGCGGTTCCCGGTCGCCATCATGTAATTCACAGCAGCCCACATTCTCCAATCCGTCCAAGTAGTAGTATGCGGCCGCGCAAGCAAGCGCGCCAGTTCAGCATCGGTGTAGGGTTCTTTGATTTCTTTGTTTTCTTTCAATAACTTGATTTTGAAGCCTACCATGTATTCACGTTCTGCACAAAACTTGAAGAAAACACGCAGTCCTCGGATTCTGGAATTGAGCGAAGTGACTTTCTTTCCTTTATCCAATTCGGAGACAATAAATTCCTCATAAACATCTTGATTTACTTGGTCGATGAATTTTACCGGACAATACTTTTTGAAGTAATCCAGATCCTCTTGGTAATAAGTCAGCGTGTGCGGGGAAAGGTTGCGAAGCTTACAATCTCGCAGAAAACGTCGGATTGCATCCTCCAAAGATACCCGATTGATTTCATCGTAATTCAGTATGATTTTCTTGCCCACTAGATTCTTCTCCTTTTCCGCAAAAAATCTAGTGTTATGAAAAACAAAAAAATAACTCCTTGAAACCCTAGGGATTTCAAGGAGTTTGGTGCGGATGACGAGACTTGAACTCACACAGTATTGCTACCACTAGAACCTGAATCTAGCGCGTCTGCCAATTCCGCCACATCCGCATATATGTCCTCTAAATTTTACACGGCGAGGACGTCCGAGGTGGGCCACGTAGGCTGATCCACATAGTGTGAACTTTTGCTCACCCGATGATTATAGCAAAGGAAACCGAAAAAGTCAAGATGCTTTTGAGAAAAAATTAAAAGATTGGAGATTTTTTTGTTTCCGTCATTGCTTTCCGTTGATCTTTGTTGACATTGCAATGCTTTTGTAGTAAAATTCCGTCAGTAACTCGGAAAGGAGAAATTGAGAGAAATGCTCTTGCGTGTGTTCTTTTGGCTTGGTGGCGCTTTAAGCCTTGTCTGGTGTTTTTTTGCAAAGTCCTTCTGGCTTTTGCTTCCCTTGTGGGTGCTTCTTTTTGCGGGAATCACTTGTCTTGCGATTTTTTATCTGTTTCTCATCAGTCTGTTTTGTTATTACGGTAAAAAGCCTTTTGAAAAAGATAATGCCTTCCTGCGTTCGCTGGCGTATCATACCATGGACTGCATTTTGGAATTTTTCCGTTTTCGCGTGAAGGGAGAGGGGATTGAGAGAATTCCCGAGGAGCCTTGCGTTTTGGTATGCAATCACCTTTCTCGCTTTGATCCTATGGTCACCTTTGTTCTGATGAAGGGCAGAAGGCTTGGCTTTTTGTCGAAGAAAGAAAATATGCGGATCCCAATTGCGGGTCCCATCATTCAAAAGATCGGTTTTCTTCCCTTGGATCGGGAAAATCCCATCCGAGCGATGCGTACCGTTCATCAGGGAGCAAAGCTGATTTCCACCCAAGGATTTACCATGGGCATTTATCCCGAAGGAACCCGAAGCTTTGACGGGAAGCTTCTGGAATTCAAAACGGGTGCTTTCGTAATGGCAAAGCGAGCCGCTTGCCCTATGGTCATTTGTAAGATTGAAGGAACAAACGCCTATCACGGCAGATTTCCCTTCCGCAGGACCGATACCACCTTTACGGTGCTGGAGGTGGTTTCGGCAGAGCAGATCAAGTCAATGAAGCCCGAAGTGCTTTCCGATTATGCCCGTGGGGTGATCGAAGCGGCACTGTAAAAAAGAGTCAAATGCAGCTGCATTTGACTCTTTTTCTCTTACAGATTGTCTTTGATCTTTTGGATCATTTCGGCGTATTCTCCGTCGGTCAGATAAACCTTACCGGGATTCATCTGGAAGGTGGAGCCGTATTCGTCGCCGCCCTCGTACTTGGGAACCAGGTGCATATGCAAGTGGCAGCCGGTGTCACCGTAAGCACCGTAGTTTACCTTTTTGGGGGAGAATGCCTTGTGCAGGGCGTTTGCCGCCTGGCAAACGTCTGCCATGAAAGCGTTTCTTTCTTCTTCGGAAATGTTTACGATCTCACTGACGTGATCCTTGTATGCCACGATGACTCTGCCGGGCTTGGACTGCTCCTTAAACAAGATCAGATCGGAAACGGATAGCGGGCAGATGTAAATACCGAACTGGTCCAAAAGCTCGCCACCCATACAGTAAGCGCAATTTTGATCTTTCATAATGTTCTCCTTTTGTAAAAAAGAGACGGGGAAAACCGTCTCTTTTGCGTTTTTATTTCAGCTTGCGAAGCTTTTCGATGAGCATTCTGCTGCAATCCAGCTGATTGGGAATGTTGCCGTTCTCATCCTTCACGCGCCAGATATCGGGGGTGATCTCGTCTGCTACGTAGATCTTACCGCTTTCATCGTAACCAACTTCGATCTTGAAGTCGATGAGGGTGAGGTTCAGAGAAGCAAGCTCCTTCTTCAGAACTTCGCCTACCTTTACGGTAATATCCAAAGCTTCCTGATACTGACCTTCCTTCAGGATGCCCTTCATCAGGCAGATTCTTTCGCTGATCAGGGGATCGCCCTGCTCGTCGCTTTTGAGGGTAACCTCGGTGTAGGGGGGATCAAAGGGGATGCCTTCGTCCAGTTCAAATCTGCGGCACATACTGCCTGCGGTAAAGTAGCGGAGAACAAACTCCAAACGAGGAACGGTGAGGTTGCGAACCTTCATCAGCCCCTGGGAAACGTCGCCACCGAGATAATGGGTGGGAATGCCGTTTTTCTCCATCAGCTCAAAGAAGTAGTTGGAGATCTCCAGACCGATCTTACCCTTGCCTTCCACACTACCGCCTACGGTGTTGGAGCCGGGATCGAAAACGCCGTTTTCACCGGTCATAGAATCCTTGAAAAGCAGATGCACGATGCCGGTTTCTTCATCAAGGAGAACGTTTTTGGTTTTGCCTTCGTAAAGTTTTTTCATTTTTTTGACTCCTTAGAATAAATTTCCTGTTCGGACGGAACATTATATCACGAAAAAACGCGGTTTGGCAAGAAAAATCTTGCATTTTTTTGAAATTTTTTTACAGAATGCCGGAATGATCCACGGGGTACAGGATGCGAAGCTGATTCATTTTGCTCTGGTAAGCCTTCTGCTGAGCCTCTGCAAGAAGATGCTGAGAAAGCTCTTCCTTTACGTCCTCGAAGGTAACGGGCTTTGCTTCGTTCTTCTTGTCCAGACGGATCAGGTGGAAGCCAAACTGGGTCTGTACGGGACCGCGAAGCTCGCCAACTTCCATTTCAAAACAAGCCTTGTCGAACTCGGGAACCATCTGCCCCTTGCCGAATTCACCCAGATCGCCGCCGCGCTGAGAGGAGGGGCAGGTGCTGAATGCCTTTGCGGCATCCTCAAAGCTCATTTCGCCGCTTTCGATCTTGGAAAGGATATCCTTCGCCTTTTCCTCGGTCTCAACCAGAATATGACTTGCGGAAACGGTCTCCTGACCGATGAATTCCTCGGCGTGTTCATCAAAATACTTCTTTACTTCTTCATCCTTTACCTTTACCTCACGCAGGAATTTTTCTACGTAGAAGTTGGAAAGAAGCTCCTTCTTCAGTTTTTCCAGCTCTGCCTTGTACTCGGCATCCATCTCCAGAAGGTTTTTCTTTGCATCCATAAAGATCAGCTCCTTGTTGATAAGCTGCTCCAGGATCGCCTGTTTGCCCTGGGGATTGTTGTACTGCTGAGCGCGCTGACCCAGATTCATCAAGGTTCTTTGTACGTCTGCCTCGGTAATGGCCTTTCCGCCTACCATGGCAAGGACTTTGTTTTGGGTATCCATATTCGTTTCTCCTTTGTGTGAAAAAATTACCACGACAGTATATCATATTCTGCAATGAAAATCAAGGCGCATACACCATTTTTTTCTCCTTTCATAAAATGAAAAAAGGAGGTGATGATCTTGGCTTATTCCGATCGGGAGCTGCTGGCAAGGCTGATCGAGTGCGAAGCGGGGGGAGAAGGGGACAACGGAATGCGCGCCGTGGCAAGCGTGGTGATGAACAGAGTCCGCACGACCTCGGGAGAATACGGAAGAGTGGGGAATACCGTTCGCGCCGTCGTTTTTCAGCCGGGGCAATTCGTCTGCGCGATGGAAAGCGTTGGGGGCGAATATAATCCTCAAAATATCTATAATATGAATCCTACCCGAGAGCATTATTCCATTGCCGATTGGGCGATTGCGGGGAACCGTTTGACCGGTCTCGGCTCCGCCCTTTGGTTTTTCAATCCCTATTCCGCCACTTGTCCCGAGTATTTCCCGTCCAGGGTAGGCTCATTTACGGCTCGCATCGGCGGTCATTGCTTTTACAGTCCGACCTCTGCCTACAACCAAACCTAGAAAGGAGATTCTTATGGATCAGAATTATCAGTCACAAAACCGTTTTCCGCCTTACGACCCCCGGCAGGAGGGATTCGTTTCACCCCCTCAGCAAAATTTCAATTCCCCCGATATGCAAGGCTCCGTACAAAAGGTGCTGACGGAAAACATCGGTCAGTACGTGGTGATGGAATTTCTCGTAGGCTCCGATACCATCGTCCGCAAGCAGGGAATTTTGTATTTCGTGGGTACCAGCTACGTGGTTCTTTTTGACGACGTCATCGGCAATTATATCGTGTGTGACCTGTATTCCATTAAATTTACTTACTTTTACTATCCCGGTCAGCGCCCCGGACAAAATTTCAACTCCCTGTCCTCCAACTTTCCCCAAAACTGAAAAAGCCCTCGCGGGCTTTTCTTTTTTGGAAATATTCATTATTTTATGCTTGAAAAAACTTGTTCTTTTTTTCAAAATGTGGTAAAATAAATCAAGATATCTTCGGGAAAAAAGATTTTTTAGGAAAAAGCGGGGAATTATAACGGAATTTTATGTATTTAAAAAATGCTACTTCCGTTGAAAAGTGTATTTTCCGTGGGCTTCCGGTTTGGTATACTTTCCCTTGAGGAGATGAGCTTATGAGTTTTTATACGGAGCTGAAGATCCTTTCCTTTGAGAGGTGTGCCTTCGCTCAGAGCCTTGCGACCACGGATTACCACTATCGTTTGCAAAACGAGGGCTACGGCATTTACGGGCAAGCCCCTGCCAACGGCGGTGTTCTGGAGATCGGCTTTGTGGAACAAAACCCCATCGTTTTGAGCAATGACGAGGGGGAGCTTCTCATTGAAGAAAATTGTATTTTTATCATTCCGCCCAAGAGCAGCTTTTCGGTGCGAAGCCTGACGCCGGAGCTTCATCGGCATACCACGGCGGAGTTTTTGATCCGCTGTCAGTCCAAGCGGGTAGATGCGTATAAGCCCCCTGTGGGAAAGACGGTTACGCTTCCCCTGATCATTCCTCCCAGCCCCGGCACATCCGAGGTCTTTTCTCTGATCCGCGCCATCGCCTGCGCCAAAACGACTCAGTCCGAACGCAGTTATTTCGAGGAATGCTCGGATTTTATGCAGCTCATTCACAAGCTTTCCGCCCTGGTTCAGGATTCCGGAATGGGCGGGGACGTTTCCCCGGGCAACCGTCGATACTGTGACCGTGCCAAAACCTTTATCTCCGAAAATATCGACCGCAGGCTCACCGTCAGTGACGTGGCAAGTGCGGTGGGAGTCAGCAAAAACTATTTGACCAACGTATTTTCAGGAAGCGAGGGGATCCCGTTGATGGAGTATATCAACCGCAGAAAGCTTTCTTATATGCTGGAATTGATCCGCCACTACGGCTATACCCTTGCCCAGGCAGGGGAGCACGTTGGCTTCGGCGATGCCAATTACGTCAGCCGTATTTTTAAGCGTTATTACGGGATGACCTTGACCGAATATCGGCGCAACGAACTCTTCCGTGAACCCGAGTTGGGGCAGGAGGGGACTGCCGAGGAGGAAAATAACGGCATTTCCTGAAAGAAAGCGCGCTTTTGTCTTGACTGTTTCCAAAAAATAGTTTACAATAGAAGAAGATACTGTAAGTATAAAAAAATAAGGAGATAGAAACATGCTTGCGATCAAAAATGCAACGCTGATCATGAAGGATCATTTCATTCCCGGTGCTACCATCCTTTGCGATGGAGGCAAGATCGTGGACTTCGGCAAGAAGCTGGAGATTCCCGCCGGTGCAGAAGTGATCGACGCTCAGGGTCAGTACGTAGGTCCCGGCTTCGTGGATATTCATACCCACGCCGCAGGTCCTTATTGGTTTTACGAGAATCCCAAGGTAGCGGGTGAGATCATTCTGGAGCACGGTGTTACCACCGTTCTTCCCGTTGTTTATTTCAGTATGAACAAGAAGGATTTCATTCAGGCAACCAAGGATATTCAGGCTGCTGTGGCAAGAGGCGATCTGCCCAACTTCGGCGGCTTCTATATGGAAGGTCCTTATATGAACCCCAAGTTCGGTGCCGACCGTGAGAATAACCCCTGGCAGGCTCCCTGCAACCCCGACGATTATATGGACATCATCCGTCAGGGCGGCAAGGACGTGCGCGTTTGGGCGCTTGCTCCCGAAAGAGAGAATATCGAGCAGTTCGTGATCGACTGTAAGAAGGAAAATCCCGACGTGGTATTCACCGTGGCACATTCCGAGGCAACTCCCGAGGATATTGAGAAATTGATGCCCTACGGTCTGAAGATCGGTACCCACCACACCAACGCTACCGGTACCCTGGAAAAATATCCCGAGTGCCGCACCCCCTGCGTGGATGAAACGGTAAATTACAACCGTGAGATCTATGCGGAATTGATCTCCGACTCTATGGGTATCCACGTGGATCCCTATAACCAGAGACTCATCCGCAAGATCAAGGGACAGGACAGACTGATCCTCATTTCCGACGCTTGCGTATTTGACGGACCTCAGCCCGAGGGCTACGAGGGCGTGAACGACCTTTGCTTTGACTGGGCAGGGGAGATCGCAGGCTCTAAGCTGACTCTGGACGTTGCATGCCGCAACTTTATGATGCACACCGGCGCATCCCTGGTGGATGTATTCAACTACGCTTCCTACAACCCCGCACGGGCGGTAGGATTTACCGACCGCGGTGAGATCCGTCGCGGCGCGGTAGCTGATCTTGTGATCTGTGACCATCAGGTCAATATCAATAAAGTAATTTTAAAAGGAGAAATTGCAAAATGAAAGACTTTATCACCGATCCCGCAACGAAGTTCAATTTTGAGCCTGCAGAATTTGTTCCTTTCAAGGACAAAAAGGTTTGCGAGTACGTTCGCAGCCTGAGCGGTACCGATCTGGAGAAGCGTGAGCCCTGGTGGCATCCCGAATTTACCGTTAAGGTAATGATGAACCCCCATCCCGTACTGATCGCAACTCTGTTTTCCCGTTTGAAGGCTGCTTCCGAGGCAGGTAAGAGCTTTACCATGATCCTCGGCAACCCCGAGCCCGACACCTACATTCCTCTGGCTCAGCTGATCAACTACTTCCAGGTTGACTGCTCCAAGGTTCACCTTGTTGCAGAAGACGAGTGGGCTGATCAGGACGGCAACATCGCTCCTATCACCTACGA
>JAZPZL010000088.1:0-7524 GCA_045544655.1 Eubacteriales bacterium
TGGTAGAGCAACTGACTCTTAATCAGTGGGTCCCGGGTTCGAATCCCTGAAGGTGCACCAGTCAGTGTCTTTGTTGCGAAGGGTACACCCGTTCCCATTCCGAACACGGTAGTTAAGCTTCGTTATGCCGACAATACTTAGACCGAAGGGTCTTGGGAAGATAGGTCGTCGCTGACACAAAAGGGATCCGATTCCTTTGAATCGGAGCTTTTTTTGAACCATAATCCGTGAATTATGTTGAATATCGGAGGTTTTTGCCTCTCAGATAGAAATTTTTTAAGGAGAACCGTTATGAAAAGAATCGCACTTTTGCTTTTGAGCCTGGCACTTGTCCTGAGCTTTGCTGCTTGTGATGATAAATCCGAGAAGAAGACTGAGGATGAAAAGAAGGAAACCCTTACTCTGACTGCAACCGAAGAGGAAAAGACGCAGACTGCTACTTCCGAGGAAAAAAAGACTGAGGAAAAGAAGACTGAAGAAAAGCAGGAAGAGGTCAACGAGGACGCTAACTCCGAAGAGGAAGCTCAGCCCGAAGGAACCGAAACTCCCGGGGAGCAGCCCGAGCAGGAGCCTGTTGTTGAACCCGAAGCCGAACAGCCCGAAGAGGAGGAGCAGCCTGAAGAAGAACCGGCTGAGGAAACTCCCGAAGAGGATGCCAACGTTTGATCCCCGATCGAAAGACAGAAGTGTAATGCTTCTGTCTTTTTTATTCTTCGGGCTTTCATTCTTTTGGAGGCTCTGATCCGCGTTGACACCGAAGTTTTGTTTCCCCCATTCGGTCGTTCAAAAACGGGGGCTCTGCCCCGAGCCCCCGCCCGCTTTTTGAAAAAAGCGGTGCAAAAACTTTCCCTGAAAAAATATCAATTTATCATTTTACACGTGTGTGATTGAGAGCGGGCGCACGAATCGTCCCTATACACCTCATCCGTCAGCCTGCGGCTGCCACCTTCTCCCGCTGGAGAAGGCAAATATACCCGCTATTTTGCGGATACAAGGGCGGATTCCGCGGATGTGTGGCGGGAATCGGCGGGAGTAAACCCCCGCCCTACGATATGCAAGAAATTAGAATGGACAAAGCGGTTTTCCGCAGATGCGAGGGTATTATTCGTAGGGGAGGCAATTTGGCTCCCGCCGCCGAGCGTAGAGAATGAGGGAAAATCAATTTGTATTTACAAAATTATTGATCCATTGTAGGGGACGGCGCCCTCGACGTCCCGCAAACGAGCGTAGAAAATAAGAGATTATTCGCTATGTTCGCAAACGGTACAAATGATTCATTCATCCCCGAGTGAAGTTTTTGCCGAGCTTTTTTCAAAAAGCGACAAGGGCAAAAGCGGGAGGCAATTTGCCTCCCGCCGCCGAGCGCAGAGAATGAGGGAAAATCAATTTGTGTTTACAAAATTTTTGATCCATTGTAGGGGACGGCGCCCTCGACGTCCCGCAAACGAGCGTAGAAAATAAGAGATTTTTCGCTATGTTCGCAAACGGTACAAATGATTTATTCCTCCCCGAGTGAAGTTTTTGCCAAGCTTTTTTCAAAATGCGACGGAGCGGGAGCAAGCCTCTCTACTACATTTTGTGGTTGAAATTTTTGTGGACACAAGAGTAGAAAATTTGATGGCGTTCACGAGGAAAAAAAGCGGGAAATGGTCTTGACTTTTAAATTCTTTTCCGATACAATGAATATGTATCAAAGTGGGGACTTATCTAAATTTTAGGGAAAGTTCCTGCGGAAATATAAATTGATCTGTTGCAGGGCAGCAGACAGAATTCAGGAGGAAATACAATGAGAAACGCGAAACTTTGGTCTGTGCTTCTCGTGGCAGTGCTTCTGTGTGCTTGCATCGCAGGTGTTCTTTTCACCGGCGCATCCGCAAGTGAAAGCAGAATCCCCGCAGCTACCACTACCTACGTAGTCGGTACCGACGGAGATACCATCAGAGCATGTCTCGAAAAGGCTGCAGGCGAAACCTGGGTGGCAGACACCGTACTGGAGATCCAGTTTACCGGTGAAGATTCTTCTATCTATTCTGCTCCCGATGCCGCAAACGGCATCAGCGGTTACACCATGTTCGAAACTGCTACCATCTTCCGTGAAGATGATACCCAGCTTCCCATCGTGATCCGCGGTATGGATGAGGATCGTGCGGCTACCATTAAGACCCCTTCCAATTCCTATAACGCAACCAACGACTACTTCTTCACCAACCTGACCATGAACGGCGGTGCTTCCGCAAGTGCTACCGTATCCTTCTATGCAGGCTCCGGTGAATTGGTATTCGAAAACACCAAGCACAACAACTACAGCTACACTTGGTACTACGGCGACTGCCAGGCAACCGATGCCTGGGAGGGCTGGGATGCTGCCAAGATCGCAGCCAACAAGGGTGACAAGAACCTGGTTGAGACCGGTATCGTATTCGGTAACGGAACCAAGTTTTATGCCGACTTTGCATCCGACGCTCCCGATTCCACCCAGCGTATCAGCGCGGTTGGCTTCAACGGCGATGCTACCACCAACGCTACCATCGTTGCTCTGAAGCGTGCGGTTGCTGACGTTTCCGGCGCTCTCACCGACCACGAGGTTCAGGCAGTGAAGGATGCAGCTCCTCTGGCAACCTATAAACAGGGTAACGTGGTTACCATTGAACAGTGCCCCGTAAAGCCCTGGGATACCCAGGCTTACCTGGTTCTGGACAGCGGTACGGCAAACCCCACCTCTTATGAGTACGGCTTTGCCGGCGCAAGAAAGGGCGTATCCCCCGTACAGGAAGCGAAGATCGAAGCCATCTCCGGCGGTTATCAGTATCTGTGTGCCGGTGCTCACAATTCCAAGACCAACGAGACCTACGTAGGTAACACCACCGTCATTATGCGCGGCGGTAAGACCCTTTCCAACTCCGTCGGTATCCGACTGACCAACGAGGCAATGCTGGTTGGTGATCTGACCCTGGAGATCCACCAGGACGACGAGAGCATCCCCACCCAGACCAAGTTCGTTCAGACTTCTCAGTCCGGCGCAAAGTCTACCGTTTTCGGTAACTATCACTTCCTGATGACCGGCGGTACCATCGGCGCAGGCTATTCCAACGCCAAGGTTGATTCTTCTACCGGTGACCAGGCAGTTGATTCCGACGACAAGAAGCAGTGGAACTACAACGACAGTAACGACGGTTACTGGGGCGCTCCCATTGCAACCGGTACCATCATCAACGAGGTTCAGGGCGGTCAGATCTGGCAGTTCTATTCCTCCCGTTATGCAAACACCTATGAAAATACTCCCATCTCCATCGTGCTCCCCGGCGAGGGCGAGACCCTGACAGCGAAGGTTTCCGTTCACAACATCATTTCCGGCGGTATCATCGGCGGTCCCGAGGTTCAGGGCACCAAGACCGACTCCACCGGTGCCGTGATCGACGTGCAGAATGGTACCAAAGCCTACTTCGGCGGTGCAAAATCAACCAGCACCAAGATCACCTCCGTATGTAACGAGATCCTGGGCGGCACCATCTACGACTTCAGATCCAACGGTACCTCCACCGGCAAAAGCTATATGCCCAACGACGTTTATAACTACGTTCACGGCACCGAGACCGAGTACCCCACCTTCCTGTGTGACTTCGCCGGCACCAGAGCAAGCGGCGGTTACAACATTACCAATATCATCAAGGGCTATCCCAAGTTCAACGACGGCACCTCCGCCCGCTGCATCTACGGTGGTGCAAAGAGCAACGGCACCGTTACCAGAGTTACCAACTACATCGGCGGTATGCCCGAATTCAAGAATTTCTACGGTGGCTGTACCGGAGGTAGTACGTCCAGCGCAAATGCGGCAGTTCAGTATCTGCACAGCACTTTTGCCTTTGATCCCGATCCCAAGATCTCAGGCGAGATCTACGCAGGTAACGGCTATTACCAGGTCAAGGGCGTGGACGGCGCAACTGCATCCAAGAGCAACTCTAGCAACTACGTAACCTACGAGCTGGAAGCCACCATTTACAGCGGTAACTTCGGCACCTTCCGTCTGGAATCCGTATCCGGTACGGACGTTAGGGACGGCGACAATATGACCCTCAACGTTTACGGAGGCAACTGGTCCGGCTCCTTTATGCCCGTGAACAGAGCGATTCAAAGAACGAATTCCACCTACGCTGAAAAGACCGTAACCACCAACATCTACGGCGGTACCTTCGGCGGCAATGCGTATATGGGCGGTCAGAACGCGCGTAATACCAACGTTATCAACAACATTTACGGCGGTGAATTCAAGAGCGGCTACTACGGCGGCGGCGACGACTGGGTAAAGACCGTTACCAACAACATCTACGGCGGTACCTTCTCCGCTGCGGTCTATGCCGGCGGCTATCAGTGCGGTTCCGAATCCATCGTAAACAACATTTACGGCGGCACCTTCTCCGACAGCGGCGACTACATGGGCGCTTTTGCTCCTGCTGAGGATGCCGCGAACCAGAACGCAGGTACCATCGAGAACAACTTCTACGGCGGTAAGCTGGGCAGCGGCTGGACTTATCTCGGCCACCGCAACGGTCCTGCATCGACCATCACCAACCACTTCTACGACGGCGCGGACAACCCCTGCCGTGATCCCGAAAACGAGCTTTACGAGTACTACAATGAAGACACCATGCTTGCCGGCGGTACCCTCCTGCGTGACCAGGTTGTGTGCGGCGTCGGCTACAGCGAGTCTTACGTAAACGTCAACCGTGTTGACTCCATTACCAACACCTTCGAGGGCGGTATCTGGACCAAGGCAACCGGTGCAGGCGCAAACATTACCCTCCACGGCGGTATGCGCTGGGGTATTGTAGGCGATATCACCAATAACTTTGTCAAGGGTACCTACGACAGAACCTACGGCGGATGCGACTACGGCTACGTAACCGGTACCATCACCAACAACTTCGGATACGAGTTGGAGGAGGGTGAAGAAGCTCCCGCCCTGGTCTTCGAACAGTACACCATGGGCGGCGGTCTCGACTCCACCAACAACAAGCCTATGAGCGAGAAGATCGCAGATGCCAAGGCAGCTGCCGATCCCTCCGCGACCCAGCAGGCTTGGATTGCCATTGCCGAGGAGTTCGGCGATGATTACGAAGGCGGCGCCAAGTATATCGTCAACAACATCTACTACGGCAACTTCCATCAGTTCAACGGCGGTCCTTACGGTGTCCAGACCTCCACTCAATCGGCTGTCAGCAAGATCGATACCATCACCAACAACGTTTACGGCGGTGTATTTGATCAGCCTGGCGAAACCCTCGTATTCAGCGGCGGCAGCTACCGCAATGCAGAATATACTACCGGTATCATCAACAACATCAAGGGCGGTCAGTTCAACGGCGCAGTTTACCTTGGTAACAGCGGCACCGGTACCGTAACCTGTCCCTCCATTACCAACGTCATCGACGGCGGCTTCGGCAACGTTGGCGACAACTACAGCTTCTACTGCGGTAACGGCGGAGTTGATTGCGATTCCGTGGTTAAGACCACCTTTAACGACTTTACCGCGAACAAAACCTACGTATACGGCGGTTCCTACGGTAAGCATACCCAGCCCGAGGGCGCAGACTACGCCATCGAGACCACCATCAACGGCGGTACCTTCATCGGCTTCTGGGGCCAGGGCGGCGGTGTGAACAGCGACCTGACCGGTAACATCAAGACCACCGTCAACGGCGGTACCTTCAACGGTTGGAACTCTCAGGATCATATGCGCAACGCCATTGCAGGCGGTTCCAGAAACGGTTCCACCACCGGTAACATCGAGCTGATCATCAACGACGGTACCTTCAATTCCGACGTTGTGGGCGGTATCATCTGGGGCTCTCAGTCTGGCTCCGATAAGCTCATCGACGGTGACATTACCGTTACCATCAACGGTGGCGAATTCAATGAAGACATCTACGTAGATTGCAGAGTAGAGGGCGGCATTGAAGTGACCGGCACCACTACCCTGAACGGCGTACAGACCGCAGGCAAGGCACTGAAGCTGGGCGGCGAGGCTGTGTTTGACAGCTTTACTGCAAACGGCGAAGTGATCGACATTGATGCAGAAACCAATCTTGAGATCAAGGCTCTGAACGGCGAGATCGCGTTCAAGCAGACTGAGGGCTGGCTGGCTCACGATTACATCAAGCTTCCCGCAGGCTCTGAATACACCATTGCCGAGGTTGAGGGCTTCTACGGTAGCTACACCGAGGATGCAACCATCCTGGTAAGCGGTTATGCGATCCAAGCAAGCGGCGCTACCATCCGTCTCGGTGAGAGACTGGGTGTTCGCATCCTCCTCCCCGTAGATGACGTTGCTGCTTACGGCGATGCATTTGCTTATACCGTAACCCTTGGCGAGACCGTTCTTGCTGAAGGCGGCTTAGCCGAATTTGAGGCAAACAAAAACTCCATCCTCTTTGACGGTATCGGTTTGAGCCAGTTTGACGACAAGTTCGTTGTTTCCTCCACCGTTACCAAGGATATTGAATACAGCATCGTGGATCTGGCCGTTCTGGCGCAGACCGCATGGGCTGAAAATGCTAAGTGGAAGGCTTATGCTGACTCCATTGTTGAATTCGACAACGTTTACAACAAGGATGCTGTAAACACCTTGACTCCCGATGCAGTTGAAGCTACTCCCGTAGCAGAAAAGGGCGAGGTTGACGGCGTTGTTTCCGCAAATGCAACTCTTCTGATGTATGACGCAGCAGGTCTGAGACTTGACGTTACTCTGGATGCAGCTCCCGAAAATGCGAAGATCTTTGTAAACGACAATGAGCTTGATGCGAAGATGGTTTCCGTTTCCGAGAATGTAATCACCGCTGATATCTACTTTGCACACGAGTATCTTGCAGAAGAGTTTGTCGTTTCCGTTGTTTCCGATGCAGGCGTTCACATGACCTACACTGCTTCCATCGAGGCAATTGCAAATAAGCTTGCAAATGACGATACCAACGAGAATAAGGACAACGCTACCGCATTCCTGGTATACATTCAGAAGGCTGTAGCTTGCAAATAAGGAGGAGTACCGCAATGAAGAAGATCTATGAAGCACCCTCCGCTGAACTGACGTGTTTTGACACTGAGGAGATTCTCGAAATTTCCTTTACCGGAGCCGGTAACGAACCCCTGGTTGACAAAAAGCCCGATGCTCCCGATAAGGAATTCGGTAACATTACCTTATTCTAAGCAAATAACCTAATAAAAGAGGCATCTTCCCTTGTGGAAGGTGTCTCGTCTTTTTTTGTGCTTTGCAGGGTGCAGTACGGGGCTCTGCCCGTTGCCGGGTTTTTGCGGGGCGCTGCCCCGGGCCCCAGCCCGCTTTTTGGAAAAAGCGGGGCAAAAACTTTAACCAAAAAGGAGGCAAATATACCCGCTATTTTTGGGGTACAAGGGCGGGGTCTGCGGGTGTGTGGGGGGGATCGGCGGGAGTAAACCCCCGCCCTACGATATGCAAGAAATTAGAATGGACAAAGCGGTTTTCCGTAGACACGAGGGTGTTATTCGTAGGGG
>JAZPZL010000089.1:0-4212 GCA_045544655.1 Eubacteriales bacterium
CGCTTTGGCAGCAGTCAGACCATCACCACCGAAATTTGCATCAAAAACGGCGAACAGACGATGTTCCGCTCCTACGCCTGCCTGAAGCCCGCTGACGGTCTGGTGTACTACACCACCGCAGGACACGTGATCATGTGCTCCTCCGATCCCGTAGTCGTCAAGAACGCGGACGGCACCATCGACGGGGAAAAAAGCTATATCACCGTCATTGATCAGGACACCGGCTGGGTGGAAAAAAAGCAATCTGACGGTTCTTCCTTTATGGTGCAGGGCAGCGTAGACGATAAGCTCACCTTTGCCAAGCTCTTCAAGGGCAGCTATGTTCCCTTCACCTTCCCCGAGCTTTTGGGCACCGATCCCGTGGAGGAGGTCATCTGCTCCTTCAGCGTTGAGGGCGATACCGTCCATCGCAACCAGCTTCCCACGGCAACCGTCACCTCCAATTACTACATCTCCGACGTACACCTTTACGTATACAATGAAGCGGGAGAAGAGGTTGCCCACAAGGCGAGCCGCGTTTCCAGCGCAGGCAGGACCGAGCACGCCCTCGGTGCAAGCATCGGCGTAGCCTCCCTGAAAAAATTTGCAGACGGAAAGCACCGCGTCAAGATCACCTGCCAGCTCGGCTACGGCACCTGTCCCACCGTTTGGGAGGGTACCCTTGCCGCCGAATAAGATTTGCAACAAAAAAAGAGCCTGTCGGCTCTTTTTTTGTTGTGTATTTTTTTATTTCAGTCCAAGCTCCTCACCGGAAACCAAGGTAAGACCGTGAGCGTCGATTACGCCCTTGAAGCCTTCCTCGTCGGCAAGACGAAAGACCATAAACGCCTTTCCGTTCTGATGGGTGAACAGAGAGTACATATACTCAATATCCACGTTCTTTTCCGCCAGAAGCTCCAGAACCTTGGAAAGTCCTGCGGGCTCGTCGGGTACGGCCACCACGAAAACGGGAGTCTTGGAAAGGATGCATCCCTTCTCCAAAAGGATCGCGGTTGCCTTTTCCGTATCGTCGGCAATGATGCGAAGCACGCCGTAATCGGCAGTTTCCGCAATGGAAAGCGCACGGAGGTTTACACCGCTTTCAGCGAGGATTCGGGTGATCTCGGAAAGAGATCCTGCACGGTTCTCCAGGAAAATGGAGATCTGATGAATGACACTCATAATTGCCTCCTTAAATCTTTCTGTTATCAATAATACGAACTGCCTTGCCTTCGCTTCTTACAATGGTCTTGGGCGCTACCAGCTTCACCTTGGCGTAGATGCCCAGCATGGACTTCAGCGCCTCTACCAGACTCTTTTCCATTTCAGCGATCTTGGAAAGGGAGTCGGTAAATCTGTCTGCAGTCATTTCCACCTGAACCTCGAGGGTATCGGAATGACCTACGCGGTCCACGATGATCTGATAGTTTGCCTGATAGCCCTGCTCGATGAGAACGGTCTCGATCTGGCTGGGGAATACGTTAACGCCCTTGATGATGAGCATATCGTCGCTTCTGCCCATGGGCTTGGACATCTTCACGTGGGTTCTGCCGCAGGAGCAAGGCTTGCGGGTCAGAACGCAGATATCACGGGTACGGTAACGAAGCAGGGGGAACGCCTCCTTGGTGATACAGGTAAATACCAATTCACCCTTGGAGCCCTCGGGGAGAACCTCACCGGTTTCGGGATCAATGATCTCGGCAATGAAGTGGTCCTCGTTGATATGCATACCGGTCTGCTCTTCGCATTCAAACGCTACGCCGGGACCGGAGATCTCGGTCAGACCGTAAATATCGTAAGCCTTGATGCCCAGGCTCTTTTCAATATCGCGGCGCATTTCCTCACTCCAAGCCTCCGCACCGAAAATACCTGCCTTCAGCTTGATCTGATCCCGCAGTCCTCTCTCGTGGATGCTTTCTGCAAGATAAGCGGCGTAAGAGGGGGTACAGCAGATGATGGTAGATTCCAGATCCACCATAAACTGGAGCTGACGGTCCGTATTACCGGAGGACATGGGAAGGGTCAGACAGCCCGCCTTGTGGGAACCGCCGTTCAGACCGGGGCCGCCGGTGAACAGACCGTAGCCGTAGCATACCTGGCAAACGTCCTCTTCGGTGCCGCCCACTGCCACGATGGCTCTGGCACAGCAATCCTCCCAAAGATCAATATCCTTCTGGGTGTAGAAGGCAACCACGCGCTTACCGGTGGTACCGGAAGTAGACTGAATGCGTACGCAATCCTTCAGGGGCTTACCCATCAATCCGTAAGGGTACGCTACGCGAAGGTCTGCCTTGGTCAAAAAGGGAAGCTTGTGCAGATCGTCCACGCCCTTGATATCGGCGGGGGTCACACCCTTTTCTTCCATCTTTTTACGATAGTAGGGCACGTTATCCCAAACGTGCTGTACTTGCTTGACCAGTCTCTCGGACTGCCATGCACGGATCTGCTCACGTGAAGCAGTTTCGATCTCCTTTTGATAATAGCGCTTCATAACTTTTTCTCCTTTTCGGTTTATCCCGATTCAGGCCTCGCGACCCAAAACAAATGCTTTTTTGTTCAATTCCAGGAACTTGGGCGGAACGCTTTCCTCAATGGCACGCATCCACTCCTCAAAGGTAAAGTCAAAATACTTGGAAAGTCTGCCCATCAGAGCGATATTCACTGCCTTCGAGCTTCCTGCCTCCTCGGCGATCTTCAGCGCGTCGAACGCGTCCAATTCAATTCCTGCGGCACAGATCTTCTCCTCCAGAGCCTCGGGATAGGTAGCCGCGCCGATGATAACGGGCATGGGATTGATCTTCTGAGTTGCGGTAACGATCTTGCCGCCCTTCTTCAGATACTCGGTCCAGCGTGCCGCCTCCAAAAGCTCAAAGGATACGATAAAGTCAGCCTCACCCTTGTCAATGACGGGAGAGTAGACCTTGTCACCAAAGCGAACGTAGGTCACGACACTTCCGCCGCGCTGGCTCATACCGTGAACCTCAGATACCTTCACATCGTAGCCCTTGGTCAAAAAGAGTCTGCCCAGAAGCTTGGAAGCCAAAAGGCTTCCCTGTCCGCCTACGCCGACGATCATAATATTCTTCGTTTCCATTGCCATCCTCCTTTACAGCGCACCGAATTTGCAAAGCTGGGTGCATACGCCGCAGCCGGTGCAAAGGGTGTTATCAATGACTGCCTTACCGTCCTTCATACTGATGGCGGGGCAACCGATCTTCATACAAGCCTTACAGGAGCGGCACTTGTCCGCATCCACCTTGATGGGTCCGTTGTGCTTCACGGTCTTAAGAAGCGCGCAGGGACGGCGGGAAATGATCACGGAGGGCTCGGCTACCGCCAGCTCCTCGCGGATGGCAGTCTCAGTCTCTGCCAGGTTATAAGGATCCACCACGCGAACGCGGTTGATTCCGCAAGCGCGGCAAAGAGCTTCCAGATCCACCTTTGCGGCGGGATCGCCCTTCAGGTTCATACCCGTAGTGGGGTTCTGCTGGTGACCGGTCATACCGGTAATGGAGTTATCCAGAATGATCACGGTGGAATTGGAGGCGTTGTAAGCCACGTTTACAAGACCGGTCATACCGGAATGCATAAAGGTGGAGTCGCCGATCACGGCAACGGTCTTAGCGTCTGCCGCACCCTCCCGGGACTTCACGAAACCGTGAATACCGGAAATGGACGCACCCATACAAATGGTGGTATCCAGCGCACAAAGGGGAGGAACCGCGCCCAGGGTATAGCATCCGATATCACCGAATACGGTGATCTTATTCTTTGCCAGGGTATAGAACAGACCTCTGTGAGGACAGCCTGCACACATTACGGGAGGTCTCTGAGGGATCTCTTCCTGCAGGGCAACGCCGACGGGAACGGAGGCTCCCATCTTTTCCGCAACCATATTCTGGCTGAATTCACCGATGTTTCCGAACAGCTCCTTGCCCTTCACTTCCAGTCCGAGATTTCTTACGTGCTCTTCAATGAAGCCGTCCAGCTCCTCTACCACGTAAAGTTTCTTCACCTTTGCGGCAAAGGCGCGGATCTTTTCCTCGGGCATGGGCCAGATCATACCCAGCTTGAGAACGGGATGCTTGTCACCGAATACCTCACGCACGTACTGATAGGAGGTGGAAGAGGTGATAAAACCATATGTATGGCTGCCGCCATCCTCAACGGAGTTGATATCGGCAGTTTCCGCGTATTCCAAAGTCGGATCGTAGCCATGTCGTTCTGTGAGCC
>JAZPZL010000090.1:0-2731 GCA_045544655.1 Eubacteriales bacterium
AGAGAGAAAAGAGAAGAGAAGAGGTAGCCTTTGCTTTGCAAAGCCATTGTGTTTTTACAGCTATTGTGATAAAATAAAGATGAGGTGATACAATGAACAGTCCACTTTTAGAAAAATCAATGGATTTTGCCACTGATATTATTTTGTTTTACGAAGCTTTTTCAAAATCAAAAAGAGAAACAACCATAGCAAAACAGCTTCTTCGCTCTGCCACAAGCATAGGCGCAAATATCAATGAAGCGGTCTATGGAAATAGCAAAGCGGATTTTATTTCAAAATTACACATTTCTTTAAAGGAAACCAGTGAAAGCATTTATTGGTTGACCTTATTAAAGAGAACCAACTTGATGAACTACAACTATGATCAAATGCTCTCTTTGGCGGAGGAAATAAAAAGAATGTTAATTGCTTCTTTGAATACCGCTAAATCAAAAAATTAAGTATAACAAAAGCACCCTGCCGATTTTTTCGGTTTGGGTGCTTATTCTTTTACAAATTTGAGGATGTCGGAAACTTCGCAGTCAAGGGCGTAGCAAAGGGCATCAAGCGTTTTGGTATTGATCGCCTCCCCCTTTTTCATTCGGTGCAGGGTATTGGCAGAAAAGCCTTGCTTGAAGATCAGGTTGTATTCGGTTATGCCTTTTTTAAATAAGGTTTCGTAAAAGGGCGCGTAACTGATCATTTTTCATCACCACATTTATAGTATCATACTCAACCTCTTGACAATACTCAAAATATTGAGTATAATGTGCAAAAAAATAAAACTCTCACGATTGTGAGAGGATAAAGGGGAAAAGTATGAAAAAAGTTTTGGTATTTGTTTTTGCGCTGATGATGTGTCTTTTTTTGTGCGCTTGTGAAAGTGAGACTCAAGAAAGCCAGACACAGGAAAGCGAGATTCAGAGAGAGACAGTTTCGTTAGAGCAACTGAAACTTGACACTGAAAATCCTGCCAAGGTGAAATTGAATGGGGGAAAACAAACAAAATTATTTGGTCAAATTAACAGATTGTCCAGTGAGAGTTGCACAGTATCAACTTTCTTAAGCAATTTTCATTTTAGTGTAAGCATGCCAACAAGCGCTTTGGCGGAAGCATCCGAGGGACAATTCGTCATGCTTGACGTTGTACTTGAAGATAGGTCCACGGAAGCTTTTTTTCAGGATTATTTTGCCACAGCGACAGAATTCATTGATTTGACAAAAAAAGAAAATCAGGAAATAATGGATCAATACATTAGAGATCTATGCGGTACTGCATCAAAGAAATACTCTTTTTCGCAAGAAGTGAATATTAATATGCTAGCAAATTATATGCAGTCTCGTGGAAATGCCTTCCAAAAGAAAACAGATGATGAACTCAAAAGTTATTTGATTGGAGGAACATGGACATTTGAAGACGGGGATACAATTGTTTTCCAAGAAGATGGCATTTATGAATGGCGTTACTACGATGTAACGACTGTAAACGGCAGGGTTGTTTCTTCTCATTGGGAAGATCAACATTCTGATTGGAGCGTGGAAAACGGACAGTTAAATGCTATTTGGGGCTACGGTCGGAGTATTTATATCGTGTCTGAGAACTATTGCTTTGCATACGATCTTTTGATGAAGAGAAAATAAATCACAGAAGGAGAGGGCGTGTCCCTCTCCTTTTTTGCTTATGAAGATTTGCTTAAAATTCGGTGGTTTTGTTGCAAAGTCGGCTTTTTAGTGCTATGATAAATGGGAGGTGATGATATGAATGAGAAAAAACGCATTTTGATTCTTTTGGTTTCGGTGGCGTTGCTTTGCGGCGGTGTGATGGCGTTTGTGGACGGCTTTTTAAAGCCCGGGTACGCCGTAAAGTCCGGGATCAAGGCGGCTTTGTTTTTGCTCGTTCCCCTGGTGGCTTCAAGGCTGTGCGGCGGAATAAAATTTCTGCAATTTCTCCGACCGAAGAAAAAAGGGCTTTTGCCCGCGATTTTGCTGGGAATGGGGATCTATGTGCTGATCGTAGGAGCGTATTTTGCGGTATCTCCGTTTTTTGATTTTTCGGGAATTGCAGAATCTCTGCAAAGGGATATGGGCGTGACGGCGGAGAATTTTCTCTTCGTCAGCCTGTACATTTCCTTTGCCAATTCTTTTCTGGAGGAATTTTTCTTCCGCGGCTTTGTATTCACCAATTTAAAGGGATGCGCGGGGGCGACTTTTGCTCATCTGTTCAGCGCCTTGGTATTCAGCCTGTACCACGTGGCAATGATGGTGGAATGGTTTTCTCCTCTTTTGTTCCTTTTGGTAATGCTGGGGCTTTTTGCAGGTGGATTGATCTTCAATTTCCTGAATGAAAAAGCGGATAGCATCTACCCCTCCTGGTTTACCCATATGTTTGCCAATTTTGCCATTAATACCGTTGGGTTTATATTGCTTGCCTGATACTTGATTTTTGACATAAAAAATCAAGAGGACAGGTCATAGATCTGTGCTATAATCTTTCCGAGGTGAGATATTTGGAAGAAAAGAATTTTCCCAGACGAAAACATCCAAGATTAAAAGATTTTGATTATGATATTTCCGGTGCATATTTTATTACGGTTTGCACGGAAGGACGGAAACCGATCCTATCTCGGATTTTATCCGTAGAATGCAAGAATTCCGCATTTGGTATCAACGTTCAAGCGATTTTGTCATCGAGAGATTGGAAAACAGATTTTTCAAAGTTCTTTCTACGATCGGGTCATTCGGGATGAAAAGG
>JAZPZL010000091.1:0-11965 GCA_045544655.1 Eubacteriales bacterium
CTATGCCCACAGCACTGATCGCCGCTTTGATCGGCGGAATGATGGTGTGCGGAATCGGTCTCGTGCTTTCCCGCCCCCTGCTTCTGTTGATGGGGTCTCCCGAGGACGTGATCGATCAGGCAACCGTTTATATGCAGATCATTTTTATGGGGAAGCCTGCGGTCTTGGTCTACAATACCTGCTCGGCGATCATGCGCGCCCACGGTGAATCCAAGAGGCCGATGTATATTCTCATTACGACCGGGCTCGTGAACGTATTTTTGAATCTGGTTTTGGTGATCGGCTTTCATATGGACGTTGCAGGCGTTGCCATTGCAACCATCGTTTCCCAGTGGCTTTCTGCCATCGTTGCCGTTTATCTGATCTTCCATCCTCTCGGGGAATATCACCTTGGCTTTTCCGAATTCGTGTTTGATAAAGCTCTGTTCGGTAAAATTATGCGGATCGGTCTTCCCGCGGGGCTGAATGCGATGGTATTCAACCTTTCCAACACCGTGGTGATTTCTGCGGTAAACGGAATGGGATCGGTTGCAGTTGCCGCCGTTTCCGCCGCAACCAGCGTTGCGACTCTGGCTTATACCTTGCCCAATGCATTTACTACCGCTTGCATCAGCTTTGCAGGGCAGAATTACGGAGCGAGAAAATTCAAGCGTATTGACCAATGCCTGTGGCTGGGCGTTTTGCTGGTGGAGGGCGTGTATTTGATCGTCAATATGTTCTTCACGCTTTTCCCCGGCTTTTTCCTGGGGCTGTATACCGATAATCAAGAGGTGGTTACCACCGCCATCCCCAAAATGCTCATCACCTCCTGGGGATATATGATCTATACTGTTTCGGAGATTGCCAACGGCTGTCAGCGCGGCTTTGGAAAATCTATGGGACCCACGGTTTTGAATATGATCTGTGTATGCGGGATCCGCGTTCTTTGGGTGATCCTCGTTTTCCCGATGATGGAGCAAAATCTGATTTCCCTTTATATTTGCTTCCCTCTGTCCTGGCTGGCTTCTGCCTTAGCGCAGGTATGCAGCTACTATAAAGCAAGAAACAAAAAAATTCGCTTGGCGAAAGAACAAGGACTCTTCGTAGAATGAATTGATTGGAGAATCATATGACGAGAAAACACGGTATTGATCTGACGAAAGGCTCTGTTTTTAAAAAGCTTTTGGTCTTTGCATTCCCTCTTTGCATTTCCAGCTTACTTCAGTCGCTGTATCATTCGGCGGACGTGATCGTCGTCGGAAAATTTGCGGCAGATGGGGTAAGATCTCTGGCGGCGGTCGGCTCGACGACCTCCATTACCAATCTGCTTTTACACATGTTCATCGGCATTTCTGCCGGTGTCAACGTTTTGTGTGCCAATCGGATCGGCTCGAAGGATGAGGACGGCGTGCAAAGGCTTTTGCATACCTCGGTCCCGCTGGCGGTTCTCTGTGGCGTGGTTCTGGGGATCTTCGGCTTTTTTATGGCACCACTGGTTTTGAAGTGGATGGGATGCCCGTCCGACGTGATCGCAGAGGCGACCGTATATATGCAGATCATTTTTCTGGGTCAGCCTGCCAATATCGTTTATAACTTCGGCTCAGGTATTTTACGCGCTCACGGGGATACCAAGCGCCCCATGTACATCCTGATGATCACGGGACTTGTCAACGTACTGCTCAATATGCTGCTTGTTATCGTTTTTCATCTGGATTCGGCAGGCGTTGCACTGGCAACGATCACTGCGCATTATCTGAATGCCGTGGCGGTTTTGTATATCCTGTTCAGCGAAGAGGGAGGATACCGAATGTCCTTCAATCGCCTTCGCCTGGACGTGAAAGAGGTCGTAAATATCGCTAAGGTCGGCATTCCCGCAGGTCTCAACGGAATCGTTTACAGCATCTCCAACGTTATCATCGTTTCCACGGTGAATTCTTTGGGAACCATTGCCGTTGCCGCTACCTCTGCTTCCACCAGCGTTTCCTCCATTCCCCATACGTTTTGCACCTCCGTTTCCGCCGCCTGCGTCAGCTTTGCAGGGCAAAACTTCGGTGCCAAAAACTTCAAGCGTATCGGTAAGGTGTATTGGTGGGGAATTGCCATCAGCATTGTCTTTATGAGTGCCGTCAGTCTGGCGTTTACCTTGTTCCCGGGATTCTTCCTCGGCCTTTATACCGACGATCTTGAGGTGATCCGCGTTGCTTTCCCCAAATTGATGTTGAATAACTGGGGCTTTTTGTTCAGTGTGATCGCCGACATATCCAACGGTTGTCTGAGAGGAATGAAGCACGCCTCCGGTCCAACCTTGGCAAATATGTTTACCGTCTGCGGAACCAGATTGATCTGGGTGCTTCTTGTGTTCCCGTTTTTGCCGCAGACCTTGGGAATGCTTTGCGTTGCCTATCCCGTATCCTGGTTCTTGTGCGCCGCTGTTATGATGGTCTATTTCCATACAGTCAAGAGGATGGAGGAAAGAAAGTATATCCCGGTGCAATGAATTTCGCTTTTTGCAGAGGGGAAAACCCCTCTGCTTCCTTTTTTCTCGGTTATTCACAAAAAAGAAACGAAAAAAACGGAAAAATGTGAAAAAATCCTCGTTCATTCCCTTGACTTTTTTTTGTTTCTATAATATACTAATGTTTGAATTATCTTGTTGGAGGTATTATGACCCTTTACGATCGATTGGTGCGGACATTGGGACCGTTGATCCGCTTTGTTTTTCCCATTCGTCTTCTGAATCTTCCCAAGGAGCTTCCGGAGGAAGGGCTTATCGTATGCCCCAATCATATTTCATTTTTTGACCCGCTGTTTCTCGCGATCACCTTGCCCCGCCCTTTGACCTTTATGGCAAAGGAGGAGCTTTTTACCAGACCCATCATCGGAAAATGGATGAAGGGTTGTGACGTGATCCCCTTATCCCGTGACGGAGGAGACGCTACAAAGCTTCGCCTTGCGGTGCGCGGACTGAAGGCGGGAAAGCTGTTTTCGATCTTCCCTCAGGGGACCCGCTTGCGCCATCCTTTGAAAAAAGAGGAGTTTAAGGCGGGCGCGGGTATGATGGCAGTTCTTTCGGGTGCCAAAATTCTCCCCGTGGGAATTTATTCTAAGAATTTCAAGGTTCGCCCCTTCCGCAAAACGTACATTGTTTTCGGTGAGATCGAGGAGTTTTCCTTCCCCGAGGATATGGGCAAAAAGGATCAGGCGATCTTCGTTACAGACCGCATTTTCGAGCGTATCTCCGTTTTGGAGGAAAAGGCGAGACGCGGCAGTGAAACGAAGGGGAAAGCCTGGAAATGAAGGTTTTGCTTTCGGAGCACGCAGGTTTTTGCTTCGGCGTGCGTCGTGCGGTAGAGCTTCTGGAAAAAGAGATCTCCCGAGGTGAAAGAACGATCTTTACTCTGGGACATATCATCCACAACGAGGATTTTAACGAGTCCCTTGCCCGCCGCGGTGTAAAAAACATTGAGATAGACGAGCTGGATGCGCTTCCGGAGAATGCCTTGGTATTCGTCCGTACCCACGGAATCCCCCTTCCGGTCATTGAGAAACTGGAAAGGCAGGGAATTACTTACGTGGATGCGACCTGTCCCTTCGTGAAAAAAATTCACAGCATCGTGCAGGTGGAAGAGGAAAAAGCTCTTAAGGAAGAAAAAGAAGCGGTCTTCGTTCTCCTGGGTGATCCCAATCATCCCGAGGTTCTGGGAATCGTCAGCTGTGCAAAGCATTTGCCCGTGGTGGTGATCTCGTCGCTTTCAGAGCTGAAGCGGTACGCAGACGAAGCGTCCCGTGATGCTTACCACATTTTCCTTTCTCAGACCACTCACAGCGTGGCAGAGTGGGAAAGGTGCTGTACCTACGCCAAAGAGGTTTTTCCTAACACGGTGTTTTACGATACCATTTGCAACGTAACGGAGATTCGTCAGAAGGACGTACGCATCATTGCCGAGCAAAGTGACCTTGTGGTCATTGTTGGCGGTATGACAAGCAGCAACACGAAAAAGCTGGTTTCGGTTAGCAAAGAGATTTGCGAAACCGTTCATATCAGGAATGCGGGTGAACTGCCCCGCGAAAAATTAAGAAAGAATATGACTGTCGGTGTTTCGGCGGGAGCCTCGACCCCGGACAGTGTTATCAAGGAGGTAATTGAAACCATGTCGGAAATCAAAAACGACGAAATGAGCTTTGAGGAAATGCTCGAGGAATCTCTCAAAAATTCCAAAAAAAGAGTAGGAGAAGAAGTAACGGGTATTGTAACCAGTGTATTCAGCAATGAAGTACACGTTGATCTTGGTACCAAGCATACCGGTATCCTTCCGTCTTCGGAAGTTGCAGACAGCGAAGCTGATCTTGCAGCAAGCTTCCACGTTGGCGACGAAGTTACCGTAATGATTCAGAAGTACAACGATCCCGAAGGCATCGTAATGGTGTCCAAGAAGAAGGTTGATGCACGCGCGAACTGGAGCAAGATCCAGGAAGCATACGAGTCCGGCGCAACTCTCTCCGGAAAGGTTGTCAGCGTAATCAAGGGCGGCATTCTGGTTGCAGAAGAGAACGCTACTTACTTCGTTCCCGCATCTCTGACCGGCGCTCCCAAGGGTGCAAATCTTGATTCCATGATGGGTCAGGAGGTTGCATTCAAGATCATCGAGATCGATCCCGCGAAGAAGAGAGCAGTTGCTTCTATCCGCGAGGTTCTTCGCGAAGAGAAGAAGGCTTTGGAAGAGAAGTTCTGGGCTGAGGTTGAGGTTGATAAGGTTTACACCGGTGTTGTAAAGTCCATCACCTCTTACGGCGCATTCGTAGACCTTGGCGGTGTTGACGGAATGGTTCACATCACCGAGCTTTCCTGGAAGAAGCTGAAGAGCCCCGCTGAGGTTGTAAGCGTAGGCGACGAGATCACCGTATTTGTTAAGGAGATCAACGAAGAGACCCGCAAGATCAGCCTTGGTCACAAGACTGAGGATACCAACCCCTGGAAGATCCTTCCCGAGAAGTTCCAGGCAGGCGATATCGCTACCGTGAAGATCGTAAGCCTCACCACCTTCGGTGCATTTGCTGAATTGATCCCCGGTATCGACGGCTTGATCCACATTTCTCAGATCACAAACCGCAAGATCGCAAATCCTGCTGACGTTTTGGCTGTTGGCGACGAGGTTCAGGTTGAGATCGTTGATATCAACTACGAGACCCGTAGAGTAAGCCTTTCCATGAGAAGCCTGCTTCAGGAGGAAGAAGAGGCTACCGAGGCTGCTGCTGAGGAAGCAGCTGCTGAAGAAGCTCCCGCGACCGACGCTGAGTAAAGAGACAATTTGATAACGATAAATTTTGCCGAAAGCGAGAGTTTTCGGCAAAATTTTTCTTCTCTAGAGGTTTTGTTCTCTACCGCTTGGGAATCGAAGAAAAATTCTTGCGATCCCTTTTCCGTCCCACGGAATAAAGGGGTACAGATAGCTTTTCCCTTCAGCCCCCTTGGTAAAGATCAAAACCAAAAGCCAGAAGAACAGCCCCGATAAAAGTCCCCACAGTCCAAAGAATTCCACCAGCAGGATCAGCGTGATCCGAATAAGCTTGAAGCTGTACCCAAGCTCAATGCTTGTAGGAATGAAATTGGCAATCCCCGTAAAGGCGGAATAGAGGATCGTTTGGGGAACGAACCACCCGCTCTTCACCGCAAACTCTCCCAGAAGCAGTCCTCCGATCACAGAAAAAGAACCTGAAAGGGTGCTGGGCGTATTGAGGGATGCCATCTTCAGTCCATCCATTGAAAATTCAATGATGAGAAATTGGAGAAAGAGAGGAACGGCATAATTCTCTTTTGTCAAAACGAAGCGGAAGCCGGTCGGCAGGATTTCCTGTTCCCGTACCGCCAGAAGCCAGATGGGAATCAGGAGGATCGACGCGACGAAGACGAGAAATCTTACGATCCGCAAATAGCTTGCCGTAATGGGTGGGAAGTAGTAATCGTCCGTTTCCTCAAAAAAGTCGAACAGACTTTGGGGAAGCAGAATGACCGATGGAGAATTGTCGCATAATACGGCGATCTTTCCTTCCATTAAGGATGCCGCGATCACGTCCGGCCGTTCCGTGTAGCGAACCTTGGGAAAGGGGTTGAGGTGCTGAAGACCCTTCCTCGGAGCCAAAATCTTCGCCAGGGATTCCTGGGTCATGGACAGGTTTGGAACGTGATTGTTCTGAAGCTTTTTGCGAATCTTTTGCAAAAATACTTCGTCTGCTTTTCCTTTTAAGGAAAGCAGTGCCACCTCATTTTGAACGTTTGTTCCCAAAATGAATTTTTCCGCTTGCAGACGCTCCGTCCGCATCAGTCTGCGGATCTGCGAGAGATTTGCAATCAGGCTTTCTCCCGTTCCCACGTGGGGTCCGCGCAAGGTTCGGTCCTGCTCAGGCTCTTCGGGTGAACGAAGGGGGAAATTGCGGATATCCATCAAAAGGATCTCGTCGTAGCCCGCTAAAGTCAAAGCGGCGCTTCCCCGGAGGATCTCACTTGCCGCGGCGACGGGATCCCGCGTTACCTCGCAAGCTCCGAAGGGAATGGCAGATTCGAAAATTTCCTGTAAGGTTGGGGGAAGTGTCCCGACGGAATGCATCAATGGAGAGAGAATATTTTCGATGGAAATCGAATCGGCAAATTCAATAAAATAGGTAAAAGTGCCCGTTTTACCGCATAATAAAAGAGGGCGACGTTTTAAATCGAAGACTGTGTCTGCCGCCAAAAGCTGTTCCAGCTTTTCTTGCATCGTGTTCCTTTGTTCCATATATGCAAGTATTCCCCTACGGTGGCGGACTATTCCATATATTTTGTTTTGAAAGGAATGATACCGTGAGATCAGGAAGATTGTTTGGTATTCTTTTTTGCATCTTTACCCTTTTGTTTTTTCCTTTATTCGCGCGTGACGTTTTTGCGGCGGAGGAAAATCCCCTGATGATCAGCTCCAATCCTGAGGGAGCTTGCTCTTTCGAGGTCAAGGTGGATGGGATGGACGTGATGGATGAAGGCGACATCCTCGTAAAAAAGGGTGCCGCAGTATCCATCAAAGCGATCGCACTTGAGGGGTATACCTTCGACCACTGGGTGATCGGCGGACTTTCTGCCACCGTCGTGGAGGATCAGCTTAAAAATCCTCAGATCAGCTTTGTGATGCCGGAGGAAAAGGTTTCGGCAGAAGCGTATTTTAAAGAATCAAAAAGCGCCTTCACCGTGACGGTAGAGGATAACGACTACGGTATGGGCAATTTCGGTCACAAGGATTTTGCTCCCGGTCAAACCGTAACGGTAGAGGCGATCGCCTACGACGGCTACCGATTTTCTTATTGGCTGGATCTGACCCGTGCATTGGGGGATGCAGGATTGCCCGAGGATTGGGAGAAGAACAGCAGCTTGTCGTTTACCATGCCTTCCCGTGAGGTGGTCTTGGAACCGATATTTGAGCCCATTACCTATTACCTGACTCTGAATATCGTGGGAACGGGCGATGCCGTGGTGGTAGGAAAAGAGAAAAACGACGCGGGAAAATATGAGTGCACCTTTGGGGAATCCTTGAATCTTGCCGCAATGCCCGGCAAGGATCACGTTTTCGTAAATTGGAGTACGACCAATTCCGCCCAGCTTTTGGATTACGATCTGAAGGATGCGGCGGTGATCTGTCCCGCTTCCGATTTTACCGTTACTGCCACCTTTGCTTCGGCGATCCGTACTCTTACTCTGAAAACGACTGAGGGCGGCACCATCCTTCCGGAACCGGGAGAGAGAGAGGTTGGCGTAGGAAACGTGGTTCCCCTCACGGCAACTCCCAACGAGGGCTATATGTTTTCTCATTGGGAATGCTCCTCCACCGCAGGAAGCTTTGAGGGGGAAAAGGATTCCGACACCAATTTTTCCATGCCTGAGGAAAACTGCACCGTAACGGCAGTATTTGTGAAAGGCGGTTACCGCTTGACCGTGGAAACGACGGCGGGCGGTGAAGCGATAGGCAAGGAAGGAACTTACGAAATGGGGGAGAAGGTCCCTCTGGAAGCGAAGGCTTTGGAGGGGTATGCGTTCTCCTATTGGAAATGCAGTGTCAACGGCGCGGTATCCTCTCCCAGATCCGCAAAAGCCGAGATCGTCATTCCCGGTGAAGACGTGAAGGTGACGGCGGTATTCGTATTGAAGGCGTCTCTCGAACCTGAGGTGACGCTTCCTGCAGAAGAAGAGGAGGGTGGCTTCCCCTGGGTGATCCTGGTGGTGATTTTTCTGGTATCCGCGGTTGCCATTACCCTTGTGATCCTTCGTGAGCAGTTGAATCTTTCCTATCGCTATCTGGCAGGAAAGTGGTATGAATCCATTAAAAAATATTTTAAGAAGAAGTAAATAAAAAACAGCAGGTCAACGACCTGCTGTTTTTTATAACAGTATTTCGTGTTCACTTTTCAGCTCGGGATCGTGGGTGACCACGACCACGCAAGCTTTTTCAGCCAGCTCACCGATGATCTCAGCAACGATAGCTCGGTTTTCGGGATCCAGCTCTTTGGTAGGCTCGTCCCATAAATAAAGATCTCCGCCGTAATAAAGACTTCTTGCGATGGACGCGCGAAGCTTCATGCCTCCTGAAAGCTCAGAGGGGAATTTGTTCAGATCGTTTCCCAAGCCCAATTTGGCAAGAAAGCTTGTCGCGAGCGCCTTGTCCTTTGCGCCTCCCACCAAAAGCACGTTTTCCAGAACGGACAGGTGGGGAACCAGACGGGCTTCCTGAAAGACGCAGGAGATCTTGATCTTCTTTTCCTTGACGATTTCTCCGCGATCCTGCTTTTCAAGTCCCGCCAAAATGCGGAGGAGAGTGGTCTTTCCGCATCCGGATGCGCCGCGAATGAGAATTAAGCCGCGCTCGGGAAATCGGTAGCTGAAATCGGTCAGAACCGGTTGTTCAAAGCTTTTGCACAGTTTATTTACACGCAGCATTTTTCATCCTCCTTGGGGCTGAGAATATGGAAAAAAGCTTTTCAAGAGCGATGCTGAAGAGAATGATGGCGCAGGTCCAGGCGTACAGATCCACGGTTTCAATATAGAGCTTTGCGTTGTAGATCATCAGACCTACGGAATTTTTGGTCAAGGCCAATACCTCTGCGGCAACCCCTGCCTTCCAGGCAAGTCCCAAAGCGGTCTTTCCCGCGCTGAGGGTATAAGAAAGAACCTGAGGAAGGTCAATTTTGAAAAAGATCTTCCAAGGGGAAAGGCGGAAGACCCTTGCCATTTCATCCAGATCTCCGTCCTTTTTTTCATAGCCGAGAAGCGTGTTCTGCCAAACGATGGGCAGTACCATCAAAAGACTGATAAAGGTAGGTACGCGATCCGTGGTCATCCAGAACAGGACCAAAAGGATGAAGGACGCAACGGGCGTTGCCCGAATGACTGCCATCAAAGGGGAGATCAAGGGATGGAGCGCTTTTACGTAGTAGGAGAGCGTACCCAAAAGAAATCCAAGTAAAACGCCCGCCAGAAATCCGGAGCAAACGCGAAGAAACGAAAGCCCCAAAATGCGGTAGAATTCTGCGGTTCCCGCAAGGCACCACAAGCGAGCAAGAACTGCAAGGGGAGAGGGAAGGATCCATTCGTTGCCGATTCTTTTTGCAACGAAATGCCAAACCAAGAGCCAGAAAAGAAGGGCGGCAACCGTGATCGCCGCCCTCTTCAAATTTCGCTTCATATCAGCGTGCGTAATAAATGTCGTCTGCGGGGAGCTTTCCGCCTACGCTCTTGGGATTGGCGTCAAAAAGCACCTGCAGGCATTTGCTGACGGCGGCTTTCATTTCTTCCCCTTCCATAAAGGTGATATTGCAACCGGGAACAGCCTTTTTTGCAAGACCCTCGTTGGGAAGGATTCCTGCTTCCACAATGTGGGCGATGCCCTGGGTATCAGCAGTGTTTACGTTTTTCTGGCTGGCGTTGTAATCATCCAGAAATCCTTTTACTGCCTGAGGATGTTCGTCAATAAATTGTTTTCTTGCGATGAATACGCCTTGAACCAGGCTGTTGCCCTCACCGGCAACCTTGTCCCATTCCTCGGTCATATCCAGGCATACGCGCCAGTCCTTATTTTGAGTCAAAAATGCGGATTTCTTAGGCTCGGGAAGCATACCGATTGCACCGGGAGTGGTAGCAAGCTTTGCGGCAACCTCGTCACCGCCGGTCAAAAATTCCAGCGTTACGTCTTGATCGGGATCAATTCCGTTTTCCTTCAAAACGTAGCGAAGCACGTATTCGGGGGTAGAGCCGGGGTTGGGCGCGTAGATCGTTTTACCCTTCAGATCGGAGACGCTTTTTACGGTTTCACCGTTTTCCAGCATATACAGAACGCCCAGAGTGTTGGCGCAAATGATCTGAATTTTGCCTTCGGTCTTCTGATACAGCGTGGCGGCGAGATTTACGGGAACTGCGGCAATGTCGCAAAGGCTTCCGATGATGGGACCTGTGATCTGGTCGGGCGTGGAAACAAGCTCAGCCTCGTAGGTTCTTTTGTTGCCGTTTCCTTCCTTGTTGTTGTGAAGAAGAGTGGCAAGACCCATACCGGTGGGGCCGGTCAGAGCCTTCAGGCGAATCACGGTGTTATCGGGGGCTTCTTCGGTTTTGGATTCCGTTTGTTCCTCGGTAAGAGCAGGGAGCGTTTCGGTTCCCTTTGCCTCTTCTCCGCAGGCGGCAAGACCGAGGAGCATCAGAAGGGCAAGTAAAAGGGCGGTGATTTTTTTCATGGTGATTTTCCTTTCTTTTATGAGCAGGGTTTATAAGGATTGAGAAGCGGATTCGGGATAGAGAAGACGGATCACCTTTTTCTCCCGACGGATGAAGCCTTCTTCCTCCAGCTTATCCATGGCGCGATACAGACTTGCTCTGCCGAGATGCAGCTCCTTTGCAAGCAGGGAGTAGGACTCCACCGGGCAGACGCCATCCTCGTCCGCGTATTGGGACAGGTGCCGTGCCAGTTTTCCTTCTGCGCCTTTCGCGGTAAAGGCGGCGATCTTTCGGTTCAAAAAGCAGATGCGGTTGGTGAGAAAAGAGATCAGATTTCTTCGTATGATCCGATCCTCCCATAAGCTTTCCGCCTGCGCTTCGTCGATCAAAAGTACGACTCCCGCGCCTTCTCCCCGAATGTGGGTGTTCGCTCCGGGACTGCCGAATAAGGCGGCAACACCGAATACGCTCCCTTCCTTCAGCCGATTTAAGGGGGTGAGTGCTTCCCCCGCGGCATAGACCGTAAGAGAGCCTGTCAGCAAAATGCCAAAGCAATGCTTACCGTTTCTCTCAGTTCGGATCTCGTCCCCTTGGAAAAATTCTTCCTCGATGGGCTTGCATTCCTTCAATCGTTCGGCGATTTTTTTTCGATCCAATCCGCGGAACAGGGCGCATTTTTCCAGAATACCGAGTTTCTCTTCTTCCATAAACCCTCCGTTTTTTAATTTGTCCCATTTGAGACAAATTAATCATAGCATTCTTTTGATGTTCTGTCAAGAAAAAAAGTCAAAATTCTCTTGAATTTTCCTATCATTGGGTGTAGAATATTAGTAATATTAATTTGTGAGGTAAATGTATATGTCTATTCAGTTAAGCACCGAATTTTCTGCTCCTTTTTATACGAAGGAAGCATACGAGAAGATCGTTCCTGAAGCGCAGAAGGCTCTGGAGACCGTTCGTGAGCATTACGCCGCAGGTCAGGATCCCCTGGGTTGGTTCACGCTTCCCGAGGATTACGACCGCGAGGAGCTTGCACGGATCAAGGTCTGCGCAGAGGATATCCGCAAAAAGTGCGACGTGTTTGTCGTGATCGGTATCGGTGGTTCCTATCTGGGCGCCCGCGCCGCCATCGAATTTTTGCAGGGCAATTTCCACAACAATCTGAGAAAGGATGGTCCTGAAATTTATTTTGCAGGTCCCAGCGTGGTCGGGGACTATCTGGCAGAGCTTCTCCGCGTTTGTGAGGGAAAGGATATTTGTATG
>JAZPZL010000092.1:0-2290 GCA_045544655.1 Eubacteriales bacterium
AATCCCAATGCTGCCGGAGGCTGATTCTCTTTCTTGTCCCGAATACTGATCACGATCAGTACCAGTACGGTAAAGACGTAGGGGATCATCTTGAGGAGCGCGATCATTTCCAGACCCATCTGGATCTTCAGAAGGATGGGCAAATAGGAGCTGGCAATGTAAAGAGCGCCGAAGATCACAGAACCTACGATGGCAAGATCGGGACGCCACAGGGTAAAGATAACCAAAGCAACCGCAAGCCAACCCATAGACTCAATGCGAAGGTAAGCCTCCTGAGAGCCGGAGTAGTCCATAATGTAGAACAGTCCGCCCAAAGCCGCAATTCCGCAACCGATACAGGTAGCCACGTATTTGTAAAGGGTTACGTTGATACCCACCGCGTCTGCCGCACCGGGGTTTTCACCCACCGCACGGAGATTTAAGCCTACGCGGGTACGCTTCAGTACAAAGGAAACGAGAAGGGCAATGATGATTGCAAGATATACCATACAGCCGCAGTAAATGAAGCTGCTGCCCGCCTTGAAGGGATAGCGGAAATAATCCAGGGCGTACTGACACTTGTTCCAGGATACGTACATCATCACGTAGTTGGTCAGAGCCACACCGAAGGTGGTCATAACAAGACCCGTCACGTTTTGATTGGAGCGGAGAGAAACGGTAAGAAAGCCGTAGATCAGACCCATCAAAGCACCCGTGATAAAGCTTGCCAGAATGGCAATGGCAACCACGAGAATGGGATGAAGGCCCTTGCCCGCCATCATCTGCAAGGCTACACAGCCGCCTGCGCCGCCCATACACATAATACCGGGGATACCCAGATTCAAATGTCCTACCTTCTCCACCACGATCTCACCCACCGCGCCGTAAAGGAAGGTCATACCAACGGGGATGGCGGAAAGAAGAAAATCAAAGAATACGCTGCTCATTTCTTTTCCTCCTTTCCTGCAAAATGGCGGAATTTGATCTTATAATTGATAAAGAATTCACAGCCGACGATAAAGAACAGAATAATACCTACGATAATACTGGGGAAGTCAGAGCCGATACCGCTGGGAGCATCCGCGCCCATACTGCGGGTCAGGAAGTTATCCACGCGACCGCTGGAAAGAGAGGATACGAGCTGAGCCGCACCACGGTCCAGGAACGCGATCACGAAGGCAGTTCCGATCATCACCAGAGGATTGAACTTGGCAAGCCAGGAAACCATAATAGCGGTAAAGCCGCGTCCGCCCGCCGTATCCACCGTTACGGAATGGTCGAATACGGATACAATGAGAAAGCCAACCAGTCCGCACAAAAGACCGGAAAGGATGAGGGTACGCATGGTAACCTTCTTTACGTTGATACCGATGTAGCGCGCCGTGTTTTCGGATTCACCCACAACGCTGATCTCATAGCCGTGCTTACCGTAGCGCAGATAAATATACATCAAAACCGCAACGGCAAGAATGATGACGATCAGGGTCAATTCATCCCCGTAATTATCCACGAAGGGGAACAAATTCAGATGACCGAAATTCAATTCACCCAGAGTATTGTCCTTCGGCTCCCAAATGGCGATCATAAACGCCGTCAGCTGAATGGCAATATAGTTCATCATCAGGGTGAAAAGGGTCTCGTTGGAATTCCATAGCGCCTTAAAGAAGGAAGGAATAAAGCCCCAGACCGCGCCTGCCAGAAGAGAGGCACAAAGCATCATCAAAAGAAGCGCAGGCTCGGGGATCTTCCCGCCGTATTTTACAACGCAAGCAATGGATGCCAGTGCACCCACCAAAACCTGACCCTCACCGCCGATGTTCCAGAATCGCATCAAAAAGGCAGGAGTCAAAGCCAGAGCGATACCCAAAAGGAGCGCAAGCTCCTTGCCCATCTGCCACATACGACGCTCCGTACCGAAGGTACCGTCTATCATCGTGGAAATCAGCTTTGCGGGAGATACGCCTGCAAAGATCCAGGCAAAAAGAGAACAGATCACAAAGGCGCACAGTACGGCAAGCACGCGGATCACCATACTCTTCCAAAGAGGGATGCGGTCTCTTTTTACAATATGGAATAAGGGCTCGTGAACAGTCTTTTCTTTTTTCATTGTTCATTCCCTCCTTCCTTTTCGGCTTTCGCCTTGCGGTCGACCTTGGTCATCAAAAGTCCGATCTCTTCCTTCGTGATGGTTCTACCGTCACAGATGCCCGTGATCTTACCGCCGCAAATTACCATAATGCGGTCACAAAGCTCCAAAAGCACGTCAAGGTCCTCACCTACGAAGACCACTGCCACGCCTTTTTGCTTCTGC
>JAZPZL010000093.1:0-3601 GCA_045544655.1 Eubacteriales bacterium
AAACCTTTTTGATCTCCACCGCATCGTCGGCGATCAAGCGGTGACCACGCTTCACAAGGTCAATGGCAGTTTCACTTTTTCCTACGCCGCTGTCACCCAAAAGCAAAACGCCTTCACCGTAGACCTCTACCAAAACACCGTGGCGGGTGATACGATCTGCAAGGGCAACGTTGAGCATTGAGATCAGCGCGGACATAAAGTAAGAGGTATCCTTATGGCTCATTAAGAGCGGGACACCGAACTCCTCGGCACTCTTTTTCGTAACCTCACGTGCTTTCTTACCGTGGCAAAGGATCACGCAAATCGGCCTTGCCTCCATCAGGGCGCGGATCGAAGCGTTTCTCTCCTTTTCGGAAAGGGATTCAAGATAATCATATTCGGTCTTTCCCAAAATTTGAATACGGTCGGGATCAAAATTTTCATGAAATCCTGCAAGAAACAAACCGGGGCGGTTTACCTCCTTGCGATAGATCTTCTTTTTCTTCTGCTCGTCGGTAACGCAAACCTCGGTCAAGCCAAGCTTTTCCGCCAGTTCACTTAATTTTACAAAATACTGTTCCCCCATCGTCGTTTCCTTTCTTGGAATTTCTCTTTTCATTGTATCACAACAAATGAAAAAATACAATGGAAAAAGCATAAAATCCTACGGAAGTCACACACTAAAAGAAAAAAAGGAGCAAATTATGAAAAAGATCAAAATCAATCCGAAGGACAGAAAGCCCAGACCCGTATACGAAACCGGCCCCAGCGATATGATCCACCTGCCACCCAGCCGTACCGATCCCGAAGGCTGGTACACGGGATTGCCCCTGGATTACAAGGACAGACCCGTTCAGGATGCGGATGATCTGTAAAAATGCTCAACGTGCAACACAACTTTTCTTTTTTTGAAAATCATCTTGACTTTATTGGAGAAAAGGCGATATAATTAAAAAAAACAAGGAGGAGCACCATGAGCAAAACGAAATACGAAGGAACACAAACGGAGAAGAATCTTGAGGCGGCTTTCGCAGGTGAAAGTCAGGCTAGAAACAAGTACACCTACTTTGCTTCCGCCGCAAAGAAAGCAGGCTTTGAGCAGATCTCCGCACTGTTTCTGAAAACTGCCGAAAATGAAAAAGAACACGCAAAAATGTGGTTCAAGGAGCTGAACGGAATCGGTGACACCGCAGAAAATCTGAAGGCCGCTGCCGAAGGCGAAAACTACGAATGGACCGATATGTACGAGGGCTTTGCGGTAACCGCAGAGAAGGAAGGCTTCACCGAGCTGGCAAGAAAATTCCGTTTGGTTGCCGCCGTGGAAAAGCATCACGAGGAAAGATACCGCAAGCTTTTGAAGAACGTTGAAGGCGCCGAGGTTTTTGCTAAAGAGGAAGTTAAGGTATGGGAGTGCCGCAATTGCGGTCATCTGCACGTAGGTGACAAGGCTCCCGAGGTATGTCCCACCTGCGCTCATCCTCAGAGCTATTTTGAAATTCTTGCCGAAAATTATTGATTTTTCGACAAACGATTGACAAAAAGGAATTTATTCGGTAAAATAGAATAACGTTGAAGAGATGCAAGAGAAACGAAATGCGCTTCCTTGCATCTTTTTTCGTTTTATGCAGAATAATCCCCCCTTTCTCTGCATAATTTTAAAAAAATAATCGGGAGGATCACAAAATGATACAAAGCAGTTTACTTGGTCTGGAAGGTGTCTACGTCGTTGCATTCCGTTCCTTCGTTGCGGTACTGATCGGTTTGGTGATTGGCGTGGAGCGTGCCCGTCACGGAAGAGCCGCCGGTATGCGTACCCACGTTTTGGTTTGTCTGGGTGCTGCCGTTACCGCTATGACCGGTATTTACATCAACGAGCTTACGGGAAGCGGAGACGTGATGCGTCTTGCAGCTCAGGTTATCAGCGGCGTCGGTTTTTTGGGCGCAGGAATGATCATTCTGAAAAACGACAATATGATCATGGGTCTGACCACGGCGGCGGGCGTATGGGCAACCGCAACCCTGGGTATTGCCGTAGGCTACGGCTTTTACGCCGGCGCAGGGCTGGGAGCGCTCTTCTTTCTTCTCACCCTTACCGTTTTCTCAAAGTTTGAGAGACGGAAGAAGAATACGCTGGTCGTTTACGTTGAGCTGAGTGACATCACCTTGCTGAACGAATTCATCGATGCGGCAAAGGACAGATGCCCTTGCGAACCCGTTTTCCGCGTATACGCCCCCATCAGCGGTTGTACCGGGCATTTGGGTGTTGACGTTGTAATGGACCGCAGAAAAGGTCTGCACGCCGACGCTTTTCTGGATATTGAAGGCGTCGCTTACGCCTTTGAAGCATAAAAAAGGAGCAGGACTATGAAAGAACTGAAGGTTGAACAGCTAAAGGACATTGAACTTTTCCTCTTTGATATGGACGGAACCCTGTATTTGGGAAATCAACTGTATCCCTTCACCAAGGAGCTTTTGAATAAGATTCGCGAAGAAGGAAAAAAGTATCTCTTTACCACCAACAACTCCTCCAAAAGTCCGGAGGATTACGTAAAGAAGCTTGCAAAGCTGGGCATTGAAAGCACGGTTGAGGATTTTTACACCTCCTCCCAGGCGACCGCGCACTATCTTCTCGAGAATCACCCCGGTAAGACGCTTTACGTTTGCGGTACCGAATCCCTCAAAGCTCAGCTTCGCGGAGCGGGCTTTGCCATTACCGAAAATCTTGACGAGGTGGAATGCATCGTCATGGGCTTTGATACCGAACTGACCTTCAAGAAATTAGAGGACGTAAGCCGTCTGCTTTGCGACAGACCTGAGCTTCCCTACCTTGCTACCAATCCCGATCTGGTTTGCCCCACCGAATTCGGCAGTGTACCCGATTGCGGAAGCGTATGCAAAATGATTGAAAATGCAACGGGTAAAACTCCCGTAGTCATCGGCAAGCCCGGCGCGCTGATGATGGATCTGGCAAGAAGAAAGATGGGTGCGGAAAAAGAAAAGACCGCCGTTGTAGGCGATCGCATTTATACCGACGTAAAAAGCGGATTGAATGCAGGCATCTGGGGAATCCTCGTAATGAGCGGAGAAACCGACGAAGCCATCCTTGCCGCTTCTCCCGACAAGCCCCACCTGGTTCTGCCCGATGCAGGCGTTATTCTGGACGTATTGAAGGCGTAAATCTGTTTGCATAGAAAAAGAAGAGACTTGATCATGTCTCTTCTTTTTTTGCTTTCACTCTTTTCATTAAGCACCTGATCCCCATCACTACGGCGTAACCCACCATAATACCTGCGGTATCCACCAGAACGTCCGTCAGCCTGGAACCGCGACCGGAAAACAGGGATTGGATCAATTCGTCTCCCATCGCAAGGGTCATCCCGCAAAGCAGGATCCTCTCGAAACGGTTTTTCAGTCCATCCCCCAAAAGAACCACGGAGGATGTGAGGCAAAAGGAAAACGCCGCATACTCCAGCATATGAAAAAGCTTGGCAATACAAGTCATAACGCGACGCTCAAAGGTTTTCCCCACGATGAGCTTTACGACCAGATCCCGCTTTCCCTCAGCCAAGGATTGATCGGAAAGAGAATTGGATAGAATGAAGAAAAGAACGAGAAACGTCAG
>JAZPZL010000094.1:0-3555 GCA_045544655.1 Eubacteriales bacterium
ATTCCGCCATTGGAAAGGAAGCACAGCGATTTGTTCCGCCTGACAACGATATGGTGAACAAGCTGAAAGCGTTATTCTGATTGGTGCGGTTTGTGAATGGTAATACAGGCTGCTATCAAAGAATCTAAGTAATTAGGTTTATAAAACAAAACTATCGCCCTGCCGAGTATTCAGCAGGGCGATTTCATATATATTGCAAACAATTCAAAAATAAGGTATACTTACTTTAATAAATACAACTAGGAGGCATTTATTATGCCATATTATTTTCCCTTTGGACAAGAATTATATCCTTTGGTGCAAGAAGATAAATCGCCGAAAAAGGTTTTTGTTTTAGGTGTGTATGCAAGTGCCGTTCACGCTCGTTGGAAAAAGGATGGAAAGATCGTTTGTCAAGCGTTGGCTGTTGCCAGTGAACCGCGCATCTTTTGGGACGGTGATCCCGAAGAAGCAAAAGAAATCATTGATGCGATAGCAATCCCAAAAGAACTTGGCGCTCTGGAACCTGCAAGCAGACAGTTAAACGGTCCTTCTGCGAAGGTTTTGGATGAGAACATTCTTGCCCCGCTAGGATTTACCCGCAAAGACGCTTGGTTGTGTGATTGCTTACCGGAAACTCGAATCAACCCAAGTCAAGCCAAGGCACTTCGAGAAAAATACAACCCTCTTATCGAAGAATACGGATTAAATCCCGTGACAATTCCTGCACGTCCATCTACATTTTGTGATAAAAAACGCAGTGAAGAAATTACTGAAGAATTGATGCAATCCCAAGCAGAACTGTTGGTGCTTTTAGGAGATATTCCGATTGCGCAGTATCTGAAAAAAGTCGCAGACGTTCCGTATTCTACGCTTGGTGAATACGTGGATTTGTACGGTTACGGTACCGCTACCGATGTGACGATTGGCGGAAGGACGGTAAAGGTTCTTCCTCTTGCCCATCCCCGACAGATTGGTGCTTTGGGTGCCCATAGCGAGAGATGGAATCTTGCGCATCGTGAATGGGAAGACACCCTCAAAAAGTAATTCTTTCTCATTGAATACTCTGTCGTTAGATTTCTTCGTTGAAAAGAGGGGAAGAAAGTGGAATATTTACCGATTATACTTATCTTTGTCGTGGTAATATTCTTGCCGTTGCTTTTTCGAAAGCCAAAAGCTACACCTAAGAAGCCCACATCAACAAGGGTTTCTGAATATGATAGTGAAGGTTATAATTGGCAAGGTTATAACGAAGTAGGCAGAAACAGACAAGGCAAATATAATCGTTTTTATAATGTAAAATGTTATAAATCTAATTTGTATAGCGAAGAGGGCTTTTTGGATATTCGCAAAAATCCCCTTTATTTGACCAACCACGCCCGGGAACGTATGAGGGAACGACTGGGGATCAGAGATTTTTCAAAAATGGACGATCTTGCCTTTGAAGTTTATAAATTCGGCAAAAGTAAACTGCAGCTTATGAAGTCTGAGAGAGGTATCATTGAGGATAAAGAACGAGAATACGGTGACAGCGTAATTTTAATTTACCATGGCTTCTGCTACGTATTTACTGAAGACAACGGTCTCATAACCGTCTACAAAAATGACAGAGTCAGAGCATAAACAAAGCTCCCCTCGGAATTTTCCGAGGGGAGCGTTTTGCTTTACAGTGCTTCGATGAATTCTTTTACTTTGCTTGCAAGGACTGCGTGTCCGGCATCGTTGAAATGGAGACCGTCGGTCGTGTATGCTTCAAACTGCAGGGGATCGTGGGGATCAATTCCCAAATCGTTGTAAAGATCCAGTACCTTGACGTCAAATTCTTTTGCGGTTTCAAGAATGGCATCTACGTAGGCGCGGAGTGCTTTGCCTTCTACACGCTTTGCCGCGTGGGTAGAGGGGAAGAGGTCGTCGATCTCGCGGCGCAAGAAGCAGCGCGCAGGAGCCAAGAAGAGAATGAGCTTGTTGCCGTAGGTTTCCCGCAGAAAGCTCATCAGGAAGTAAACGCCGCCGCAGAAGGTGGAAGGGCTTGTGTCACCAAGCTCACCGAAGGGAGCATCTCCGTGAATATAATCGTTTACACCTCCGTAAACGATGACCATATCTGCAGTTTCATCCATATCGTAGGCTCTGCCGCAAAAGCAAAGATCGTATCTGGGCTTTGCGCTGGGGAAGGTCTGGTGTGCCAGCCGGCTTCCGCTGATGCTGTAGCTGTTCACCTGAGAAAGCTCAAGGAGTCTTTTCAGGGTGTTGTCGTAGCGATTGTTCTGATCGGATACTCCAACTCCTTCCGTGATGCTGTCACCCAAAAAATTCACTGTAAAACCTTTTACGTTCATATAAAATTCCTCCGTTAAAAAACAAAATCAATGATCAGGGCGGAAAGTGATGCCGCCAACGCAACCAGGATCAAGGGCTTATCAAAAAAGGCAACGACAAGGGCAACCACCGTTCCCACGGTAGATGAAAGAAGGGAACCGGTAGAACCGAAAATAGAAGGGAAGGTCATGGCACTTAAAACCGCATAGGGAAGATAATAAAGGAGACTTTTGACAAATCTCGATTCGATCCGGGTGCGGAATACGGTAAAGGGGATCATTCGTACCAGATACGTTACCCCCGCCATAACGGCGATATACAGAATCAGACTCATTGTTCTTCCTCCTCGGAAATGGGAAAGAGCACGGCGCAGATCAGGGAAGCGATCAGCGCGCTTAAAATAATGGCAAATCCACCGCTGATAAAGGAGAAAAAGTATTTGATCATGACGCTGATCGCCGCTGCAATGACTACTGTTAACAGGATGGGCTTACTTTTTCTTGCAGGCGGTGTAAAAACAGCGATGAACATTCCGTATAAAAGGATCCCCAGCGCGTCGGTAAAAGCTTTGGGCAGAAGATGGCTTGCCAAAGCCCCCATCAGCGTACCGCAAGTCCATCCGAAAAAGGGAAGCGTGATCAGACCTGTCATATAAGCGGGCGAGATTTTTCCTTTTTGTGAAATGGCAACTGCAAAAACCTCGTCAGTGATCCCGAAGGAGAGAAGCATCCTCTTGGGAGTAGTAAAACCATCGTCCAGCTTTTGAGTCAGGGAAAAGCCCATTAAGGAGTATCGCAGATTGATAATGAATTGCGTAATGGCAATTTCCGCCAAAGTTCCGCAAGCCCCAATGACCTCAACTCCCGCTACCTGACCGGCGGAGGTCAAACAAGTGGCGGATATGAGAAGGGCGTGAAGAACGGGAAGCCCCAGATTCACCGCTAAAATTCCGAATCCAAAGGAAACGGAAAGATAACCGATCCCAATGGGCGCGCCGTCCAAAAGCCCTTTGATAAATCTTTTACGCATGGTAAACCTCGTTTTGCAAAATCTTCCAAAAGTATACCACGGTTTTTCGGGAAAAACAATAGATTTTCTGCCTTTTCTCAGCTGGAAATCCGCCTAGCTTTTCAAGCTTTTACACGAAATTTTGAGAATAAAGGGAAATTTGTTGATAAAAAAAGGCGGTTGTGGTACAATGAAAAAAACTCGTTAAAGATGGAATTATTTTTCTTTGGCGAAAAAGCTTTTTTTCTT
>JAZPZL010000095.1:0-5548 GCA_045544655.1 Eubacteriales bacterium
TCTACGCTTGGTGGCGGGAGGCAGGTTGCCTCCCCTACGTATAATACCCCTACCCCACGGAACTCAGCCTTGTCACCGCGCGGTAAAAAAATCAACGGTTCCGTAGGGGCTGGCGCCTCGACAGCCCGCTTTCAACCAACCCCCCCACAGAAGCCCACTTTGTCACCGCGAAATCGCGGCTATATTTGCCTTCTCCAGCGGGAGAAGGTGGCAGCCGCAGGCTGACGGATGAGGTGTAGGGCGCAAAGCGACCGTTCGGGAAATTGATCAGCTTTTGGACGCTTTCTTCGAAAGCTACACCTCATCCCCCGCACGCGGTTCCGCATTGACACTACGGTTTTCCGCCTCCCATTCGGTCGTTAAAAACCAAGTGTCGGCTGTCAAAAGCACATCAAAAAAGCCATACTATGGCTTTTTCTCGGCTTTCGCCCCTTCCCCTCAAGGGGAAGGCTTAATTATGCGAACAACTATTACAGATCCTTGTATCTACAAAAATCTTGGTATCTTGTAGGCGGGGGCTTGCTCCCGTCACCGAGCGTAGAAAAACGTGAGTTACCCACGATATTCGCACGAAAGTGGGAAGAATTCATTTTTTGAGTGAAGTTTTTGCCAAGCTTTTTTCAAAAAGGGGGGAAGGCTCTTTTTTGGTGTCATCGCATTCGCACAAGAAAACCTTTGCATTTCGTGACGCTTTGTTGTATAATGGGAAGAGAAACTTGTAAGGAGCAACTATGAAAGAGGTCAAAATTTATACCGACGGTGCTTGCTCGGGAAACCCCGGCCCCGGTGGCTTTTGCGCGATCCTCACCTATGCCGAAAAAGAGAGAGTGATCTCCGGCGGTGAAAAGGTGACGACCAACAACCGAATGGAGCTTTTGGCAGTGATCTCGGCTTTGGAAGCACTGAAGGAGCCTTGCTGCGTAGAGGTGGTCAGCGATTCCAAATACGTAGTGGACGCCATCGAAAAGGGTTGGCTCGTATCCTGGCAGGCAAAAGGATGGCGTAAGGCGGATAAGAAGTCGGTTCTGAACGTGGAACTGTGGCAAAGGCTTTTGCCCGAACTGCAAAGGCACGAGGTTCGCTTTACCTGGATCCGCGGACACGCGGGGCATCCCTACAACGAGCGTTGCGATGCCGTCGCGGTCAGTGAATCGCAGAAGTTTTGAGTATGGAAAAGGTATTGGTAGGACTCTCGGGCGGTGTGGACAGCACGGCAGTTGCACTGCTTCTGAAGGAAAAAGGGTACGAGGTTCACGGTGTTTACCTGGATTTTTGCGGGGAAGATGGGAAAGAGCGGGCGCGATTTGCTGCGGAACGGCTGGGGATCCCTTTTCACTCGGTGAACCGTCGGAGAAGATTTGAAAAACGGGTGGTGAAGCCCTTTGCTGAGGCCTATGAAAAAGGCTTGACTCCCAATCCTTGCGTGGAGTGTAACCGCTGTATGAAGTTTGCCTGCCTTCTGGAAGAAGCGGACAAGCTGGGGATTGAAAAGGTGGCAACGGGGCATTACGCCCGGATCCGAAACGGGAAAGACGGAAGAATGGAGCTTTGTCGCGGCAAAGACCGAAACAAGGATCAAAGCTACTTCCTTTGGAAGCTGACGCAAAGGCAGCTTTCCCGCATTCTTTTTCCCTTGGCAGACGAAGAAAAGGGAGAGGTGAAGGATCGGGCGCGGGAATACGTTTCTCCCGAAGAAAAGGAAAGCATGGAGATCTGCTTTATTCCCGACGGAAATACGGGAGGCTTCCTGGACGGGCGCTGTGAATCCGGCGAGGGGAATTTTGTGGATAAAGACGGAAAGATCCTGGGACGTCATAAGGGACTCGTGCATTACACGGTAGGGCAGAGAAGGGGACTTGGAATCGCTATGGGTGAGCGGTACTTCGTTCTTGAGCTGATTCCGGAGAAAAATGAGATCGTGCTGGGTGCAGAAGAGGCACTTTGCGTGAATGAAGTGCGGGTGAAGGATCTGCGGTTCGTGTCCTGCAGGAGGAGTGAGGTGCCTGAAAAGGGCCTTGGCTTTCGGGGAAGGAATCGGGGAGAGCCGATTCCGTGCCGTGTTCACTTTGATGCAAGGGGAGCTGTGGTCAGCTTCGATACCCCTGTGCGGAGATACGCGCCGGGACAGTCTGCTTGTATCTATTTTGGCGAGAAGCTTCTCTTCGGCGGCGAGATTTATTGATATAACGAAAAAAACGGAAAAAATCGCAAAAAATGACACTGTGCAAAACAGAGAATTTTTTGGAAAGTTTTTGGCAAAATCTCACAATGAATTTTGTGAGATTTTGCTTCTTTTTTCGTTTTGAAAAAAAGGCGAAAACAGGGCGAAAAAAGTCAAAATTATAAATTATAAACGAAATGTTAGAAAAAATATACTATGCAAAAATATAACATAAAAAACTTGACAAGTCTCAAAATCCCAGTAAAATCAAGGGAAAAATAATGTTTTGAAACTGTAAATATATTTTTTTCATTATTTTTGTGCAATTTTGTAAAGCAAATAATTCACCCAATCGTCACAAAAACGCCGAAAACGGGCGTTTTTTGCCCCGAAAAGCGGGGGAAATCCTTTGATTTTTCAAGGTTTTTGGCTTCTTGACAAAGAAAAATCATTATGGTATCATTACGCTACATACACTTGACTATAGGAGGAATTTTGTATGATGAAAAAGTTTCTGTCAAAAACGCTTGTTCTCTTGCTTGCTTTTTTGATGGTATTTTCCTGCTTCGGAACGGCTGCATTTGCGGCTGAAAACGAGGCTGAGTCTGCGCCCGAACAGAGCGAGACCAAAAAGGAAAACGCCTCTAAGCTGGCAGAGATCGAGGAGCTTCTGAACTCCAATACTTACGAGGAGTACAGACTGATCTACAAGGATGCCCCCAACGGCGAAGGAGAGATCGTCCTTTCCGGCAAGGACTATGACAAGGAGTCCACCACCGCAAAGGTATTCGTTGATAAGTACCTGGGCGATGAAGAGGTTGTCCTCGTGTCTGAGACCGGTGACGTGACCTGGAAGTTCAACGCTGAGAAGACGGGCAATTATCACATTGCCATTACCTACGCTCCCGTCGTAGAGTACGATGCAGACGGGGACGGTAAGATCGACGACAGCGATGACAGCCTTGATCTGGTTAGTAACACCGCTACCATCAAGCGCGCCCTTTTGCTGGACGGTTCTTACCCCTTCAAGCAGTCCCGTTATATTGAGCTTCCCCGTGTATGGGAGGACGTAATGGGCGGCGAAGGCTCTAATGACCGTGGCTTCATATTGGATAACGACGGTAACGAAATCAAGCCCAAGAAGCTTGAAGCTCCCGAGTGGCGCACCGTTACCTGTAACGACTCCACCGGCTACATCGTTGATCCCTTCCTTTATTATATAGAGGCAGGTGAGCACACCCTGACCCTCGCTGAGGTTCAGGAGGTTTGTGCCGTGAAGGAGATCCGCATCTTTTACGAAGAGAGTGCTCCTTCCTATGAGGAGTATCTGAAGGCGAACAAGGATAAGAGCGATAAGGCACAGGGCAAGGATCCCGTTGTCATCGACGCGGAGATTCCCCATCGTACTTCCTCCAATATTATATATCCCATCTACGACCGTTCTTCTGCGGCTACTCAGCCCCAGAGTGCGTACAACATCTTCCTGAACTCCATTGGCGGAGAAAAATGGCAGACCGCAGGTCAGTGGATCAACTGGGACTTTGAGGTTCCTGAGGATGGCTTCTACACCATCAGCCCCCGTTTCCTCCAGTCCTTTGCAGAAGGTATGTACGTTACCCGTTCCTTGAAGATCGACGGCGCAGTTCCCTTTGCTGAAGCTGATACGCTCCGCTTCAAGTATAAGGACGATTGGCAGCTGCATCCCGTTACCGACGGCGAGATCGACGAAAAGACCGGGGAAGAGAGAGCGCTTCAGTTCTACCTGACCAAGGGTACGCATCAGCTTGAGATGTGCGTCGTGCTTGGTGATATGGCAGAGATTCTGAACACCGTTGAAAATGCCCTTTCTACCATTAATGAATATTACCTGCAGATCCTGATGCTCACCGGCTCCGAGCCTGACGAGTACAGAGACTATCAGTTCAACCGTTTGATGCCCGAGGTTCTCAAGGGTATGGGCGAGCAGGCAAAGGTTCTCAGATCCGTATCCGCAGAGCTGGAGAAGATCAACGGAACCAAGGGTTCTGACTCCGTAACGCTGGACAACGTAGCAATGCTTCTGGAGAGAATGAGCGAGGATGAAGATCTGGTTGCTCCCAACTTCTCCGAGCTGAAGGACTACATCGGTAACCTGGGTACCTGGATCATGACCTCCCGTAACCAGCCCCTGCAGTTTGACTACGTGGTAGTTGCTCCTGCCAAGGACGTTGCGGAAAAGGGCGCTGAAAAGTATATGAAGTCCAAGGACTTCGACGCTGCCGCAGGCTTCTGGTCTGCAATGGGTTACGAGCTTAAGCAGTTCATTATGAGCTGGATGAGTGACTACTCCAGCTACGGTGTGCGCACCGCAGAAGGCTCTGAGAACTTTGCTTCCATTGAAGTATGGACCACCTCCGGCCGTGACCAGTCCACCATTATGAGATCTCTGGTCAGTGACTCCTTCACTTCTCAGAAGAATATCGCAGTTGACCTGAAGCTGGTTGCCGCAGGCTCCCTGCTTCCCGCAACCCTTTCCGGTTCCGGTCCCGACGTCAATATGACCTTGGGCTCTGTTACCATTATCAACTACGCGATCCGTTCCGCCGCGCTTCCCATCAACCCCGAAGGATACGTTGACAAGGAAGGCGACGACAAAGAGACCCTGGAATTCAATGCAAAGTGCCGTGAGATCTTCTCCGATTACGAGCAGGTGATCTCCTGGTTCGATGAAGCGGCAACCGTTCCCTTGGAGCTGTACGGCGTAGCCTACGGTCTGCCTGAGACGGAAAGCTTCTCTATGCTGTTCTACCGCAGTGACATTCTGTTGCAGCTGGGTCTTGAAATTCCCGAAACCTGGGAAGACGTTTACAATATGCTTCCCACCCTCCAGACCAACAATCTGGACTTTGGCTACCACGAATCCTTGGCAGGACTTCTCATTATGCTGTATCAGCGCGGTGAGCAGCTCTACTCCAAGCCTGTAGAAGGCGACAAGGAAGGTCTTACCGGCGCAATGGCGATCAACCTCGATTCCAACGCGGCTCTGGAAACCTTCAAGGAAATGTGCGAGCTTTATACCATGTACGGCTTCCCCTACTCCTACAACTTTGCAAACCGTTTCCGTACCGGTGAAATGCCCATCGGCGTACAGGGCTACGCTACTTACTCTCAGCTGACCATCTTCGCTCCCGAGCTTCGTGGTCTTTGGGGCTTCACCGTGCTTCCCGGTACCATCCGTACCAATGAGGACGGCACTACCTACGTTGACCACACCGCCGATACCAACGTAACCGGCATCGTAATGATGAGCGATTGTGTTGAAGTGGAAGCTGCTTGGAAGTTCATGAAGTGGTGGGTTTCCGATGCAACTCAGTCTACTTACGGCCAGGAATATTATGCATTGCTGGG
>JAZPZL010000096.1:0-7699 GCA_045544655.1 Eubacteriales bacterium
ATCTATAATTTTCGGAAGGTAAAATATGGAAAACAGATGGATCTTGATCTATGACGACTACGAGGGAATCGAAAAAAAAGCAGTAAATTTCCTCTACGGTGAAATTTCGGGATATTTATCCTACGTTTTGCCCGTAAGATCTGCTCACAGCGTTACCTCGGAGGAGCTTGCTTCCTCCAATCTCATTGTGATCGGAAAAGCAGATGGAAACGCTGTGCTGAAAAAAAGCAAAACGGTTCTGAACGTACCGCAAATCAGTGAAGGGTATTCCCTCTTCGTAGGAGAAAGCGTTTTTAGCCATACCAATCAAATGATCGTCATTGCCGGGTATGATGCCGCAAGTGTATTCTACGGCTGTATGGATTTTTGCAACAAATATCTCGGAGATATCCTCTATCGCAAAAAGAATATTTGGACCGATTCTACCTATGAAGAGCCCTTTTCCAAAAAACTGAATCCTTGGCAGAGCAGTATTTCACCCGCAATCAAACGGCGGGCGATCTGGACGTGGGGACACGTGATCTACGATTATCGCAAATTCCTTGAAAATATGGCAAGGCTGAGACTGAACGAAATCGTGATATGGAACGACGTAGCTCCCCTCAATGCCAACGACGTGGTGGAGTATGCACACAGCTTGAATATCAAGGTGATCTGGGGCTTTGCCTGGGGATGGGACACCAAAAACAAAAACGTTCTTGAAAAGTACGACCAAAACGCCTTACTTCAGCTAAAGCAAAACGTTTTGGAGATCTATAAAACCCAGTACGCCGATACCTTGGCAGACGGCATTTATTTTCAGTCCTTCACCGAGCTGGACGATGAAAGTGTTAACGGAAAATGCATCGCCCGTGAGGTCGCGGAGCTTGTGAACGATATTGCCGGCAGCTTACTCCGTCTTTATCCCGATCTGCACATTCAATTCGGGCTTCACGCAACGTCGGTCAAAAACAAGCTGGAATACATTAAAAACGTAGATAAAAGGATCTACATCGTTTGGGAGGACTGCGGTAGCTTCCCCTTTGATTATTACGCAGATAGGGTGGAAGATTTCGATGAAACCCCTGAATTCACCGAAAAGATCTTGACCCTTCGGGGCAAAGATGAAAAATGGGGCGCGGTTCTCAAGGGAATGCTGAAGCTGGATTGGCGCAAATTTCAGCATTTTTCCGCTCCCTATCTATTGGGAGAGCGCACCGAACGATTTATCAAAGAGCGTCAAACAAAAAAGGATCGGATCTGGAAATTACAGCAAGCAAGCTGGTTGAAAAACGCAAATTATATGAGACGCATCCTTTCATCGGTGGAAAAATACGGAAATGAAAATTCCGTTGTTCAGGCGCTGGTGGAGGATGCCATGCTGGAAAACGAAATTGCCCTCCCCGTAGCACTCTTCGCCGAGCTACTCTGGAATCCGGAAAAGGATTCCCTTGAACTGATCGAGCAGGTGGCAAAATATCCTTGCGTGCATTTTTCAAATATATAAGGAAACGGTATTATGAATGAGCTATATCATCGGTTTAAAAGCGAATTGCTGGATTCCTGCGTTCCCTTTTGGCTTAACCACGCCCGAGATCTTGAATACGGTGGAATTTTAAACTGCCTTGACCGCGAGGGAAAGGTTTATTCCCAAGATAAAAGTGTGTGGATGCAAGGGCGGACAGGCTGGATATTCTCTTACCTCTACAATCACATTGAGCAAAAAGAGGAATACCTGGATTTTGCCAAAAGCTGTATCGACTTTGCAACCGAGCATTGCATCGACAAAGACAGCAGAATGTTCTTCACCGTCACAAGGGACGGCAGACCCCTTCGGAAACGCAGATACTGGTTCTCCGAGACCTTTTATATCATGGCAAACGCCGAGTATTATATGGCAACGAAGGAAACGATTTGTCTGGAAAAAGCGAAAAATTATTTTGATTTCGTATACGGAATGTATCGGGATCCCTCCACCGATCCTTACAAGATCACGCCCAAAAGCTATGGGGAAACGCGGAATACAAAAACCCTTGCCAATCCTATGATCCTGCTGAACGTGGCATCGGTGATGCGGGAGGCAGATCGCGAAAGATCCTCCTTTTACGACAAAATCATAAGCGATCTTATAGAAGATATTAAGTGCTTCTACAAGATTGAATACAACGCGATGTTTGAAAACATCCGTGCAGATGACAACGGCGTGATTCTTGACTCCGCTCCCTGCAGGGTCATTAACCCGGGACATGACATTGAATGCTCCTGGTTTCTGTTGGAAGAGGCAATGAAACGAAAGGATGCAGAGCTGGCGGCGTTTGCCTCACAAGTTTTTGACGCCGCCTTTGAACGTGGCTGGGATCCGGAATACGGCGGGATCCTGTATTTCAAGGACGTTTTGAATCTGCCCATAGAGGCTTACGAGCACGATATGAAGCTTTGGTGGCCTCATAACGAGGCAATGATCGCATCCCTGATGCTGTATCGCACCACAGGAAACGTCAAATATCAAAAGATCTTTACCCAAGTCAGCGACTACGCCTTTGCCCATTTTTCGGACAGAGAATACGGCGAATGGTTCGGTTACCTTCGCCGCGACGGCTTCCCTACCCAGCCGCCCTGCAAGGGACACACCTACAAAGGTCCGTTCCACGTTATGCGAATGCTTTCCAAATGTATGCTGATGCTGGAAGAATAGTCTTGTACATAGCAAAAGCGAGGTGAAATTCACCTCGCTTTTTGATTATCGGTTTTGGTTTTGGTATTGCTTGGGGGAAAGCTTGTATTTTTGCTTGAATACCGAGCTGAAGTAGGAGGGAGAAGAATACCCAACCAGATTGCTGATCTGCTCTACCGCAAGCTTTTCTTCCAAAAGCAGGTCTGCCGCGTGCTGGAGGCGGATGTTGTTGCGATATTCCATGGGCGAAAAGCCAACGATCTTTTCGAATTCTCTGATAAAGTGGTATTTGCTCATGGCACACATATCGGCGTAATCCTGCAAGCTGAGATCTGCATCGTAATGCCGATTCATATGCTGGACCGCGTGGGCGATGCGCCGGAAATTTTCTTTATTGGGATAGTTTTCACTCAAAACGCCCCGTTCCAGAACCGTCAAAAGATACAGCATTTTATAAATACAAAGCCTTTCGTAAAAGGGTTGTTTTCGCAGGGTTTCTTCGATCATCTCATCAAAGAGATCGCATACCTGACGGTTGAAAAGGGTGTTGTAGACCTTTGAGGTCGAGAGAGTGAATTCGGGCGGAAGCGCTTGGCATTGAAAATGAATATAGTAAAATTCCGCCGTTTTGTGTCCTTCGTAGATATGATGCTGTTTTTCACCGGGAGCAAACAGCACGAAGGAGCCTGGGGGGGCGATGACCTTATTTTTCATAAAAAAGGTCTCGTTTTCTTTGGCGACATAAAACAGCAGCCAGTCCTCTCTGCCGTCGGGGCGGTGGATCTCCCTGCCGTGCTTGGCGAAAATGTGACCGCAGCTTATCAGACGAATGCCCGACACCTGCTCGTTCTGTTCCGTATAAGCGTTATAAATCATACCGTTACCGCAATATTTCTAAAATTTACAGCAAGAAACCGTATTTACTAATAGGGATTGTAGCACTAAAATGAAAGTGTGTCAACTTTGAGAAATAGGTGTTCATTGAAAGCAGAAGGATGATGAAAGGAATGAAATTATGAAGATCGTATTTACTCCCCGAGGCTTTGCCAAGTGCGGACCGGAAAACGTAAAGATCATCGAAGACGCGGGATTTCTCATAGAATACAACGACACGGGAAACGCGTATACGAAGGAAGAATTCTACGAAAAAACCAAGGATGCCGACGGCGTAGTGGTGGGCGTTGAGCCGGTAGACAAGGCGTATATTGATACGCACCCGAAGCTTAAGGCAGTGGTAAAATTCGGTGTGGGTACCGATAATATTGATCTGGAATACTGCCGCGAAAAGGGGATCTTCGTGGGAAGAACGGTAGGCTCCAACGCCAGAAGCGTTGCGGAGACTGCCATCAGCTTTCTCTTTGCAGATTCCAAGAATCTGTACGAAAGCATTTCCGACACCAGAGCGTACGGTTGGTCAAAGCTGACCGGCTATGAGCTGGAGGGGAAGACCATCGGAATCGTTGGCTTCGGTGCCATCGGCAAAAAGGTTGCGCAGATGGCATTCGGACTGGGAATGAAGATCCTGGCGTACGATCCTTATTCCGTTGATCGGGAAGCGGCGCAGGCGTTCCGTGTTGAGGCAGTGGAATTGGAAGAAATTCTAACGCGGTCGGATTTCGTTTCCCTGCACGTACCCTTGACCGAAGAAACCAGGGATTCTATTACGCTGAAGGAAATGAAGACCATGAAGCCGAATGCCGTTCTGATCAACACGGCAAGAGGTGGAATCGTGAATGAAGGAGATCTTTTCACCGCTTTATCCGAAAAGATCATCCGCGCAGCGTATTTCGACGTTTTGGTAAACGAGCCTCCCCGGAAGGATGAGCCGCTGCTCAGTCTTCCCAATTTTTACCTGACCCCTCACATTGCTTCCAGAAGCAAGGAAGCAGAAAAGAATACCGCCGATATGGCGACGCAGATTATGATTGAAGCTTTAAAGAAGCATTGCTGAAAAGGAGAAAAGAGTATGAATCAATTCGTTAAGGAATTTATGGAAAGCAAAGTGATCGTGGTTTGCCGCGGTATTGCCGAGGAAGAGATCGTAAAGGTGGCAAGCGCACTGTACGACGGCGGGATTCGTTTTATGGAGGTTCCCTTCAATCAGGCAGACCCCTCCACCTTTTCCGCAACGGCGGCAAAGATCCACGCGGTGAGAGAGGCGCTGGACGGAAAAATGCACGTAGGCGCAGGAACGGTCATCACCATGGAGCAGTTTGAGATCGCAAAGAACGCAGGGGCTGAGATCATCGTTTCTCCCACGATGGAAGAAGAGATCATCACGGCAACCAAGAAAGCGGGGCTTATTTCCATGCCCGGCTGTTCCATCCCTTCCGAAATGACCAAGGCATACAAGCTGGGCGCAGATCTGATCAAGCTCTTCCCCTCCTCCGTGGTAACGCTGAAGGTGATCAAGGAGATCCGCGTTCCCCTGAACCATCTTCCTCTCGTTTGCTTCGGCGGTGTTTCTGCCGATAACATTCAGGAGGTTTTGGCAACGGGTGTGGTAGGCGTAGGCGTTGCTTCCGCCGTTCTGGATAAGCAGGCTTTGGCTGACAAGGATTACGGAAAGATCACGGCTTTGGCAAAGGCCTTGACCGAAAAATTCGCGTAAGCTTACGAAAAAGGAAGGCTTTATGGCTATTATTGTTTTGACCGGTATGCCGGCAACGGGAAAATCCACCGTGTGCAAGGCCTTGGCGGAGCATTTCGGATTTCCCGTAGTGGAAAAGGATGCGATCAAGGAGGAGCTTTTTGATACGGTAGGCTTTACCTGCTATGCTCAGAAACGCGCCTTGGACCACGCCGCCAACGCAGTGGTGATCCACGTAGTGGAACAGATCCTGAAAACGGGCGGCTCTGTGATCGTAGATAATAATTTTGACGATATCAGCGGTAAGCGCTTCAACGCCGTGTTGGAGCAGTATGCGCCCAAATGCGCTTGCATTTTTCTCCACGGAGACTTGGACGTTCTCCACGAGCGCTACACCCTTCGTGACAACGCCCACGCCCGTCACCTAGGTCACGTTTTGCAGGAGCATTACCCGCCCCTCCCCGGAGACAGCCTGTACTACACCATGACGCGGGATGAATTCTGCGAGAAATTTATGAAGCGGGGAATGGATTCCTTCAGATGCCCCGGTGAAAGGCTGGAAATCGACACCACCGATTTTGAAAGGGTGCATCCCCGGCAGATCGTCGCACAAGTTGAAAAGATGCTGGAGGATTAGGAGAAGAAAATGAAAGAGTTTGCCTGTCGTTATGATATTGCGGTGATCGGCGGCGGTCCCGCGGGACTTGCCACCGCCATTACTGCCGCACGGGAAGGAAAAAAGGTCCTTCTGGCGGATAAAAACGGATTTCTCGGTGGAAATCTAACCATCGGTCTCCCCTTACTCGGCTTTTTGGACGAGCATGGAAATCCGTGCATTTCAGGCTTTGCCGAGGAGCTGATCCGCCGTTTGCAGGAGCGGGGCGCGTGCTACGGCATCCGTCCCTGCCCCAAGCATAATTCCGTTGCCAACGTGGATGCGGAAGCGGTAAAGATCCTGGCTTTTGAACTGTGCCGCGAGGCGGGCGTGGAGGTGCTTTTGCACGTAGAGGCCATTGATGCGACGGTGGATGCGGGAATGCTGAAAACCGTTACCCTTTACGGCAAGTGCAATCGGATCACGGTGGAGGCGGAGCTGTTCGTAGATTGCACCGGTGACGGTGACCTGGGATGCCTTGCGGGCTGTTCTTACGAGACGGGTCGCGGAGACTCCCACGAAATGATGCCGCCCACGGTGATGTGTACCATTGAAAACGTAAACGATCAGGCGCTTTTGGATTACGTGGAAAAGCATCCCGACGAGATGAAGCCCATGAGCGCCACCATTGAAACCAAGCCCGGCTACGACGCCGCTTATTTCAAGGCGGATCCCAATTACGTATTCGTGGGGATGACCCAGCTTTGGTCCAGACTGAAGGAGCAAGGAATCTGCCCCGTGGAGCGTGGAAATATGATCGTCATCAACGGCGTTCACGAGGGACAGATGTACGTCAACACCACTCGCCTGCTGGACGTGGACGGTACGAACGTATTTGACCTGACCCGTGGAGAAATGGAGGGTCACCTGCAGCTTTATAAGCTGATCGACACCTTCCGCAAGTTCGTCCCCGGCTTTGAAAACTGTTATATTTCCTCCATTGCGCCCAACATCGGCATTCGGGAAACCCGACGGATGAAGGGCTTGAAGTGCGTGACCCTGGAGCAGGCACTGGACGGCGAGATTCCCGACGATAGCATTTGCCTATCCGGCTATACCATTGATATTCACTACAACAACGAGCGGGGTACGCTGTTCAAAAAGCTGGAGAGACCCTTTGGCATTCCCTACGGCTGTCTTGTCAGCGCAGAGCTTTCCAATCTGATGTTTGCCGGTCGCTGTATCAGCGTAGACGATCACGTGGTAGGCTCCGTCCGCGTGATGCCCTGCTGTATGGCAATGGGACAAGCCGCGGGATTGGCGGCGGCGATGGCAGTTACGGAAAAACGCCTTCCCGCCGAGATCGACGTAGAAAAGCTGAGGAGCGCTCTGCTGAAGCAAGGGGCAATTCTGGATATGAAAAACGCATAGAAAAAGCGAGGTGAAATTCACCTCGCTTTTTTCGTTTTCTTTGCAAATTCCGAAGGAGACAGTTCCATATATTTCTTAAAATTGCGATAAAAGGTGCTGAAATCGCTATAACCGCAGGTGTTGCCTGCGACTGAGACCTTTTCGCCGGATGCGATCAGCTCTGCCGCCCGTTCGATCCGATAGCGATTCAGATATTCCTTGAAAGGCATCCCGGTAATGGAATTGAAAATGGCGCAGAAATTGGTTTTAGACATTGCGGAGCGTCGCACGATCTCGGAAAGGGTGATCTCCTCGTCAAAATGGTTTTTGATATACTCGATGCTGTGCATCACCAGCTGGCGGTTTTCCTTTGCGGTCAGCGCCGTAGCGTTCTCTTCAAAATACACCCAAGTCGGATCGTAGCCATGTCGTTCTGTGAGCCAAGGAGTTG
>JAZPZL010000097.1:0-10290 GCA_045544655.1 Eubacteriales bacterium
CACAAAGTAGTGAAAAAACAATTCCCTTTATTGACATTTTTCAAGAATAAAGTTATAATTTTTTCATCAAACAAAGGAGTAGTACGATGCAATACGAAAAATTCATAAAATTTATTGATGACAATTCGGAAATTTTCACCAAGCTTTCCGATGACCTGTGGGATCATCCCGAGCTTGGTTTTCGCGAATTCTATGCCGTTGAGACGATCGTTAAAATTTTGAAGGAGCACGGCTTCCGTGTTACCGAAAACCTGGTTGGAATCCCGACTGCGTTCAAAGCAACGTTTGGCGAGGGCTCACCCAGCATGGGTATACTTGCGGAATACGATGCCTTGGACGGTCTGAGCCAGGAAGCGGGAATTACGGAAAAGAAAATTTGTGAAGGACAAACCAACGGACACGGATGCGGTCATAATTTGTTCGCTGCAGGCTCTTTGGCTGCTGCGCTTGCTGTAAAACAATATATCGTAGCAAACGGAAAAGGATCGGTCACGCTTTTCGGCTGTCCCGCAGAAGAAGGCGGAGGTGGCAAGGTGTTCATGGCGCGAGACGGCGCCTTTGACGGTATTGATGCCGTTGTCAGCTGGCATCCCGAAAGTATGCATATGGTTCGAACTCGCCCGGCACTTGCAAACGTTAAGGTTGATTACAGCTTTGAAGGAATTGCTTCTCACGCAGGTGCCGCACCTCACAAAGGCAGAAGCGCTTTGGATGCAGTGGAACTGATGAATATCGGTTGTAATTTCCTTCGTGAACATATGGAACCCACAAGCAGAATCCATTACGCCATTATTGATGCCGGAGGAACTGCGGCAAACATCGTTCAGGCGCACGCAATGGTAAGATATATGATACGTGCAGTGGACAGAGATTCCGTTCAGGATCTGTATGAAAGAATGAACAGAATTGCCCAAGGTGCCGCACTGATGACTGACACCACCGTTACACACAGAATTACATCCGCATACTCCAATCTGATCACCATTCCTACCTTGCAGGCTACAGCAAACGAAGCGATGCACGACGTTCCCTTCCCCGTACCCACGGAAGAGGAGTTGGAATATGCCCGCGCTTTGCAAAAGACGTTTAAGCTTTCTAAAGATCAGGAGGCTCTCTCACCTCTTGCAGATCACGTGAAGGATCCCGCTCCCCCCGTTGCACACGCCGGCTCCACCGATACTGCTGCCGTAAGCTGGGTTTGCCCCACCGTTCAGATGCATATTGCAAACTTGGCAGTAGGAACTCCCGGTCACAGCTGGCAAAGTGTTGCGCAAAACCGTTGCAGCTTTGCCAAGAGAGGTATGCTTTATGCCGGAAAAGCAGTTGCGGCAACCATTATGCGATTGATGGAGCATCCCGAATTGATTGAACAAGCCAAAAAAGAGCATTTTGAAAAGACCGGCGGCACGTATATTTGCCCCATCCCCAAAGAACTTAAGCCTTCTCTGGATTTGTTTGACTGATAAAAGCAAAAAAGAAAGACTCGAATCGAGTCTTTCTTTTTTGTCAAATTTAATAGGAGCGCATTACACGGTCAGCGTTAATATGCTTGGTATATTCGCCCTCCAGAGCCTCTGCCTCAAGTGTTTCAATCTCGGAGATTTCACCGTTGAGATAGCGAAGAATCTCGCGCTGCGCATAGCGAAGGCGATCGGTAGCGGCAGCATAGGCATTGCCAAGCTTTTCCCAGCCGTTCGTCTTACTTTCCTTGTGCCAATAGGCATCGTGAAGATTGTAAAGCTCAACAAAGTCATCAATCACAACGGGCAAGGTCTTCGTTGCAAACTCCTTCAGCCATTCCTTATCTCCTGCTTTGTAACGCTCACGAAGATTGAGATGGATGCGGGTCTTTGCCAAAGAGCAACGGAACAGAACCTTGTAAAAATCAATATAAGGTGCATCAGGATATTTCTCGAAAACCTTCAAGGAATTTTCAAAGCATGCTTCAAACTTCTTCATATCGTAGCCGAAGGGAATCAGGCTGAGCAAGGGATCTGCCCAAAGCATGATCTTACCCACGTTTCTGTCGCCGTCCTCGCCACAGTAAAAATCACTGATGGCGTCGCAAAGCTCTGCGGGATTGCCGGTAATAAACTCTGCAACGGAATCAATATCATCCTTCGTGCACTCCATGCCTCTCCAGCAGTATTCAGAATACATGGCAAGACAAGGCAGTGCCTGAATGTGGTTGATGTCACCATAAGCCCAAGCAGCCGCAAATACTTCACGAACACCGTGCTTCAAGCATTCTTCCATAGCAGGCTTTACAGTGTTGTAAGTATGGGTGAAGTTGGGAGCTTGACCATTCCAAGTCCAGATACCGCCGGCGAAAACCACCTTGCGACCAAATTTCAGATGCTTTTCAATGTTGCCGCCGTAAAATTCGTTGTTGGTTCTGTAGTAGTTCCAGAAGACCATATCAGCATCGGGCATCGCATCGATAACGTACTGAGGGATCTGCGCATCAACGGAATAAACCGAGCCCTTACCGGCAAGAGTAGAATACATATCACTCCACATCATGGGGTGATAATCGTACTTTTTGCAGATCTCTGCAACTCTTCCCAAATGCTCATTGTAAATTTCAAAGCGATCACGGTAACCGTCACGAGCAAAGGATTTACCGAAGCCGATACCGCGGGTCTCATCGCAACCGATGTGAATTCTGGAGGAGCGGAAAGCCTTTTTGCAGGTAGCTACGCAAGCTTCAATAAACTCGTAGGTTTTTTCTTCACCGGGAAGAAGAACCTGTTCATTTTCAGCAATATTCTTATGCGCCTTATAGCGGAGAAATTTCGACAAGTGACCGAAGGTCTGAATACAAGGAATGACTTCAATGCCCAGATCGTTTGCGTAGTTATCAATATCCTGAAGTTCAGCCAGAGTATATCTGCCTCTCTGATAACCGAACAAAGGATAACCCTCGATTTCATAGGTATCCTCAGTATAGAGCATCAACATATTCATACCGAACAATGCCATATAATCCAAATAACGCTTTACGCCCTCGGGCTTGGTTACGGAACCGAAGGACATATCCAGCATAACGCCGCACATATCGAAATATGCCTTTTCTTCGATCGTAAACTCAGACTTACCCTCAGAAATACCTTTTGCAAGAAGCATATACGCTCTGGCTTTTCCGGGAGTGGTATCGGAACCGATGATTGCTTTTCCGTCGGCGTACTTTACGTATACGCCTTCACGGGTTTCTTCTTTGATTTCAAAATCAAATTTTTCGCCCAGGATGCGGGAAGCAAGTTCTTTTACGTTCATCATTCTTCTCCTTTTTCGTAAAAATTGATTTAGTACATCTTATCATAATACAGCCAAATAATCAAGGTTTTATAGGAAAAGTTCGGAATAAATTCCAAAATGATCGGAAGGATATTTTCCTTCCACCTTGTCGTCAATAATGCGAAAGGATCGCGGGGAAACCATTCTGTCGCAAAAAATGAAGTCGATATGCGTCGTCTGCTCAGGCGAGGGATGATACCCATGATACGTAGCACGTCGATCCATGGCGGTCACTGCGTTTGCATCAATGTACCGATCCGTCATCTCCTTGTATCCGAGACTGGACGGAGACATATTAAAATCCCCGCCGATTACTGTCTTCAAATTCGGATAGCGCCCACTGAACGCTTTGATCATCCTTGCACTTTTGGTTTGGCAACCGTCACCAAATCCAAAATGAGTATTCAACAGGAGGAACGCACGTTCACTTCCCTTTTCCTTTAATTGGACGTAAGAGCAAATTCTTGGACAATGATATTTTTCATCCCATCCCGCCGACTCCCGAGAGGGTGTATCGGAAAACCAAAAGTGCCCTTTTTCAACGCAATCGTATTTTTCTTTTTTCCAAAGCGTGATCAACCCTTCAGGCTTTTCTACGGAACGATACGCAAGAAAAAGCTCGTATTGGTCCAAAAAATCACGTTCGATCTCGGGAACCCACTTTGGTCGAATCTCCTGGAATGCAATAACATCCGCAGAAAGAGGAGCTAAAACAGCTTTTAAGCGGGGCGCGCGTTCCTTAATGGAATTTCCATCAGGATCGTCACAGCAACGCAGATTAAAGCTTGCGAACTTTAATTCCATATTTTCACCCCGTAACTTCGGACAATAGATTCTTCTTATACTGGGACAAGAACCAATAAAAGGCTTGTTTCATATCCATCTGGTGCTTCCCGTCAAAAACATCCAGATAAACCTTCGCTTCGGGATGACGCTCCTGCATAGAGTTGAAATAGCGTACGCTTTGGGTAAAAGGAACGACAGGATCCCATTTTCCGTGAAAAAGCTTGATAGTACATTTACAAGCGGTATCAATATAAGAGATAGGAGAACGACGAAGCATCTCAATTCGATCCTCGCCGCCACAGCAAGCCAAAATGCTTTTCTTATATTTATCGGTCTCATCAAACCAACGGCTCAAATTCGTAATCGGAACAAAGGCTGCAACTGCCTCAAAATATTCGGGAATAAAGCCTGCCATTAAAAGCGCCATATGCCCTCCCCCACTGGATCCAAGCAAGAAAATATGGTCAGGATCCACGTTTTCATTTGCAATTACGTAATCAATGGCATCCTTGATATCCTGTTTGGCATACTCCGATCCGCATGCTTTTCTACATTCGGGATTTCCGGCAGTATTCTTGCCACGAAACTCCGGCAAAAGCAAATGAAAATCATTTTTTTCTGCATAAGGAAGCATATTTTTGATCTGATTAAAGCGGTCGAAGCTCCAGGTATGCAGTCCCACCAAAAGGGGTCTCTTTTCTGCAGATTCAGAACCGTAAAACAAGGAAGGCTGCATCGTGTGATCCAATGTGGATTCAATTAAAAGTTCTCTTTGTGTCATAAAAAAACTCCGTATTTTTTTGATAAAAACCATCGGTTACCCGATGGTTTTTATCATATGATTTAATTCATTTGATCCAAAATTCTGGAAGCGGCTTCAACCAAAACATCCTCAAGATTGTGTGCATACTTAGAGGAGTTTCTTTCGTAGCCGCCCTCAACGCCAAACGCTTTCTTCGTGGGGAAATAGCCGTAACCGGCATTGGTACCCATACTCACAACGGTCATCGCCTTCTTGCTGTATTCTTTTACAGCCATACCAAGCTCGCAGAAGGGCTCCCCGGGAAACCCGATAAATGCAAGTTCGCCGACCTGCAAGCCGAACATCGGGATCTCGTAGAATTCAGGTCCGTCAAGATTCGCAAGAATTCGGTTGGACTTGGGTACACTCATACCGGTCTTTTTTTGGAATTCAACCAAATCAGGATGCTTTGACGTCTTGTGCTCATCGTAAAGAACACGCATTTGCTTTGCAAGCTCGATCTCTTCCGGCTCACAAGGGTTCTGACCTACTTTTGCAATTTCCACAAAGCCGCGGATGGCACCGGAGGCAATTTCCTCAGCAGAATCATAGATCTTCAAAACCTCACCGGTAAGAATTCTAGCCATTCTTTTAGCGACATCCACGCCTTCGACAGGGTATTTCTCACCACGAATCTTGTTCCAATGATTGGAATTGCCTTGACAGCCATTGATCACAACGGTATGAACCTTCTGCTCCAAGGCGCTGTTGGCAAACTCCACAACGTAGCCGGGCCAATCGCGAAAATACTTGGTACCGCCAAGCGTATCGGGGTGCGTACCAAAGTTCACGATCAAAATTTCTTTTGCATTTTCACGAATCATACGGACAATCTGAAGAGAATTATCCTGAGTACCAAAAGGTCTTACGATCTCGTGGGTTCTCTTCCAACCAGGATTCGTCTTAACGGAACCGTCGACCATTTCATAGCAACGGATAAAGCCTACGTCATTGGCTTCGCCGCGAGCGATCTTCATTTTGGTCGGCTTCAGATCTGCAAGAGCAGCTCTTGCGGTATCGATAAAAGCGCGGTGCAAATAAGAGGCGTACGCGATGCCGATATCCCCTTCTCCGGGAATTTCTTGAATGTACGCCGAGCAGTGGGTATGAGTCGCATGAATAAAAATGTTGTTTTCAGGAAGATCAAAGGCTTCACTCAGCTTCTTACGGATCACTTTTCCAGCTTTGGTAATTACTGCTTGAGCATCACAAGAAAAATAGAGCGCCTTTTCGCTTCCGTTGTCGAAGGCGATACAGTGCATCAACAAATCGTTGATTACACCGTCGGAAATTCTCACCTCAAAATAGCCGGGAATCCTCAGTCCCAAAGGAGGTGTAAAGGATGCTTGTGCATAACCGGTCTGAAAAATTTTTTCATTGTTTTCCATGTGAATTCTCCGTTAAATTCAATGTGTATTCGATCAGAGTGATCTGTATCTATTTAATCACGAAAGGTGACGGATGTCAAGCAAAATCAGGAAAAACAAACAGAAAAGCCATCGGAATTCCGATGGTTTTTCAAAGATCAAATTTACTTCATTTGCTCGATAATCTTACCGGCAGTTTCAACGAGAACGTCCTCTAGATTGTGGGCATATTTAGAAGAGTTTCTCTCATAACCGCCTTCAACCGCAAACGCTTCTTTCGTGGGGAAATAGCCCCAAGAACCGTTGGTGCAGCAGCTGGTAACGGTCATAGGCATTTTGCTTGCAGCCTTTACACGAATGCCGATCTCGCAGAAAGGCTCCCCTGCAAAACCGATGAAGGCAAGGCTGCCGATCTGCAGACCGAAAACAGGGATCTCGTAAAATTCGGGAGCATCCAGATTTGCAAGAATTCGATTGGACTTGGGTACGCTCATACCGGTCTTCTGGCGATATTCCACCAAGACGGGGTGATTGGAATCCTTATGCTCGTTATAAAGCACGCGCATTTCTTTTGCATATTCAATCTCCTCGGGAGTGCAAGGATTCTGTCCAACCTTTGCAAACTCTTTAAAGCCGCGGATCTCACCTACGGGAACCTCTTCTGCATTGTCGTAGATCTTAAGCGCCTCGCCGGCAATGATTCTTGCCATTCTCTGTGCCTTACCGATGGGAGTAACGTCGTATTCGTGACCGCGCATCTTATTCCAATGATTGGAGTTACCCTGACAGCCGTTGATCATCACGGTATGAATCTCGCCGTCGAAGCAACGGTTCATAAATTCAACAACGAAGCCGGGCCAATCACGGTAATATTTCTTACCGCCCAAAGTATCAGGATGGGTACCAAAGTTGACGATAACGATCTCCTTTGCTTCCTCACGAACAAGACGAATCAGCTGAACGGAGTGATCCTGTTGACCCACGGGGCGAAGAATATCGGGATGACCCCAACGAGGATTGGTAACGTAGCTACCGTCCTTCATCTCGTAAAGACGGTTGAAACCAACGTCTCTTGCTTCACCACGGGCAATCTTCATTTTGGTAGGATGCAGATCGTCAAGTGCAGCCTTTGCTGTATCCACAAAGGTGCGATGCAGTCTGGAGGAATAGGCAATAGCAATATCGCCGCTCTTGGCAATATCCTGAATATAAGCGGTAGTATGAGAATGGCTTGCGTGAATAAAAATATTCTCAAAAGGAATTTCATAGGTTTCGGAAAGCAGCTTACGAATTGCGTTTCCACCACCGTCAAGCACGCCCTGCGCGTCACAAGCAAAGTAAAGTGCCTTATCGGTACCGTTGTCGAAAGCAATGCAGTGCATCAAAAGGTCGTTTATAATACCCTCGGAAATTCTCTGTTTAAAATAACCGGGAATATTCATACCAAGAGGCGGTGTAAAGGAAGCCTGCGCATATCCGGTCTGAAAAATCTTTTCGTTGTTTTCCATAGTAATCTCCCATTTCAATTGATTGTATTCAGGTTGAATTAACCTGAATCTATTTAATCACGAGAACACCCCAAAGTCAAGATAAATTCGAAAAGAAATATAGAAAAATGCCGCAAAAATGCGGCATACTTTTCAATTTTGCTTTTGTACGAAAATCTCAATATCCCCGGTGTTCGTTTTGATCTCACATTTTCCGCCATTTACCGTTTTGGATACGTCGATCCTACCGGTATCGGTTGAAGTTACAAACGTTTTCTCGGAAAGAAGCGTCCCCGTTACGTCTCCCGTGTCCGTTTGAACGCAAATCTCACCTGCATCACATTCCTCAAACGTAACGTCGCCGGTACTTCTTAAAATCGAAATTTCTGTAGAAGGCGTCACTTTTTTCAATAAAATTTCTCCGCTCTTTCCCTTTGAATCTAAACGAACTGCGTAAAGCTCGCTCAAATAGACATCACCGGAAGTCACGTCAATTCTTATATCCGAATCACAATACGTTTTCTCAACCGAAATATCTCCGGTAGTAGCGCTTAAATTCATTGATCCGCCGTGGCATTCCGACAAATCAATATCCCCGGTTGTACTCTTGACCGTGATCCCGTTCAAAGAATCAGCCCGGCACTCAACGTCTCCGGTCGTAACGGAAACGTCAATGCTGTCAAAAGTAAAATCATCCGGTAAGACAACGTCGCCTGTTAAACTCTTCACATTGATCTTTCTGCAAGAATTTGGAAGAATCACCGTAATTTTTGGGGTATTAAAATTGATGTTGACAAAATCATTCCATCCCACGTTCTCATTGACGTTGATCTCTAGGCAGTCCTCTTCAACCTTAACGGAGTGCTCAGCACGCGAATCTTCATAACAGATCACAGTTGGCTTCTGATACGGATCCAGTATAAATTCTATATCGGCAGTATCCGTAACGATAGATATATCACAAAAGCTTTCAGAGATCGTATAATCGTTTTTTACATAAGTTACGGTAGAAAGCATACGAAAATCCCACTCAAGCACCGTCATAATGATTCCGAAAATGAGGATTCCTACGAGTGTAACGGAGGAAGCAATCACGAGCCAAATTTTCATTCCTTTACTCATTTCGCAACCTCCTTTTTCCCAAAAAACTTGGTGATCCACAGAAATATCTTTTTCGTCAGCAATATAATAGCTTTGGAAGCGTAAAAGCCACCGAAATAGCAAAAGATACCGAGTCCTACGAGAATCAATCCGGAACCGATCAAAGCAGCGCCGCTTAATCCGAACCCCGTAAAAATGAATTTGAAGCCGACAAGAGCAAAGCCCAAGGAACAAGCCGCCAAAGAGAGGAACACAGCCCATATAGAAACGACCAAGCTCCAAAGAACGGTATAAAGCGACAGAACGATTGCAAATACGGCAAGAACAAGTGAAAGCCAAAGAGGTGAACCAAGAACCAAAAGAAAGATTTCAAGCGGTTTCACTCGATTTCTTTCATCTTTGTTCTTGAGAACGTTTTCTCCGGAGGTTTCACTTAAAATTTGAGCGGCAATCTCGTGTACCTTTCCAACCGAAGCAACCGCTTCTTCCTCGGAAAGTCCTTCTTCGATCCGATCTTCAATCATTTCACTGAAAAAATTCAAACGTTCCAACACCTCATCTTGGGGTAAATCGGATAATTTTTTTCTCAATCTCGCCAAAAAATCGTGTTTATTCATTTGTTTCATTCTCCTTCATCACGTATTGGTAGATGCTCAGGATCTGATTCCAATCTTCCCGAAACTCATCAAGCCTTTTTAATCCGCTTTCGGTAATACGGTAATATTTTCTAAGTCTTCCTTCATGCTCTACCGTGCGCACCGCTAGCATATTGGCATTTTCCAAGCGCTTAAGAATGGTATACAGAGTAGATTCGGAAAGCTCAACGTAAGGCTTGATGTCTTTTATGATTTTGTAACCGTATGATTCCTCGCTTTTGATCGCCGTAAGCACGCATACGTCCAAAAGCCCGCGTTTTAATTGAATATCCACATTATACCTCCCATCTCGATATACATCGTATCACGAAGTATATATTTTGTCAAGGTATATTTTAATTTTAAGAATTGGATCAATAACATGGACAAAATCAATTCATCGTTGAAGAAAAGGATCTCACCGTTTGCACTGTGTGGTGTAACAGCATATTTTGCCCGATTATTGATAACGATGTTCTCGATATACTCAAAACGATGTTGACCGCAAGCGTTCAAACGATGTTGTGTCCTTGCGGACACAAACACAAAAAGAAAGACACGAAAAAACCGTGTCTTTCTTTTTGGCACCCGCAGCGGGAATCGAACCCACAACAACCCCTTAGGAGGGGGCCGTTATATCCATTTAACTATGCAGGCAAATGGGCATAAAGCCCTATTGAACAAAAAGATTATAGTGAAACTTTTGCCTTTTGTCAAGATTTTGATACGGTTTTACAGCGTGTCAAGGGAGCGGTAGTGGCACGAAGATAAGAAATCAAATCCAAAGGAGAAACGGTGATCTGCCGACCCCGTTT
>JAZPZL010000098.1:0-19893 GCA_045544655.1 Eubacteriales bacterium
CTCGGAATTCATCAAAGAAAATCTGAAATGAGAAAAAAACATACGGAAAAAATCGGTATGTTTTTTTGTTACGTATTTACATTGGGGAAATTTTCTGATATACTTAGTTTAGTTTTTGCCAAGCGAGAAAAAAGAGAAGGCATCTACTGATGCCTTCCTGGCGCGTTGTAAGGGACTCGAACCCCTGACCTACTGGTTCGTAGCCAGTCACTCTATCCAGCTGAGCTAACAACGCATGTTCTCTCGAACATTGGCTATCTTATCATATTCGGATTTTTTTGTCAAGAGTAAAATGACAAAAAATCAAAAAAAAGGAAAAACATGAGCAATTTTCAATTACCCCTGCCCATCGAGGTGAAGGAAGCCTTGGAAAAGCTGGGCGATGTAGGTCACGAAGCGTGGCTTGTAGGCGGTGTGAGAGATCTTTTGTTGCGCCGTGAGGTTCACGATTGGGATCTGACCACCAGCGCCACCCCGGAAGAGATCAAGGCGGTTTTTGCCGACTACAGTCTGAACCTCGTTGGGGAACGATTCGGAACGGTCACCGTCCATTACGGCGATCAGTTTCTGGATATCACCACCTTTCGCAAGGAGAGCGAATACAAGGACCATCGCCACCCAAGCGGTGTGACCTTCACCAAAAATTTATTCGAGGATCTGAAGCGGCGGGATTTCACGGTCAACGCCATCGTATACCATCCCGAAAAAGGCTTCCGCGATTTTTTCTGCGGAAGGCGAGATCTGAAAAAGCGATGGATCCGCGCCATCGGTGACGCAGATGCAAGGTTCAATCAGGACGCTGTGAGAATTCTGCGTGCTATGCGCTTTTCTGCCGTACTCGGCTTTGATATTGAAGAAAAGACGAAGGCGGCGATCCACCGCAACAAGGAGCTTCTCCTCACCATTGCCCCCGAGCGCATTCTGCCGGAATTTACGCGAATGCTCTGCGGACGGAATATCCGCTATATTTTGACGGAGTTTTCCGACGTGGTTGGCGTTTTGATCCCCGAGATCCTGCCTGCCATCGGTTTTTCTCAACGCAGTCCCTTCCATCAGTACGACGTATGGCAGCACAGCGTTCACGCCGTAGCGTATGCAGATCCCATTCCGGAGATCCGACTGACCTTGTTTTTCCACGATCTTTCCAAGCCGGGTTGCCTGACCGTGGATGAAAACGGACGCGGACATTTCTTCTCCCATCCGAAAAAGAGTGCCGCTCTTGCAAAAAGCGTGATGGAGAGAATGAAATTCCCTGCAAAAACCATTGAGCTGATCCATCTTCTGGTATACTATCACGATTCCCATCCCAACTGTGATGCAGACATCAAACGCCTTTTGGGAAGCGTGGGTGAGGAAAACTTTTTCCGTCTGCTTCGCGTAATGGAGGCAGATACTCTGGCACACAGCAAATGGGCAGTCAAGAAGCGTCTGGCTCAGCTGGAGAAGCTGAAGGAAGCCGGAGAACGCATCATTTCCTCGGGAGAATGCTACTCTCTCAAGGGACTCGCCATCACCGGAACCGACCTTGCACAGCAAGGCGTGACGGGGCAAAGGATCGGTCATCTTCTTCGACTTGCACTTCAGAACGTAATTTCCGGTAAGTGGGAAAATCGAAAAGAAGTCCTCCTTTGTGAACTGGAGAAAAATAATTGGTAAATTTAAGGAAAGCCATTGACAAAAAAATGCTTTCCAGTTATAATAAACTACTGTCGATAACCTAGAGGAAAAGTAAAAATGATCAACCAAACCGACAACAATTTTCTTGATATTTCAAAGCTCCTTTCCGGGGAACTGGAAAAGCTTGCCTTTGATTTTAAGGATATTCCCTTCCCCAACGGGGATGAAGAAATTGCGGTGTCATCCCTTCACTTTTTCGGCGAGGCAAAGGATATCTCCGGATTCATTCGACTCATTGGTACCGTCACGGGGCAGTATTCCGCTCCCTGTGCTCGTTGCCTTGCTCCGGTCGCGCGGGATTTTTCCATTGATATTGATCTATCCGTGGTAACTGCTCCGACGGAATCCGACGAAGATTTTATTCTTGCCGAGGGGCAAAAAATCGATCTTGGTTCATTCGCCACCGAAACCGTTCTGCTCAACCTTCCTTTGCGACTGCTTTGCCGCGAGGATTGCAAGGGACTTTGTCCCAAGTGCGGAAAGGACTTAAATCAGGGGGATTGCGAATGCGACCACAAGGAAATTGATCCCAGACTTGCAGGTCTTGCGGACTTTTTCAAAGACAAATAAGAAACCTTTTACGGTGAATAAAAATTGGGAGGTGCGATAAAATGGCAGTACCGAAGCGTAAAACATCTAAAGCAAGAAAGAATTCCAGACGTTCCAGCGTATGGAAGTTGACCCAGCCCGCTCTGGAAAAGTGCCCCAACTGCGGCGCTTACAATCTCCATAACAGAGTTTGTTCCGAGTGCGGACAGAAGGACGGCAAAGAAGTCATCCAGATTAAGGACTAATTCGCCGAATGCTCGTATATCAGTCTCCGTCGAAGCTCGGCGGAGACTATATCTGTATATATGAGGCACATAAAGATATGTCTTTGGCATAGCCGCAAGGCTTGAGTGCCTAAGGATATATCTTTTTTTCATTTTTTGGAAAGGAGGCCAAAATGGTACCTGTAACCCAAGTAGAAAAAGGTTCCCTTGCAGAAAAGGCGGGAATTCTGGCAGGCGATCTGCTCCTTAGCATTGATTCCCATCCCATACGGGATATTTTGGATTACCGCTTCTTTTTAACGGAAGAAAAGATCCTTCTGGAATTAAAGCGGGGCAATGATAGCTTTACTGTGAAGATCAAAAAAGGAAGATACGATGATATCGGTCTGGAATTTGAAACCTTTTTGATGGATAAAAAGAGAAGATGCGCCAACAAATGTATCTTTTGCTTTATTGATCAGAATCCCTGCGGGATGCGGGAAACGGTGTATTTTAAGGACGATGATACCAGGCTCTCCTTTTTGATGGGTAACTACGTGACCCTGACCAACGTAAGCGACGAGGAGCTGGAGCGCATTGTAAAAATGCGGCTTTCCCCCGTTAACGTATCCGTTCACCACAAATCCTCAGCTTCGCGTGAAGATGCTGGGAAATCCCAAGGCGGCAAAAATTATGGATCAGCTCAGAATTCTTGCCGACGGAGGGATCGACATCAATTGTCAGATCGTTTCCTGCCGCGGGATCAACGACGGCGCCGAATTGGAGCGCACCATATGCGATCTGGAGACCCTTTATCCTGCGGTACAGAGCATTGCGGTCGTACCTGCGGGGCTTACCCGTCACCGCGAAGGACTGACTCCTCTCTCCCCTTACGATAAAGAAAGCTCACTAGAGATCCTGCGGATCGTGGAAGCATACGGCAAAAAATATTTGGAGCAGTATGATCTCCGCCTGGTGTATGCGGCGGATGAATTTTACCTTGCCGCGGAAAAAGCCTTGCCCGAAGAGTCAGAGTACGACGGATATCCCCAGCTTGACAACGGCGTAGGTCTTTTAAGATGCGCGCGGGAGGAGCTTTTGGACGAGATCCGCTACCGCAAGGAGGAAGGACTTTGGGACACACTTCCCACAAAGCCTCTTTCCGTCACCCTTTTGACCGGCGTTGCGGCGGGTGCTTTTCTGAAAGAGATCGCAGAAGAACTTATGAAGGCACTCCCCTTCCTGAATCTGAAGGTCAAGGTGGTGAAAAACCGCTTTTTCGGTGATAGCGTCACCGTAGCGGGATTGCTTTGCGGTGCAGATCTGGTAGAAGCGGCAAAGGAGGAAAAAAGCGAGATCCTCTTTATCCCCGCAGTTTCTCTGCGCCACGACCGCGACTTATTTTTGGACGATTATTCTTTGGAACAGCTGAAGGAGGAGATCGGTTGCCCCGTTTATGCAATCGAAAACGGTCTTCCTCTGCTGGATACCATCGAAGAAATTTGTAACGGGAGGTAATTTATGGCAAAACCCGTCATCGCCATCGTTGGCAGACCCAACGTTGGTAAAAGTACTTTTTTTAACAAGCTGTCCGGAGAACGGATCTCTATCGTAGACGACGTTCCCGGTGTAACCCGCGACCGCATTTATTATGAAACCGAATGGTGCGGACGCAAAATGGTACTCATTGATACCGGCGGTATTGAGCCGAATTCCGGTGACGTGATCCTGTCTCACATTGAGACCCAGGCCCACCTTGCCATGGAAGCGGCAGACGTCATTATCTTTATGACCGATATCCGCAGTGGCGTAACCGCCGCTGACACAGAGATCGCCGCCATTCTCAAGCGGAGCAAAAAGCCTGTGATCCTTGCAGTCAACAAGGTGGATTCCATTGGCGCTCTTCCCGCTGAATTCTACGAATTCTACGAGCTCGGCGTGGAAAACGGTCCCTTTGCTCTCTCCTCCATTCACGGAACGGGAAGCGGTGATATTCTGGATGAGGTACTTCGCCTCCTCGGTCCTGCCGATGCAGAGGAAGAGGAAGAGGATCTTATCAACGTTGCCGTCATCGGCAAGCCCAATTCCGGCAAGAGCAGTCTGATCAACGCCGTTTTGGGGGAAAATCGCGTGATCGTATCCCCTATCGCAGGCACTACCCGCGACGCCATTGATACCCGGGTGGAAAATGAGCACGGTATTTATAATTTTATCGACACGGCGGGAATCCGTCGCGCATCGAAGATTGACGACCGCATTGAAAAATACAGCGTTCTTCGCGCCAAGCTTGCCGTAGAGCGCAGTGACGTGTGCGTGATCATGGTAGACGCCTTTGAGGGAATTACCAGTCAGGACGCTACCATTGCCGGTCTTGCCCACGAAGCGGGTAAGGCGTGCGTGATCTGTATGAACAAGTGGGACTTGCCCGATAAGGACAACGATTCCGTAAAGAATGCCACCAAGAAGGTATTCGATATTCTTCCCTTTATGCAGTACGCTCCCGTACTCTTTATTTCCGCAAAGACAGGGCTGAGAGTCGACAAGATCTTCGAGCATATCAACTACGTGAATATGCAGGCATCCACCCGCATTTCAACGGGTATGCTCAACGATATGCTCAACGACGCTACTACCCGCGTTCAGCCCCCCAGCGACAAGGGCAGACGGCTGAAGATCTACTATATGACCCAGGTCAGCGTAAAGCCACCCAAGTTCGTTATTTTCTGCAACAGCGAAAAGCTGTTTCATTTCACTTATCTGCGTTACATTGAAAACTGCTTACGGGAGACCTTCGGATTCCGAGGAACCCCCATTCAATTTGTGATTCGTGAAAGGACAAAGGAGGACTAATGAGATATTTATTCGATCCTGCCATTACCGAATACGGCTTTTTTATGGATGGCAAATCCGGCGAACAGGTTATGATCCTGTCTCTTGTATTTTTCTTCCTTATTGCAATTTCCGCTTACCTTTTGGGAAGCATCAATTCCGCCGTCATCATCTCCAAAAAGATCTACGGCTATGACGTGCGCGATTACGGCTCCGGCAATGCGGGAATGACCAATATGTTCCGCTCCTTCGGAAAAAAGGCGGGCTTTATGACCCTGGGCGGTGACGTACTCAAGGCGCTGATCTCCGTAGTCATCGGCTATATCTTTTTAGGCGGACCCGGTCAGTATATGGCAGGCTTTTTCTGTATGATCGGTCATATGTTCCCCATTTATTTCAAATTCAAGGGCGGCAAGGGCGTGATCGTCAGCGCGATCACCGTTCTTCTCATCGACCCCTTGGTATTTTTGGTTCTGGCTTTGCTGTTCGCGCTGATGTTTGCGGCAACGCAGATCATTTCCGCATCCAGCCTGACCGCGGCATTCTTTATGCCCATGGTGGTTTACGCCTTCAATTACACTCATCCCAGACTTTCCTATATCTTTTTCTCCCTGATGATGTCCTTTTTCGTGATCGCCATGCACAAGGAGAATATCAAGCGACTGCTCAATAAAACGGAAAAGAAATTCACCATCAAGAAAACGAAAAAAGAGGATGGACAGAAATAAGATGGACAAAGTTTCCTTTTATTCTGCGAAAGAATACAGCGTTCCCTTTTTGAAGGAGACCGTGGAAAGGATCATTGCCGACCACGGCGGCTACGAGTGCCTCTTTGCAAAAGGCAAGAAGGTGGTCATCAAGCCGAATCTCGTGGTGAAAAAGAAGCCCGAGGGCGGTGCTACCACCCATCCCGCGGTGCTGGAGGCAGTGCTTTTGTGTCTGCTTCCCCATACGAAAGATATTACCGTTGCAGAATGCTCGGGAGGTCCCAATACCGAGGCCTTGATGAAAGGAATCTATCGGGAAACGGGGATAAAAGAGGTATGTGACAGATACAAGATCCCCATTCATTATGAAATGAACGCAGTTGAAATTGCAGTTCCCGACCCCATCGCCTGTCACAAGCTTGAGGTACTGGATGCTTTTACGAAGGCAGACGTATTCATCAACCTTGCAAAAATGAAGACCCACTCCCTTACTACGGTAACGGGAGCGGCGAAGAATCTGTACGGCGTAATTCCCGGACTTCGCAAGGTAGAACAGCACGCCAACTATCCGAGGATCGAGAATTTTTCCGCCTTGATCTGTGATATCAACAAGGCACTTCCCACGGATCTGTCCATCGTGGACGGAATCCTCGGTATGGAAAAGGACGGTCCCTCCGGCGGTGATCCCAAATGGGCGTACGGAATTTTGGGCGGTGTCAACCCTCACGCAGTAGATGAGGCAATGTGCCGATTCATGGGTGTGGATCCCGCGCTTTCTCCCATTCTGGAATGTGCAAAAAAGCACGGTTTGGTGGGCGAGATCACCCTTTTGGGTGATCCGATGGAAGAATATCTTCCCTCCCCCTTCATTTTGCCCGACAGTCAGAAACCGAATCTTCTGCGGGACTTTCTGAGTATGTATAACGGCAAGCTGTCCCGCTTCCTTGCACCCAAGCCGAAGATCCTGAAAAAACGCTGCATCGGTTGCGGAGAGTGCGCCCGACTGTGTCCTCAAAAGACCATCGAAATTAAAAACAAGCGGGCAATTATTCATCACAAAAACTGCATCCGTTGCTGGTGCTGTCAGGAGATGTGTCCCAAAAAGGCGGTGCAGACCTCCTGCAATCCCATTATGAAGCTGATGTAAGGAGCCATTATGAAGCTTACCCTTTCCGCTCCCGCGAAGATCAACCTGACCCTGGGAATTACCGGTCTGAGAGAAGACGGCTACCATCTTTTGGAAAGCATTATGCAGACCGTTTCCCTTGCCGATACCATAAGCTTTGAAAAGATCCCCTCGGGGATCCTTCTCTCCTGCAACAAAAGCCATATTCCCACCGACGAAAGGAATCTTTGCTGTAAGGCGGCAAAGAAATACCTGGTCGCTGCAGGAATTTCGGGCGGGATCAAGATGGACCTGGTCAAATGCATTCCCGACGGCGCGGGAATGGGAGGCGGCTCTTCCGACGCCGCCCAGGTACTGAAGGCAATGCAGGTGCTTTATCCCGCCGAGGTCGATCTGTTTCAAATCGCCGCATCCCTGGGAGCTGACGTACCCTTTTTCCTGAAAGGGGGAACCGTGCTTTGCAGTGGGATCGGTGAGGTACTGGAGCCTGTTTCCCTTCCACAAAAAGAATCCCTCTTCTGCGTGGTGACCAAGCCCGATGAGGGACTGTCCACCCCCGTCGTATATAAGCTCTACGATCAAAGCAGCGCGGCGTTTTCCAAGCCTCTTTCTCGGGAAACGAGGACTCGTTTGGAATCGGGGGATCCGAAGGCTTTGTTCGCGGCTTTGTATAACGATCTGGAGCTTCCCGCAATTTCACAGCTTCCCGAGATCGCCACGAGAAAAGAATTGCTTCTTTCCCTGGGAGCGGATGCGGCAATGATGACCGGCTCAGGCAGTGCAGTCTTTGGATTGTTCCGTGAGGAAGAAAAGGCGAGAGCTTGCGAGAAGGCGATTCGTGAAAAAGGGCTTGAAGCCTATTTTTGTACCCTTTTGTGATTAAATAAAAAAAAATCAGAACAAAATAGCTTTGCAGAAAAACTGCAAAGCTATTTTTTATGGAAAGGATACATAGTATGAAACCATCGCAATTGATCTCCCTGATCCTCAGCGGATCGGCTCTGTTTCTTTTTCTTCTCCTTTTGCCCATGCAAAACGGGGAGAATTTATACGATTCGGTCATCCGCATTCACGTATTGGCAAATTCCGATTCCCGGGAGGATCAGGAAAGAAAGCTTGCCGTGCGGGATGAGATCTTAAATTACACCAGAACCCGGCTCACCTTGGGGAAAACTCGGGAAGAGGCAAAAGCAGTGCTGGAAGAAAACCTTGACAAGCTGGAGCAGGTGGCAAAGCAGAGCCTGGAGAAAAGCGGAAGTGATCACCGGGTAAAAGTGATCATCGGAGAGGAATACTACCCCACTCGGGAATACGAGACCCTTTCCTTGCCTGCGGGGACTTATCTTTCCTTGCAGGTACAGATCGGCGAAGCAAAGGGAAAAAACTGGTGGTGCGTTCTGTTTCCTCCCCTTTGCCTTTCCTCCTCCGTAGAGGTGGAGGATGCTTTGGCGGGAGCGGGAATGGCGGAGGAAAACGTGGCTACGGTAACAGGGAAAGAGCCTGCCTGGCGCGTCCGTTTCAAGCTGTTGGAGCTTTTTCAAAAAACAAAGGAAAGCGTAAGGGAGCTTTTTTAAAAAAAGACTTTTCTTTTTCCCGTCTCCGTGTTATACTTGAATAAAGTATACAGATTGGCGGAACCTATGATAAAAGATTTTTTGAAAAAAATGAAATGGGACAAGCTCAAAGCTTTTTTCTTGAAAACCTTGAAAAAGCCGCGCCTCCCCAAAGCAAAAAGCACTTCGGCTCCCAAAGAGAAAAAGCCGAGTGCCTTGCAAAATAAGAAAATAGAATTACCGAAATGGCTGAAGACCTTTGGAAGCGCCCTTGGAAAATTTTTCTCCCAAAAGCCGGTTTCCCGTCTTGCGGTAGGATTTTGCGCCGTTGCCTTAGGAGGCACGTTGATCTTATGGGATCTGGGACTGATCGACCTTCCCTTTTTGATTCGCCGTGACCGCAGAGAGCCTATGAAAGAAACCCAGACCGAGGAAAACAGCAGTACCACGACCAAAAAGAAGAACGATTCCGAGCAAGGCTTTGCAAATGCGGCACTTGCCCTTGAGACCATTCGCTCCCTCTATGCATACGCAGGGGTAAACACGGCAAAGACTCCAATTACAGATCTGATCTACGATCGGGATACTATGACCCTTACCAAGCAGATCCTCCCCGAGGGAAGCTTTTCCGCGGCAATGGGCTTCGTGGTGAAATCGGAAAATGGGAAAGAACTGCTCTTTACCGCAAACGATATGCAAGAGATCCTGGATTCGGATGGCTTTCATCTGACCCATTACCGCAACATCGGCGGTGAAGCGATCTTCATTAAGGACGGGGCGGAAGGATATTTTGTCTTTGACGGAGCAAGCCGAACCTTCTCTCCTACAGCCTTTGACCCTACCGGTTATCCTCATTCTTCCATTACCTTTGCCCTGCCAAGCTCCTACGGACAAAGCGATGAGAACAAAGAGTTGATTTTTGAAAACGGTCTTTACGGCTACAACGGTACGTATTTAGACGGAAAAAGAACGAAAAAATTCTCCGTTGATCCCGTTTACACTACCGCCTTCGCCTATTCCGAGGGCTTTGCGGTGATGGCAGATGCCGACGGACGAATTACCATTCGCAACGAACGTGGCGAAGAGGTATTTACCGAATACTCCTTCCTTCTTCCCGATTTCAAAAACGAGGAGGCCCTGGGCTTCACCTACTTTGACGGCGGGCTTTTGCGTGTCATCGTTGCCGGTTACAACGCAGAAGGAAAGCTGACCTCCCGCAGGGAAACCATGATCAATACCCTGGGACAGGAGGTGTCCGTCCCCGATGGCTACCGCGTAGTAGCTTTGCACGAAGGGATCCTTTTGGTAACCGACGGTGAATACTACGGGTATCTGTCCACAAACGGTGCCTGGATCTCCCCTCCCGTTTACAGTGCGGCTACTCCCTTCTTTGAAGGACTTGCCGTGGTCACGGATAAGGACGGTAAGGTAGGACTCATAGACTCCAAGGGAAAATCGGTTCTCCCCTGCGTTTTTGAATCCATTTCCAATTTCTCCGACGGACACGCACTTTGCTATTCAAAAGCTACGGGCTGGTATCTTCTCACCAAGGTAAACGGCATCTACTATCACGATCCCTCTTCGGAGGATCCTACCTATTCCAAGAGTACCATCACCCGCGGACCTCAGAATACCTTTGATTACGAGCCGGATGAGATCATTGAGCTTTTGCCCCCTGAAAGCACGCCGAAGAGAACCACCCACCCGGAAAACACCACTTCTCAGCAGATCAAATAAGCATAGAAAAAAGGCAACGCCGATGGGCGTTGCCTTTTGAATTTTCGATTTAAGCGTTGCCGGTGTCAACCTTGGGCAGGCTAAAGGGAATAATGGGTGTTTCCGGATCATCATCACCGTCTTCAATGCTGTAAGCCAACACGTTTTCGACGTGGAATTGAACGATCTCAAATTCCGGGGTCATATATTCTTTCATTGAAACACCTCCTCCTTGTATTTACCAAGGTAGTATATCACGGGTTAACATAAAAAGCAATAGCTTTCCCAATTTTTATAAAAAATTCACATTTCACTTCTCGAATTGACTTTTTCCCCATTGCGTGATAAAATAAGAAAAACCGTAATGAAAGGACAGCTTATGAAAAATATAGATCGCTTGAAGGAATACGGTCAGGAGCATCTCCTGCGATTCTTTGATGAATTGAATGAAGAAGAAAAAAAGAGCCTCGTGGACCAGATCAACGAAGCTGATTTTGAATTACTGGATGCTTTGAAGCATAAGGATCAAAACAAGGCGACCGACGATCAGGGAGGCGCGTTGGCACCCTTGGGAGCCTTGGAGATCGACGAGATCAAAAAGAACAGGGACAAATACGAGAAGGTGGGCATCGAGGCGATCCGCGCAGGCAAGGTTGCCGCGCTCCTTCTGGGTGGCGGTCAAGGCACCAGACTTGGCTTTGACGGTCCCAAGGGCAGCTATAACCTCGGTGTGACCCGTGATTTTTATATCTTCCAGGCACAGATCAACAATATGCTGGACGTTTGCAAGAAGGCGGAATGCTACTTTCCTCTCATCATTATGACCTCCGATAAGAACGACGTGGAGACCAGACGCTTCCTCAAGGAAAAGAACTACTTCGGCTATCCCGAGGAGAAGATCCGCTTTTTCCGCCAGGATATGGCTCCCAGCGTAGACTACAACGGCAAGATCTATCTGGAGGGTAAGGCTCAGCTTTCCCTCTCCCCCAACGGAAACGGCGGTTGGTTCAAGTCCTTGGTAAAATCCGGTCTGGATAAGGAGCTTGCCGCTTCCGGTGTTGAATTTATCAACGTATTCAGTATGGACAACGTATTGCAGAGGATCTGCGACCCCGTATTCATCGGTGCGACTCTCCTTTCCGGCTGCAACTGCGGTGCCAAGGTGGTTTCCAAGAATGCCCCCGGTGAAAAGGTTGGTGCGCTGTGTCTCAAGGACGGGCTTCCCACCATCGTGGAATACTACGAAATGGGTGACGAGCTGGCGGCTGAGAAGGATGAGAACGGCAAATTGAAGTACCGCTTCGGCGTGATCCTCAACTATCTGTTCAGCCTAAAGAGAATGTACGAAATCGTAGACGGAAAAATGCCCCTCCACATCGTGGAAAAGAAGATCCCCTACATTGACGAAGAGGGCAAGCTCATCAAGCCGGAAGAGCCCAACGGCTACAAGTTTGAATACCTTGCTACCGATACGGTTCGGGATATGCTCTCCTGCCTTTCCTTTGAGGTGGAGCGTGAACGGGAATTTGCTCCCATCAAGAACAAGGAAGGCATCGACTCCGTGGTTTCCGCCCGTGAGCTTCTTGCCAAAAACGGCGTGATCTGCTGATAAAAGAAAAAATAAAAGTCCGATTTAATCGGACTTTTATTTTTTAGCCTTCTAAGGTTTTGATGGCTTCGTCTTTGGCTTTTTCGATTTCACGGATGAAAAGCTGGTCGATGGGAGTGAGGTGATAGCCTTTGCGGTAGATCAGCACGTCCTTATAGGAAAGGGACAAGCCGTGGACCCGTTTCTGGACCACGTTATGGCGCTGAAGCACCTCTTCCGACAAGGGGGATACCCACATAAAGGTATTGGGAACCTGACCCAAAAGATCGTACTGTGTGCCGCGCTCGTAGATATAGATCTTCTTATCCGTCAGATCGGAGAACTCCGCTTTCTTTACGTAGGCGATCTGCAAGGAAGGAACGTAGGGGTCACCGTGAACGATCTCGATACAGTCCTTAAAGTCCTCCCTGGTAAGCTTTTCCTTGGCGGCGAGGGGATGGGATCGGTCCATCAAGGCAACGTACTCAAATTCCCAGATATCCTGATGCTTCAGATCCTTATCCTCCATCATTTTCAGAAAATAGGATTCAAAGGAGGTCTGATAGCGGATGATGCCCAAATTATAATTGCTCTGTAAAATGTTGTTGATGGCGCGGTAGGAATTGGTCTCCTTGTAGTTCAGATCCATTTCCTTGGAGGTATCCAAGGAATTGACAAGGCGAGTGAAGGCGCTGGTGATATAGCAAGCGCGGGGCGTAGAGATATTAAAGCTCTGCTGCTCCGGCTCGGTCTTTTGATAGGCGGCTTCCAGCTCATCCAGTTTGGAAAGGATCTCCTTGGCGCGGAAAAGGAATTCCTCACCCTGGGAGGTGGTGACGATTCCCTTGGAGGTGCGCTTGAACAGGGTGATCCCCAGGCTTTCCTCCAGCTCCTTGATGGCGCGGGAAAGGTTGGGCTGGCTCATAAAGAGATTGGTTGCGGCACCCGTAATGGAACGGGTACGCTCCACCTCTACGGCGTATTTTAAATGGAGTATATTCAATCTGGTCCTCCTTTCGGCGGGTTACGAATTCTTTTCCTTTGCTTTTGCCTTGGCGCGAAGCTCGGTATTCAGGATCTTCTTGCGAAGGCGGAGATTTTTGGGAGTTACCTCCAAAAGCTCGTCGTCTGCAATGAATTCCATACATTTTTCAAGGCTCATCTGACGGGCGGGGGTGATGCGGAGAGCTTCATCCGCACCGGTGGAACGGATGGCAGCCAGGTGCTTTTTCTTACAAACGTTTACCACGATGTCCTTGGAGTCGCTGGCTTCGCCTACGATCATCCCCTCGTAAACGGGAACCTGGACGCCGATGAACATCGCACCGCGATCCTGGGCGTTGAACATACCGTAGGAGGTGGAAACACCGTCCTCCCAGGCAACGAGGGAGCCTCTGGAACGGGCGGAAAGCCCGGGCTTGATGGGATAGTAGCCGTCGAACTCGGTATTGACCACGGCATTTCCCTTGGCGGCAGTCAAAAGCTCGGCGCGACAGCCGATCATTCCGCGGCTGGTGATGGTAAATTCCAGGCGGGTATAGCCTGCGGCGGTGGGAGCCATCTGGGTCAATTCACCCTTACGTCGGGAGATCAGGTCAATGACCGTGCCGCAAAATTCATCGGGACAGTCGATATAAAGCGTTTCGTAGGGCTCGCAAAGCACGCCGTCCACCTCTTTGGTAATAACGGTGGGGCGGGACACCTGGAACTCGTAGCCCTGGCGGCGCATATTCTCAATGAGTACGGAAAGGTGAAGCTCACCTCTGCCCGAAACCTTCAGGGTATCGGTGGTATCCGTATCCTCTACCTTCAGAGAAATATTGGACTCCAATTCCCGATACAGTCTCTCACGAATATGACGGCTGGTCACGTAGGTGCCGTCCTGCCCTGCAAAGGGAGAGGTGGAAACGGAGAAGTACATGGAAAGCACGGGATCCTCGATCTCCACGAAGGGCAATCCCTCGGGGGTATTGTAATCGCAAATGGTATCGCCGATCTCAATATCCGCAATACCCGTAAGACAAACGATATCCCCTGCTTCCGCAAAGGTGGTAGCGGTCTTTTTCAGCTTATCAAAGGTATAGATGCCCACGATCTTGCTCTTCTGCACGGAGCCGTCTCTGCGGACGATGGAAACGGGACTCTTTTCGTGAATGCCGCCGCGGAGGATCTTACCTACCGCCATACGGCCGGTGTATTCGTTGAAGTCGATATTGGAGACCATCATCTGAAAGGGAGCGTCCGCATCCACCTCGGGATGAGGAATGTCCTCGATGATCACGTCAAACAGACACTTCAGATCCTCAGTCTTTACGTTGTAGTCGGTGGTTGCCCATCCGTCTCTGCCGGAGGCGTAGATCACGGGGAGATCCAGCTGCTCCTCGGTTGCGCCCAGGTCGATGAGAAGATCGTACATTTCGTCGGTCACTTCCTTGGGACGCGCCATGGGACGGTCGATCTTATTCACCACGATCACGGGAGTCAGACCCAGCGCCAACGCCTTTTTCAGAACGGTTCTGGTCTGAGGCATACAGCCCTCGTAAGCGTCTACCAAAAGAATAACACCGTCTACCATGGAAAGGCTTCTCTCCACCTCGCCGCCAAAGTCTGCGTGACCGGGGGTATCTACAATATTGACCTTGATCCCTTCGTAAAACAGAGAAGTATTCTTGGCAAGGATGGTAATGCCTCTTTCCTTTTCAAGGTCGTTGGAGTCCATTACACGCTCCTCCACCTGCTCGTTGGTACGGAAGGTACCCGTCTGCTTGAGCATTGCATCTACGAGAGTCGTTTTACCGTGGTCTACGTGAGCGATAATGGCTATATTGCGAATCTTTTCTTTTTCCATACTATTCACCTTTGCTTCTGCAAAAAAAATCAAAATAAAAATACGAAATAATTATACCGCAAAATCCCCATAATTGCAAGAAAAAACGCCCTGCGGCTTTAAAAGTTTCAATTTTCGATATGATTTTTTTCGTTTTTTCACAAAAAAAGCAGACGAAACGGGCTCGTCTGCTTTTTTGAGTCGTATATTTACCAGATCTCAGGCTTCGCGTCTGCGGGAAGTGCATTGGGATAGGTTTCTCCATCCAGATGCAAAAGCCAGTTTTCCTTCGCCTTTTCCACCAGAGTCGTATCGGTCAGGAAGTCCAGTGCGGTACAGGCAAGAACCTTGCCCGCCATCAGCATACCCTTGTGGGCAATGCTGCTCTTGCCCTGCGCTACGGTCTGCCAGGAGTGTCCCGCAGGTCCGATGGCAAGGGTGGGAATGTGACACCAAGCGGTAGGAACCACCCAGCTTACGTCACCTACGTCGGTAGAGCCCTTGGAGCCGGGTCTGCCATTTCCGGGAGGAAGGAAATCCCAGATCGGCTTTTCCAGAAGCTCGGGGTCTACTTTCCCGAGAAGCCTCTTCTTTCTTTCACGAAGGTTGCTTGCCTCGATTTCGCTCATCGTATCCTGGAACTTTTTGGCATAAGCGTACTCCTCCTCGGTATAACCGATGGGAAGGAAAGCGCGCATATTTTCCTCCATACGATCCGAGATCACATCGTTTCCGATGTAGTCGGAATAAGCGGCAACCTGACGGATATCCACGGTGGTTTCAGTCATAAGAGCCGCGCCCTGCGCTACCTTACATACTCTTTCGTACAGCTCCTTTACCTGGCTGACGCGGGGTGCGCGGATGGCGTAAAGCACCTGCGCCTCTGCCTGAACCACGTTGGGGGCGGTACCGCCGGAATTGGTTACCGCGTAGTGGATCCTAGCCTGGTCGATCATATGCTCACGCATATAGTTTACACCCACGTTCATCAGCTCTACGGCATCCAGCGCACTTCTGCCCAGATGGGGAGAGCCTGCCGCGTGAGAGGATTTGCCGTGGAAGGTAAAGAACACGCGGAAATTGGCAAGAGAGCCGGTTCCGTTGATCACACAGCTTCCGCCGCCGGGATGCCAGGTCAGGGCAAGGTCACAGTCGTCAAAGGCACCGTCACGCACCATAAACGCCTTGCCGCCTGCATTTTCCTCTGCGGGACAGCCGTAGTAGCGGATCGTACCGGGAATCTGATGCTTTTCCATATATTCCTTCAATGCTACGACTGCGGCAACGTTGCCTGCGCCGAGAAGGTTATGTCCGCAACCGTGTCCGTCCCCACCGGGAATAAGGGGATCGGGATGGGCAACGTCCGCCTTTTGGGAAAGTCCGGAAAGGGCGTCGTATTCACCCAAAAAGCCGATGACGGGCTTGCCGGAGCCTGCTTCTGCGTAGAATGCGGTTTCACCGCCGCCGATGGTACGGTCGATACGGAAGCCCTTCTTTTCAAAATACTCGATCTGAAGCGCTACGGACTTAAATTCCCGGAAGCGGGATTCCGCATAGTCCCAGATCTTATCGGAAAGCTCGATAAATTCCGCTCTCTTCTCTTCAATCAGCGCGGAAATCTCTTCTCTGTAATTCATAATCATTCTCCTTATTTAGACAGTATTTCGTCACAACCCAAAAGATAATGAGTCACAACGCGCAAGGACTGAAACAGCTGGTCTGCAACCACGCATTCGTCACGCTGGTGCGCGGCACCGTGTCCCTCCGGAAGCTCCGGCTTTTCCACCTTGGTATCGGGATCGTGGGCGCGGAATCCCACGGAGAAGGAATTCTTTAGGGCGCGGGAATAGGTTCCGCCGGAAAGAAGCTTGGGCTCCTCATCCACACCGGTCAATTCCTTGTAAAGGGCGCAAAGCACGGGAGGAACGGGATTGTCGTCCTCCAGGCGAAAGCCTGGGCGATTGTGAAGATGCTCCATTTCAAAGCCCAGAGCGTTCCAGTTCTGCTCCAGAGTCTTCTCCAGCTTTTCGGGATCAAAGGTATTGCCGTAACGGATATCCATATTGATTCTGAGATGCCCGTCCTCCAGGCGAACCATTCCGCAAGCGGAGGTCAATTTTCCGAAGGCTAGGTCCTCGTGGGCGATTCCCAGTCCCTCACCGTTGGGATCGGAAATTGCCTTGGCGGCATTTTTCATCACAGCCCGATCCGTTTCGGAAAGTGTTTTTGCTCCTGCGAGAAGCTCAAAGGCGAGAAAAGCGGCGTTCACGGAGCCTTCCGGATGTCCCGCGTGCTTGGAGGTACCGTGTGCCTCCAGGAGGAAAGCATCCTCTTCCTCCGTGAGGGCGAATGCCGAATTGCCGCCGATCAGAGCGGAAAGCTCTTCCTTCAATCCCGTTTTCTTCGTAAGACGGACCGTAACGTAATCCAAAACGATATTGGATGCGTTACCTCCGTGAAACTCCATCACGTCCGTCAAGGGAGTGCGGCTCCCCGTCCAGGCGCGTAAAATTCCCTTCTCCCCTACGCTACAGGGATAAGAGGCGTCGGGCGCAAGGTTGATCTCGGGCATTTTCTCGTGCTGAGCAAAGGAAACCACATCGTTCATTCCGCTCTCTTCATTAGAGCCGATAAACGCCTGAACGGTGCTTCTGACGGGAAGGTCCAGCTCCTTGATCATACGCATAGCGTACAAGGATTCAATGACTCCCGCCTTGTTATCCCCTACACCTCTGCCGAACAGAACACCGTCGATGTTGCAGGGCTCGAAGGGACGGGTCTTGATCCAGCCGTCACCTACGGGAACCACGTCACTATGACCGTACAGACCGATGGTCTTCTCTCCCTTTTCCAGGCGGGCAAGGGCATAGCCGCGCGTCTTTTCCACGCGAACGGAAAAGCCGTGCTTTGCAAAAAGGTCCGCACTTGCCTGCAAGGCTCTGGCACATTCTTTGCCGTAGGGAGCGTTTTCCTCCGCTTCGCCGCGAACGGAGGGAATGCGGCAAAGGGAGAACAGATCTTCAATAAATTCTTCTTTATGCGCTTCGATCCACGCGCGGATCTTGGTGTCATACTGCAAATTCATCCGATCACCTCATTTCTTCCCGAAGGGAGAAAGCTCTGCCATAACGATGCCGACGTCGGCAAAGGCTTTTCTTTGGCTGTTTTTACCTACGCTTGCCAGAACCTCCAGGCGAACGTAGCGCGCCTTGCGGGGAGCAAAACGAATGATCTCTTCCCCACCGAATACGCGGAAGATGCCTTCCTCACAGAATTCGAAATTCTTGCCGTCGATACTGGACGAAATACGGAATACAGAGGGGAAACGGGCAAATTTATCGGGGGGAGTCAAGCCCTCCTCCTTAATGGATTTATGACCAAGACGCTCAGCGTAATGACCCAGGGCGTAAAGCTCCTTTTCCTCCTGCATATCGATCAGGATCGAGGCGGTGGGGGCATCGGACTTCCAGGCGATCTCGGGATTTGAGTTGATCAGAATGGAAGCGTCTGTACCGGTGACCTCGTCCTTGCAGGTGAAGGCGGTTTTATCAAAGGGTACCGCATCGTCTGCGGGAACGGGGTCGATCTCTCTTCCCGTCCAGACGGGACAGGACCAAACCTTTCTTCCCTCTTCATCCCACATACGCAGGAAAAAGTAGCGGGCGGTGGTGCTCTTTACGGTAAAGTCAAAGCCTGCGGGATCCGTTACCTCAAATTCCGCAACGGGCTTTCCGTAGTCGGAAATGATCTGGCAACGGCGGATATAGGTATCGGGCTTATCCTCAAAATAGGAAATGGAAGCGTGAAATTCGTAGGTATCAGTTTCCGCAAGGTCTGCGGGAGCTACCTTTCCGTTGACGGTGTAGCGGAGCTTGACGTTGCCGCTCATACAAGCGTAAACGCGGTTGGAGCGAATGGCATCAAGGAACGCTTCCTTGCTCTTTTCCTTTGCCATAAACACGGTCTTGCCGGGGAAGCGGTCGTAGCCCCAAACGGGACCGTGGGCATCGCTGGAGCAGGTGGTACAAACGCGGAATCCGTTATCCAGCGCAACGGAATAGGTGTACTCGTTGGCAAGATTGGCGTGGCGGTCACCGCCGTCTCCCATTTCCACCAGCTTGATATGCTCGTAGTGCTTGGGCGAGCGGTGCTTTTCCAGGCTGAAATTCCAGGTGCCGCCGCGGGAATGACCGATCGCCTGAGGGTGAGCGAGACAAGCGATCATAAAGGGGCTGTCGGCAAGATCGGAGAAATACTGCTCCCAATCGGCTGCGGCAGACATATTGTTGGCGTTGACGGTGACGATCTCACCGGAATTTTTATGCTCCAGACCGAAGCGGTCAAATTCAAAAATGTTTACCTCGGATTCACTGCCGGGGAACATGATCAGCGTCTTGGGATCCGTCAGACGGTCATCGGTAAAGCCGCGGAAGAAATCTCTTTGGTTGGAGGAGTCTGAATGGTCGGTAATCACGCCGAAATCCATTTTTCCGTCTGCCGCCATGGTGCGGATCATATCAATCTGATACGGAGGCTGACGGTCAATGAATTTCAGATGGTTGTGCTCGTTGGTGGTGTGATCGTGAAAGTCACCGATAAAATACTCGAATTCTTCATCGGCTTCTGCGTGGTGGAAGGGGGTTACCTCCACCGGGCAAACGTAATCCTTGCCGTGGAAGGTGGCGATCACCTCTGCCTTCCCGGGAGCAAGCAGGGTGAGAAGAACGCCGTTTGCAAAGGGAAGCTCGGGAATATCGGCAAAGGTGCGGATCGAAACGCCTTCGCCCACTACGCGCCAGGTGATCACCTCGCTTTTCAGGTCCATCTCATCGGAGAGGAGCTGCAGGGGAAGCACGTTGCCGCAAAAAGAAGTGATTTTTTCTTCACTCAAATAAATCTTCATCAATCGTTCTCCTTATCATTTAATCAGGGGGCGCAGATAGAAGGGAGTCAGCTCACCGATGACGATGGGAGCATCTACAAACTTTTCTCTCTGACATTCTTTGCCCACGGTGGTCAGGATCTCAAGCTTGAGATATCTGACGTTGGTACGGTCAAAGCGGATCATTTCCTCAGCGCTGAACACACAGAATCTACCGTGAGAAAGCACCTTGAATT
>JAZPZL010000099.1:0-15805 GCA_045544655.1 Eubacteriales bacterium
TTGAGTAGATTTCTTGTCTTCCTAAGACCGCTTGGCCTCCGACTTCTCTACGCTTTCTCCGTAGGACTTCCCTGCACTTCTTGCGCTGGCGTAAAGCGCCTCGATCTTAAAATAGGGGTGGTTCTCCAAAAGCGTGATAAATCTCTGTCCTACCATACCGGTAGCACCGATGTTACCAACCTTGATCTGATTCATAATTGCCTCCTATTGCATCAAAAATTACAAAAGCCAATTCCGCCACGATTGTGGTCGGAATTGGCGTTACTTCCTGCCGGTCAGGCAAGGAACGGCTTTGTCAACCGTTTTTGCGCTATCCCGCAAACTTATTTGAATTTGCGCTTTCTAGCAGCTTCAGCCTTCTTCTTGCGCTTTACGCTGGGCTTTTCATAGCACTCGCGCTTACGAAGTTCGCTTAATACGCCGCTTCTGGCGCACTGGCGCTTAAATCTGCGAATAGCACTGTCGAGCGATTCGTTTTCTTTAACTCTAACTTCTGCCATCTTTTTCCCTCCCTTTGCACTTAGCGAAGAGATAAAACAAACCAGTCTTCACGACTAAGGGTTATTATACTCCATCTTTTTGTGTCTGTCAATATAATTTTTGCTTTTTATGGAAAAAAACACCCGCCAAAAGCTTTTGACGGGTGAAAAACATCCTTATTTTACGATGATATTAACCAGTTTGTTCTTAACAACGATGGTCTTACGGATCTCGCCCTCTTGCTTTTCAAGGTAAGCGGCGATCTTCTCGTTTGCCAGGACAGCGGCGACGACTGCGTCGTTTTCAAGGTCGGCATCCATTTCCACGGTGCCACGCATTTTACCGTTGACCTGAACTGCGATGGTAACCTGAGACTCCTTGCACTGATCCTCGGAATAGGTGGGCCAGGGCTCGTAGGCAATGGTCTTATCGTGACCCAAAACCGCCCAGATCTCCTCTCCTACGTGGGGGATGATACAGGAGAGCATCTTGATAAAGCCTTCTGCATATTCCCTGGGGCAGGTACCGTTTTTATACACCTCGTTGACGAATACCATCATCTGAGCGATGGCGGTATTGAAGCCCAGTGTTTCAAAGTCGGAGGTAACCTTCTTGACGGTCTGGTGGTAAACCTTGGTCAGCTTGCCGTCGTTTTCCTCGGTGATATTCTCAGCCTCGGTAAAGAAGTACCAAACGCGGTTGATAAACTTCTTTGCGCCCTTAACACCGTCTGCAGACCAGGGCTTGGAAGCCTCCAGAGGTCCCATAAACATTTCGTACAAACGCAGGGTATCGGCACCGTACTCGCGTACGATATCGGAGGGATTTACAACGAATTCGGGGAAACGCTTACCCATCTTAATGCCGTTTGCACCCAGGATCATTCCCTGGTGAACCAGCTTCTTAAAGGGCTCCTTTACGGGAGACAAGCCATTATCGTAAAGGAAGCGGTTCCAGATTCTGGAATACATCAGATGACCTACGGCGTGCTCGGGACCGCCGATGTAAAGGTCAACGGGCATCCAATGCTCCATCAGCTTCGGATCACAGAACGCCTTTTCGTTATGAGGATCAATGTAACGCAGGAAGTACCAGGAGGAGCCTGCGGAGCCGGGCATGGTAGAGGTCTCACGAACGCCCTTGATGCCATTCCGGTCGTACTGCTTCCACTCGGTTGCATTCTCCAGAGGTGCTTTACCGCCACGTCCCTTGTAATCCTCCAGAACGGGAAGAACCAGGGGAAGTTCCTCGTCGGGCAGGAACACCGTTTCACCGTTTTCGGTATAAACACAGGGAACGGGCTCACCCCAGTAACGCTGACGGGCAAAGATCCACTCACGGAAGTGGTAGTTGGTCTTGCGTCTTGCAACGCCCAGATCCTCCAGCTTCTTCGTAATGGCTTCCTTTGCTTCTTCAACGGTCAGTCCGTTAAACTCCTCGGAATTGATCAGCTTACAGCCCTTGCCCAGATAATCCTGCTTTTCAAAGGCACACTCGGAAACGTCGCGTCCCTCGATGACCTGAATCATAGGAATGCTGTGGGCGATCGCATACTCAAAGTCACGCTGGTCGTGGCTGGGAACCGCCATAACAGCACCGGTACCGTAGTTGCCCAGAACGAAGTCGCCGATGAATACGGGAACCTCCTTGCCGTTGACGGGATTGATGGCGTAGACGCCCTTCAAGGGGCAACCGGTCTTGGTCTTGGTGGCATCGGTACGGTCCATCTCGCTCTTACCTGCGGCTTCCTTTATGTACGCCAGAACCTCTTCCTTGTTTTCAACCCGGTCAAGAAGCCCCTGAACGATCTTGCCGTCGGGGGCAAGTACCATAAAGGTGATACCGTAAATGGTTTCGATACAGGTGGTGTAAATGGAGAATTCACCGCCGCCGACCAATTTGAAATCCACCTCAACACCGGTGGACTTGCCGATCCAGTTGCGCTGCATCTCCTTGGTGGATTCGGGCCAGTCGATCTCATCCAGCCCTTCCAGGAGCTTCTCAGCAAATGCAGGCTGGTCAATGACCCACTGCATCATCATCTTCTTTACAACGGGATAGCCGCCGCGCTCGGATTTACCGTCAATAACCTCGTCATTTGCCAGAACGGTACCCAATGCCTCACACCAGTTTACGGGCATTTCAATACGCTTGGCGTAGCCTGCCTCCCAAAGCTTTTTGAAAATCCACTGAGTCCACTTATAGAACTTGGGATCGGAGGTAGCCACGACCTTGGACCAGTCGTAGTCGAAGCCCAATTCTCTCAGCTGACCGGAGAAAGTTTCAATATTCTTCTCGGTAAAGCCGTTGGGGTGGTTGCCGGTATCCACTGCGTACTGCTCGGCGGGCAGACCGAAGGAGTCATAGCCCATGGGATGCAAAACGTTGTAGCCCTGCATACGCTTCATACGGGACATAATATCGGTAGCGGTATAGCCCTCGGGGTGACCTGCGTGAAGACCTACGCCGGAGGGATACGGGAACATATCCAGCACGTAATACTTGGGCTTGGAGAAATCCCAAACGTCGGTATAGAAGGTGTTATTTTCTTCCCAGAATTTTTGCCACTTTTTCTCTATCTCTTTAAATTTGTACTCCATTTTTTCGTCCTCTGTACTTTTTAATCTTCTTTTGCTTCAAATTCAATTCTCTCTGCCGCCGACCAAAGCTTCTCCAAATTGAAGAAATCACGGCTGTTGGCATCGAAAATGTGAACGATAACGTCGTCGTAATCCACAAGGATCCATCCTCCGCCCTGATATCCTTCCACGCGGGAGGCGGTGATCTCATCCTCTTCCTTCAATTTGTATTCCACCTCGTCGCAAAGCGCTTTCAGATGGGTGGAGGAGGTTGCGGTTGCGATCACAAAATAGTCTGTGATCACCGTTTCCTCGAACACTTTCAGAATGCTGATCTCTCTTCCCTTTTTCTCATCCAGAATGGAAGCGATCTTTTTTGCTTTTTCTAATGCTGTCATGAAAAATCCTTTCAGGTTAATCTATCATTTGTTTCAGATCCGCCAGTGCCTCTGCTCCCAAGGAGTGGCACGGGATCCTTCGTTCCTTTAAATAATATGCGGTATTTTCCATCACCCGATACACCAGCATATCAAAATACTTCAGTCTCTCTTCCTTTCCTTGAGGAAGATTTGCATAAAACTCAGAGCGGATCCTTTGGCAAGAATCGTGTTCCCGTGTTTCTTCAATGAAATCCGCGACGTACAAAATTTTTTCCTTCAGGGTCATTTTGCTTCTTCCCGTGGTATGGTAGCGAACCGCAAGAACCCCTTCTTCCGAAAGAACGCCTTCTTCTTTTGCAAGAAGTGCCGCCACTCTTCCGTGAAAAACAGCCGGGATCCGTCGATCCTCCTCCGTCACTCTTTCGCCGTGACCCATCAGAAAGGAAGCCGCTTTTTCATCCGACCAGCCTTTTGCCAGATCGTGATACAGGGCGGCAAGCGCCATATCTCTCGTATCTCCGTCTGAAAGCTCCAGCAATCTGCAAAGCTCCACGGTTTCCCGTTCCACTCCCAGCGTGTGGGCAAAGCGACGTGGGGAAAGCTCGGTTTTTCCGCGCTTTAAAAGCTTTGACCTTACCGAGTCGTTGTGAGTAGAGTAAATACCGGTTTCGCAGATCCACTCATTCACCTTCGGTGAAAGGGATCGTGAAAAGCCCCATCGGGCAAGCTCGCGGCGAACATCGGTCGAGGATATTATATATGCTTTTTCCTCCAAAAGCAATACGCGCGCCCGAAAATTTTCTTCCAGCCAAGACTTTTTTTCATTCAACTTAGCAAAATCCTCAAAGCGATCCATTACGCAAAGAGTGCAAAGCTCCAATATGTATTCGAAGCGTCGCCAGGTTTCGAATACCAAAAATTGATCGGTTCCCACGAACAGAAAAATCTCGCTGCCGGGGTGCGCTTCACGAATCCTTTCTACGGTAAGATAGCTGTAGCAGGTCCCCTGATCCAAAACCTCCCGATCTGATACGCGAATCTTTTCAGACAAGGGCAAAAAGGCGCGTCTTGCCATTTCAAGACGGTCTTCATCCCGTGCGCCGCCGGAAATCACCTTATGCGGTGCCTTGCCGGAAGGGATCACGTAGAGAAGATCCAATTCCGCTTTTTCCAAAAAAGCAAGCGCCGCTTTTTCGTGTCCGCGATGAGGCGGATCAAAGGCTCCTCCGAAAATGCCGATCCGCATTTTAATCAAACAGGGCGTTGACGAAGGCTTCGGGATCGAAGGGACGAAGATCGTCGATTCCCTCTCCCACACCGATGAATTTCACGGGAACGCCCAATTCCTTTTTCAGGGAGAATACGATGCCGCCCTTTGCGGTGCCGTCAAGCTTTGTTAAAACAAGACCTGTAATTCCCGCACTGCGGCTGAATTCCTTCGCCTGACTGACGGCATTCTGACCCGTGGTGGCATCCAGAACCAGAAGCATTTCACGGTCACAGCCGGGAAGCTCGCGATCCAGAACACCGGAGATCTTATGAAGCTCGTTCATCAGATTCTTCTTGTTGTGGAGTCTGCCTGCAGTATCCACGATCAAAACGTCTGCCTGGCGCTTCTTGGCTGCGGCGGCGGCATCAAATACCACTGCCGCAGGATCGGCTCCGTCGCCTCCCGAGATCATATCCACGCCCACTCTGTCTGCCCAGATGCCAAGCTGCTCACGGGCGGCGGCACGGAAGGTATCGCCTGCGGCAAGGAGCACTTCCTTGCCGTCCTCTTTCAGGTAATTTGCAATTTTTGCAATGGAGGTGGTCTTACCTACTCCGTTGACACCGATCATTAAGATGGAAGAAGGCCGGGTGGTAAGCTTCAGCTCCAGCCCTTCCTTTTCCAAAAGATCCACCAGGATCTCGCGGAGGGCTTTCTTTGCATCCTCGCCGGACATAATGCGGTCCTCGGTCACCTTATCACGAAGGCTTTCGATAATATCCATTGCCGTTTCCGCACCGAAATCCGCAAGGATCAGAATTTCTTCCAACTCCTCGTAAAAATCCTCGTCGATCTCTCCCGAAAGGGAGCGAAAAAGAGCATCGGCGCGATGCAGGATCGCATTTTTCGTCTTGGTAAGACCTTGCTTTAATTTTTCAAAAAATCCCATAGTTATTCTCACTTTCCGTCCGAAGCGTATTTTTCCGATGAAGCGGCATCCAAACGGATGAAGTCACTGACACCCTTTTCCTGCATGGTAATGCCGTACAGGGTATCCGCTTCTTTCATGGTGCCTCTGCGGTGGGTAATGACGATAAACTGAGTTTTATCGTTGTGCTTCTTGATGTACTGGGCAAAGCGACGAACGTTCGCCTCGTCCAAAGCCGATTCGATCTCGTCGAAGATACAGAAGGGGCTGGGATTGATCCGAAGCAGGGACATATAAAGCGCGATGGCAACGAAGGCCTGCTCACCGCCGGAAAGCAACGAGAGATTTTTGATCAGCTTTCCGGGAGGCTGAACACGGATCTCCACGCCGCAATTAAGCAGATCCTCCTTGTTGGTAAGCTCGATGTCCGCGCTTCCCCCACCGAAAAGCTCTACGAAGATCTGACGGAAGGTATAGCGGATCTGCTCAAAGGTTTCGGTGAACATATCCCGCATGGTAGTTTCCAGATCGGAAATAAGCTTCTCCAATTCCTCGCGGGATTTGGTAATATCGGAATACTGAGTATCCAGGAAGCGGAAACGCTCCTGCGCCTCTTCCAGCTCCTGCACGGAATCCAGATTCACGGGACCGATGCGACGAAGCTCACCCCGCAGGGCTTGCAATCTCGCCTCACCGCCCAGTGCCTCCGTATCGGTTTCACGGGCTTTTTCAAACTCCATATGCTCCGGAGCGATTTCATACTCCTCGGCAAGGGAACGGATGATGCTTTCCCTCTCCTTTTCCGCCGCCGCAAGTCTGCCTGCCAGACGGGAAAAGGCTTCCATTCTGCGTTCTTTTTCAGACTGCTTTTCCTTTTGGGAAGAACGGATCTTCGCGCTTTCCTCACCTGCCGCATTGACGCGGTCCAGGAGGGTGCGGATCTCCTCCTGCTTTGCGGAGATCTTCTCTTTCAGCTCTTCCTTTTGCTTCTTGGCTTCTTCGATCTTCAAAAGGGCATCCTCTTTGGATCTTTCCAAAGCGGCAAGATGCTCTTCTTTATTCTTACCGCCCTCTTCCAACAAGCGGAACGCCTCGGCGTTGTCATTAAGCTTTGCGGCTTCCTGCTCCAGACGAAGCTGAGCCTGACCTCTCAGAGCAAGGATCTCACCCTGAGCGATGATGTACTCTTCCCTCTTTTTCTCTTTTTCTTCCTTCTTCTGAGAAAGATCGGTCAATTCCTCCGTGATCTTCTGTTCACGCTGATCAAAGGAAGCGAGAAGTCCGCGGATCTCTTCTGCGCGAACTCCGCGCTCGGCGATGCGGCGGTCGATCTCCAGAATCTCCTGCTCCATACGAAGCACGTCGGATTTTGCCGCGTCCATACGCTCGGCTTCAAGGGTCAATTCATTTTGCGCCGCACCTGCCTTCAAGCGAAGGTCGGCAAGGAGTTGTTCGTTTTCCTTAAGCTGCGCACGAAGCTGAGTTCTTTTTTCCTCCTTGGCATCAAGCTCCGCACGGAGCTTTGCAAGGATCTCTTCTTTTTCCGCAATGGTTTCCTTTAGTTGCGTCAAGTCTCCGGACCGGGACAAAACACCGGTCAGATTCAGTGCCTGACCGCCGGTAAAGGAACCTCCCGCGTGAATGATCTGACCGTCGAGGGTTACGATGCGAACACCGTATTTTTCACTCTTCGCCAATCCGGATGCAGATTCAATATCACGGCAGATCAGAGTCTTTCCCAACAAAAACTCGATTGCAACACGGTATTTATCCTCACACTTGCAAAGATCGGAGGCTCTGCCGTAAAATCCGCTTTCGCGGATGGAGGACGTATCGTAAAGACTTGCGCGCAAGGTGGTCAGTGGCAAGAAGGTAGCTCTTCCGAGACGGTTCTTTTTCAAGAATTCAATGGCGTCCTTGGCATCCTTTTCTTCCTCTACCACGATGTTCTGCACACCGCCGCCCAGGGCAGTCTCTACTGCAAGAACGTACTTCTCATCCGTAGAGATGAGCTTGGAAACGGGACCGCAAATGCCGGAAAGCTCACTTCCTGCGGCATTCATGATCTCCTTCACAGAATCGGAGAAGCCTTCCAGAAGCCGCTCCATACGAAGCAGGGTATCTCTTCTCTGCTCTGCCTCCATCTTTTCCAGACGGTGCTTCTGCAAAGCTTCGCCCGTTTCCTCGATCTCTTCTCCCAAACGGTACAGAGCAAGGTTGATGGCACCGTTTTCTTTTTCGGCTTCCGTTTTCGCATTCAGGGCTTCATCTGCCAGTCTGCGTTTTTCTTCCAGACGGGCGCGCAAGGCTCCGTCCTTATCACCGCCCTCGGAAAGGCGTTTTTGCAGTTCCTTCTTTTGGTCCTCTCCCGCTCTTCCAAAGCCTTCCCCCTCTTTCATCTCCATATTCAGGGATTCTTTTTTCTCGGCAATGGATTCCTTCTCGGTCAAAAGCTCCTCTTCCCGATCGATCAGCGCGGTGTATTCTGCGGCAAGGGTGCTTTGCGCCTCCCGATTTGCCGAAAATTTCCCCTCGATCTCGGAAAGCTGGGACTGGATCACGCCGAAGGCTGCGGTAAGCTTCTCTTTTTCTTCCAACAGTGCCTTTTCACGGGAATCGTCTTTTTCTCCCTGAGAAAGAAGCTCCTCGCGGCGAAGCTCAATATGGTGGATCTCATTCTCCAGCACGGACAAGGAGGAGGCAAGCTCGGAATCGGTGGTAGCAAGCTCCGTCACTTCACCGCGAAGGATCTCGCTTTTCATATTCTTTTCCTGAGTCTCGATGTAAAGAGAATCGATCTTGCGATCCTGCTCGTCGATCTCATCGGTAAGGGCTTTCAGCGCCTTATCCTCTGCGGCGTATTTTTCTTCGCCCTCCGTACGGAAACGGGCGATCTTATCCATTCTCTGCGCCCAGATGCCCAGCTCCAGAGTCTTTTTCTCTTCTACGATGGCAAGGTACTGCTTTGCCTTTGCGCTTTGTTGCTCCAAGCGGGGCAATCTGCCCTGCACCTCAGCAAGAATATCACCGATACGCACGGCATTATCATTGACGGATGCCAGCTTCAGCCCCGCCTCGTGCTTACGGTAACGGAAGCGGGAGATTCCTGCGGCCTCTTCAAAAAGCTCACGTCTTTCATTGCCCTTCAGAGAAATGATCTCCGCGATCTTACCCTGGCTGATGACGGAATAGCCCTCTCTGCCGATACCTGTATTCAGAAACAACTCTACGATATCCTTCAATCGAACCTGCTTTTTATTCAGGTAATATTCACTTTCACCGTTGCGGTAAAGCCTTCTTCCCACGCTGACCTCGTCAAAGTCGATCTTCATCAGAAAATCCGAATTGTCGATGGTCATCACGACCTCCGCAAAGGAGGCGGGCTTTCTCTTGCCGCTACCGTTGAAAATAACGTCCTCCATCTTACTGCCGCGCAGGCTCTTGGCGCTCATTTCGCCCAAAACCCAACGCACGGCATCGGAAATGTTACTCTTTCCGCTTCCGTTTGCACCGACGATGGCCGTCATTCCCTTATCAAACTCGATCACGGTTTTATCGGGGAAGGATTTGAATCCTTGCAATTCCAATGTTTTTAAATACATTCTTTTTCTCTCTTAATCTAAAATCTTCTATTTATCTTCACCGAACCAAGTGGCAAGCGCCATTTTCGCCGCCGCCTGCTCCGCTTCTCTTTTGCTTCCGCCTGCACCCTGACCGATCACGTTGGAATTGATGCGGACCTCCACGAAAAATTCCTTTTTGTGGTCAGGTCCCTTCTCACCGATGAGTCGGTATTCCACCTTTTCACCGGGACTGGTCTGCACCTTTTCCTGCAAAAGACTCTTGTAATCCTCGTCGCGGATCTTTCCGCCCTCCAGCAGACTCAGCATCCTTTCCTTGGAAAGACTGAGAACGAAGCGTTCCGCTTCCTCAAAGCCGCCGTCCAGGTAGATCGCGGCGAGAAGGGCTTCAAAGCAATCCGCCAAAATATTCTTGTGCTTCTTTACACCGTCCTCGGAAAGACCGTGATTCAAAAGCATATAGTCCCCCAAATTAATGTGACTTGCATACTCGTACAAAGCATCTGCACATACGGAGGCGGCGCGAAGCTTGGTCAGCATTCCTTCGGGAAAGGTTGCCAGATCCGAAAACAGATGACGGGAGATCACCAGGGACAGCACGGAATCTCCCAAAAATTCCAGACGCTCGTTATACTCGTAGAGAATACGGCTGCGCTTCTCGTTGGAAAAGGAAGAATGGGTCAAGGCTGCCCATAAATATTTGCGGTTTTGGAAACGGTAACCGATGACCTTTTCCAAATCGTCCAGACGGGAGAGAAACGCCTTTGGGTAATCCGATTCGCAGGCAATTCTTGCTTCCATCAATGTTCCTCCCGTTCGCTCTGCTCCATATCACGGGCAAGCATTTCACACACCCTTGATTCGTAGCATTTTTTTGCCTGAAGGACCGCGGATTTAATGGCGGAAGCCTTGGAGGAACCGTGGGCCTTGATAATGGGATAGCGGGTTCCCAAAAGGGGCGCGCCGCCGTAGCGCTCGTAAGACAGACGGGATTTGAACTTTTTCAAATCGGAATAAATGAACAATGCGGCAATTTTCCCTCTCAGAGAGCCACCCAGCATTTTTTTCAGTTCCTTGCTGATAAATTTTCCAAAGCCCTCGGAAAGCTTCAGGATCACGTTCCCCACAAAGCCGTCGCACAGGATCACATCCGCTTCTCCCAAAGGAATATCTCTGCCTTCGATATTTCCGACGAAGTTAAGGTTTTCCGCATCCTTTAAAAGCTTGTGGGATTCCACGTAAAGGGCAGTACCCTTGCATTCTTCGGCACCGTTGTTCACCAAGGCGACGCGAGGCTCCTTAACGCCCAGCACACCCTTTGCATACGCTTTTCCCATATATCCGAACTGAAGCATTTCCTCGGGAGAGATCTCAATATTGGCTCCGCTGTCCAAAAGCAGCACGGGGCAGGAAAGGGGCAAAACCGCTCCGATCCCCACGCGGCGGACACCGGGAAGCTTCACTTTATATACGCGGCTGGAAGCACCCACGATCAAAGCGCCCGTAGAACCTGCGGAGAGGAATGCATCCCCTTTTCCGTCACGGAGAAGAGAAAGACCCACTGCCATAGAGGAATCCTTTTTGCTTTTCAAGATACAGAGAGGATCCTCCTCCATTTCGATCTTTGTGGGCGCGTGAACGATCTCAATTCCCTTCTCGGGAATGTCGTATTTATCCATTGCATCTCGGATCGCCTTTTCATCACCGATGAAGATCAGCTCAATATCCTCGTCCTTCTTCATTCCCAGAAAGGCACCGCGAACAATTTGCTCGGGGGCGTGATCGCCGCCCATCGCATCTACGATCAGTTTCATATTCATTCCTTAGCTTTCTTTATATTTACATTCCTTGGAGGAGCAAAGAACGGTTCCGTTCTTCTTTTTCACCAAAAGGCTTCCGCACTCGGGGCAATTCTTTCCGATAGGCTCATCCCAAAGAGAAAAGTCGCAATTGGGGTAATTGTCGCAACCGTAGAAAACGCTCTTACGGCTATGCTTCTCCACGATGTCGCCGCCGCACTTGGGGCAGGCAACGCCGATCTTTCTTGCCTTTTGACGGGTAAAGCGACACTTGGGATAGTCCTTACAAGCGTAGAATTCTCCGAAGCGACCCTTTTTCAGAACGACGGGACCTCCACAGATCTCACACTGCATTCCCTCAACGACGGGCTCCTCCGCCTTTTCGACGGGCGCGGCAACCTTACCGTCCCGATCCAGGGTCATGGTCGTTTTACACTCGGGATAAGCAGGACAAGCGGCAAATTTACCGAATCTGCCGGACTTGACGATCATTTTTCTTCCGCAATTGGGACAGGTAACGTCAAGCTCCTCCTGAGGAAGCTGAACCTTGCCTGTTTCGGAAAAAGCGATCTCCGCCTGATCCATCAAACGCTTGAATTCAGCGTAGAATTCCGCAAGAACAAGCTTGTAGGACTCCTTGCTTTCCGCAATATCATCCAGCTTTTTCTCCAGATTTGCCGTAAATTCATAATCCACTACGGTAGAAAAATGCTTTTCCATAATTTCGTTGGTCACCTCACCGAGACGGGTGGGAACGAACTGCTTTTTATCTCTGGAAACGTAGCCGCGATTGATGATGGTTTCAATGGTAGGTGCGTAGGTACTGGGTCTTCCGATCCCCTTTTCCTCCAAAGCGTCCACCAGACTCGCTTCGTTGTAGCGACGGGGAGGCTGGGTAAAATTCTGCTTATACAAAAGATCCTTTTCCTCAAGCTCCTCCTCTTCCTTCAGGGGGGGAAGCTTGCCTCCGGTCATCTTTTCCTCGTCGTCCTCTTCCTTCCATTCACCGTATACCTTCAAAAAGCCGTGGAAGCGAACGGTCTCGCCGCCTGCCTTGAAGCGGTATTTCTTGCCGTCGGGACATTCCGCTTCAATATCCACGTTTTGTACGTCGATCTTGGCAGATGCCATCTGGCTTGCCATAAAGCGATCCCAGATCAGCTTATACAGCCGGTACTGCTCCGAAGAAAGAACCTCCTTGAGGGACTCTGGAGTCTTGGAGGGATCGGTGGGACGAATGGCTTCGTGGGCGTCCTGACTGGAGCCCTTGGACTTATAGACTCTGGGCTTTGCGGGATAGAATTTGTCACCGAATTTCGCCAGGATCGTCTCCTTTGCGCTTTCCTGCGCCTCGGTAGAAATGCGGAGAGAGTCGGTTCTCATATAGGTAATCAAGCCGTGCTCCTCGTGCTTGCCCAGGCTCATACCTTCATACAGGGATTGGGCAATACGCATGGTACGCTTGGACTGGAAGCCGAGTCGCTTGAACGCCTCCTGCTGAAGCTGAGAGGTGGTAAAGGGAGGAGGCGGATTTTTGGTTTTGGTGGTGCAGGTGATCTTCTTCACCACGTAACGCGCGCCCTTCAAGGACTCCAGCACCCTATCACAGCTTTCTCCGTCGGGAAGCCCCAGCTTCTTTTGGGGAGTGCCGTGGAAGCGGGCCAAGAATTCCTTGCCCTGAGGAGTTGCGAGGAGAACTGCGAGGGTCCAATATTCCTCGGGAACGAAGGCGGCGATCTCACGCTCACGCTCCACGATGAGTCTGGTTGCAACGGATTGCACTCTTCCTGCGGAAAGACCGTTTTGCACGTTTTTCCACAGCAAGGGACTCAATTTATATCCGAGAATGCGGTCCAAAATACGGCGGGTCTGCTGTGAATCCACCAGCGCCATATCAATCTTTCTGGGATTTGCAATGGCGTTTTTCACAGCGGGCTTTGTAATTTCGTTGAAGGAAATTCTGCCGCCGCCCTTTTCCTCCAGCTTCAGCACCTGATACAGATGCCAGCTGATGGCTTCTCCCTCGCGGTCAGGGTCGCTTGCGAGAAAGACGCGATCTGCGGCCTTCGCCTCTTTTTTCAGTTGGGTGATCAACTCACCCTTGCCGCGAATATTAATGTATTTCGGTTCAAAGTCGTTTTCCACGTCAACACCCAAGGTACTTTTGGGCAGGTCGCGGATATGCCCCTGACAGGCAATGACCTTATACCCGCTTCCCAAAAAGCTTTTGATGGTAGTGGCTTTCGTAGGAGACTCTACGATTACAAGATTTTGTGCCATAATTGATTCCTTTCAAATCTCAGCGCGATCGGTAAGGACGTACTTGCCGCCCGGTACCTTTCGCACCAATCCTTTCATTTCAAGTTTCGTCAAGATCCTCAGCAGTGCGGAAACGCTCAGCTCCTCGCTTACCAGAGAATCCGCGTTGACCGGCTCGTAGCCAAGGGTGGAATAGACTGCCCGTTCCTCGGGAGACAGCTGAGGCAAGCAAGGCATCTGCGCCTCTCCTTCCTTTCCGGAGCCGTCGGCTTCCTTTGAAAGCGCTTCCCCGCTTTCGTCAACAAAAACGAATTCGTACTCCTCGGGAAGAGGCTTTTCCTCCTCTGCACGAGCGGAGCCGGGGAAAACGTAGGAACGGATCTTCTTTTTCAGATCAAGGGATTTTTTCTTTTCGGTTTTCTTCTTTTGCTTGACCTGGTCACGCTTAAAGAGAGCTACCGCGCCTTCCAACGACGGATAGCGGGTTCTGAAATCTTCAATCAGATCGTAAGCAGATAAACAAGGCTTCGCACCGATCCGAAGCAAAAAATTGCTTCCCGCGCTTTCCCGGGCGAAAATGGAGCCGGGTACGGCGTAAAGCGCCTTTCCCTGCTTCAAAGCATCTTCAGCGGTGATCAGAGAGCCGCTTTGCTCACTTCCCTCAATGACACACACGGCATCGGAAAGGGCGGAAATCAGTCGGTTACGCACGGGGAAGTTTCTTCCCATGGGAGCGGTACCCGGAGGATACTCCGTCATCAAAAGGCCGCAGCGGATCACTTCTTCGTAAAGCTCCTCATTTTCCTTTGGATAGACCTTATCGATTCCGCAACCGAGGATCCCCACGGTAAAGCTACCGTGATACAAAGCCGCGCGATGGGCCGCCGCATCAATTCCCGCAGCAAGTCCGGAAACGATCACGGCACCGGAGCGGGCAAGATCGTAGGAAACGCGCTTTGCCGCGTGAACACCGTAATTGCTGGGGTGACGGGTTCCCACCACACCCACGGTAAAACGGTTGTCAAAATCGCAAAAATTGCCAAGATAATAAAGCACCATTGGCTTATTGGGCAAAACACGGAAGGCATCCGGATAAAAATAATCCTCGGGTGTCACGATCCCCACCTTCTCCTTTTTGCACCAGGAGAGAATTTCCTTGGCTCGATCCAGGCTTTTATCGCAAAGCTCCTTTTCGTGTCCGTAAAAAGGAACGTCCAGCTGGGAAAAATCCTCTTCACTTGCTTCATATACCTTTTTTGGAGAGCCGAAAAACTTCAGCAACGTGGACGGCAGAGCGGAGCCGGGACGGCAAGCAAGGGAAAGCCAAAGCCAATAAATCAGATTTTTATCCTTCACTCTGCTCCCCCCTTCTCCTGATCTCCCACAGGAATACGGTAGCGGCAGAAGCGGCGTTCAGACTTTCCATCGTTTTAATGGGAATGATCGCCTTTTGGTCGGAAGAGGTGATCGCCTCGTCACTCAAGCCCTGCCCCTCGTTTCCGATCAGTACGCAAACGGGACCCTTCAGATCGGTTTCTTCAATACTCTTTGAATCGGGAGCAAGGCAGGCGGCAATACTGCGAACGCCTTTTTCCTTCAAAAAGGAAAACAGCTCCTTCGTGGAAGGAAATACACGAAGAGGAATCCCCGCAACAGCTCCCATGGTGGCGCGAACGGTTTTGGGACCGAAGGGATCGGCACAATCCACCAAAAGCACACCGTCAAAACCAAAGGCGGAGGCGGTGCGGATCACCGTACCCACGTTTCCCGGATCCTGAACCCGCTCCAGGGCGATCAGTCTCTCCGTTTTCACAAGAGGCTTCAACCGATATACGTCGAAAACGGAATAGACACTGACCAGTCCCTGAGACCCTTTTTCCGTGGTTACCTTTTCAAAAGCGGAATCGGTCAGCAAATAAAGCTCGGGACTTTCGTTCCCCAGAGCCTCTTCGATCCCTCTGCGGAGAGAAGCGGCTTTTTCGGACAGATATACCTTACGGGGAAAAAGACCCATTTTGCAAAAATCAAAATACAGGGTCAAACCCTCTGCGGTAAAAACGCCTTCCCGATCCCGAAACTTTTTATCTGCAAGAGACGCGGCAAATTTCACCCAGGGATTTGCACGGCTTTCTATTTTTTTCCAATCCAAGAGCACACTCCTTTCCAGTTTATTTTTCTATCATATACCAAAGTGATACAAAATTGCAAGTTTTTTCTTTATTATTTTTTTATAAATGTAGAATTTTTTTCAAATTTGCGGCAAAATTTCAGAAAAGCTGATAATTTTTTTCAAAAAAAATTCAAAAAAGTCTATACATTCTTCTTTTCTTGTGGTATAATCATTGATATGAAAAATCAGAATTATAAAAAACCTCTTCCCGATCCCGGACGTACGGATGAAGCTATCGTCGCCGGAAGGAACGCGGTGCTGGAGCTTTTATCCTCCGATCGAAGCATTGAGAAGATTTACTTACAAAAAGACGGCGAGGGCAGTCTGAAGAAAATCGTTGCCATTGCAAAAGAAAAAAAGATTCCCCTCTCCTATGCAGAAAAGCAAAAGCTGACGCTTCTGGCGGGAGGTGCCTTCCA
>JAZPZL010000100.1:0-4573 GCA_045544655.1 Eubacteriales bacterium
TGGAAAGCAAATCCTCTTCCGGAATTCGTCAGCGCCTTCCCCATCGGAATCATTATGATCCTGATGATCTGAAGCTTTATCAAGGATGCATCTGAAATCAAAAGATATTCGTCAGAGGCAAAAGAAAAAGAAAAGAATAAAAAAGAGGGATCCGCAAGATCCATTTACTTTTCGAGAGCCGTGTGGTAAAATGAATTAGATTTGTGCAAATACGCATGCTTTTGGAGGAACCAGAATGAAATACGACGTGATAATTATCGGTGCAGGTCCCGGTGGGATCTTTGCCGCTTACGAATTGATGCAACTGAAGCCTGAGCTGAAGGTTGGTGTTTTTGAGGCGGGACACGCTTTGAGCAAACGCCGTTGCCCCATTGACGGCGAGAAGGTGAAAACCTGCATTGACTGTCAGAGCTGCTCGATCATGAGCGGGTTCGGCGGCGCGGGAGCCTTTTCCGACGGGAAATATAACATTACCAACGATTTCGGAGGCACCCTGTACGAATACATCGGCAAAAAGCAGGCGATGGAGCTGATGCGTTACATTGATAAGATCAATCTGAAATACGGCGGCGAAGGAACCAAGCTCTACACCACGGCTGGAAGCAAATTTAAAACCCTTTGTATTCAGAACGATCTTCATCTTCTGGATGCTTCCGTGCGTCACCTTGGCACGGACATCAACTATGTGGTATTGGAAAACATCTACAACTATTTGAAGGATAAGGTGGACTTCTACTTTGATACCCCCGCTCAGGCCATTGAGATGATCGAGGGTGGTTACGGGGTAAAGTGCAAGGATGATACCCATTATTGCGAAAAGTGTATCGTATCCGTCGGCAGAAGCGGAAGCAAGTGGATGGAGCAGGTCTGCAAGGAGATCTCTATCCCCACCAGATCCAACCGTGTGGACATCGGTGTGCGCGTGGAGCTGCCTGCGGCGGTCTTTGCCCATCTGACCGATGAATTGTACGAAAGCAAGATCGTTTACCGAACCAAGCAGTACGGAGATAAGGTGCGTACCTTCTGTATGAATCCCAAGGGCGTGGTGGTAAATGAAAATACCAACGGCATCATTACCGTAAACGGACATAGCTACGAGGATCCCGCTCTGCAGACGGAGAATACCAATTTTGCTCTTTTGGTAGCAAAGCATTTCTCAGAGCCCTTCAAGGATTCCAACGGCTACGGTGAATCCATTGCCCGTCTGAGCAATATGCTTGGAGGCGGTGTCATCGTACAGCGCTTCGGGGATCTGATCCGCGGGCGCAGATCTACTCCCAGCCGCATTGAAGAGGCGTTTATCACCCCCACGCTGAATGCAACTCCCGGTGATCTGAGCCTGGTTCTGCCCAAGCGGATTCTGGACGGCATCATTGAAATGATCTACGCGCTGGATAAGGTTGCCCCGGGTACCGCCAACGACGACACCCTTCTTTACGGTGTAGAGGTAAAATTCTACAATATGGAAGTGGAAGTCAACGAAAAATTGGAATCCCGCTACGAGGGTCTTTATATCATCGGTGACGGAAGCGGTATCACCCATTCCCTCTCCCACGCATCGGCAAGCGGTGTACACGTAGCCAGAGATATTGCAAAATAGTCAGGCAAAGCACTTGGATTTTTCCGAGTGCTTTCTTTTTTTCAAAATAATCCCTTCAAGAGAATTGACATTTTTTGTTTTTTTGTATAGAATAGTGAGAGAATATTTTTTAGAAAAGGAATTGACACGATGAAAGTATTTTTTGTCCGTCACGGACAAACGACGGCAAATTTGACGAAGGTGTATTCCGGACAGCACGACTTCTTGCTGACCGATCTTGGAAAAGAGCAGGCAATGGCGATCCGTCCTTATATGGAAAGCATTCGCTTTGACAAGGTCTTTTCCAGCGATCTGACCCGCGTGATACAGACGCAGCAGCTTGCACTGCCCGATGCCCGGGTTGCTCTGAGGTCCCCTTTGATCCGGGAAATTGATGCAGGTTCCATTACGGGAACGCCCATCGGATCCGCCAATACCATCAACGAAGCAGGTGAAAAGGACTATTCCCCTTACGGCGGAGAATCCTTTACGCAGGTATGCGCGAGACTGAAGAAATTTTTGGAAGAAAACGTTGAACCCTACGATTACGAAAACGTTGCGGTCTTCGCACATCACGGAATCTTGATCGCAATGCTTTCCCTGGCTGTGGGACATCTGGTCAATACGGCGGACGTTTTGGCAAAAAACTGCGGCATCGCAATTTTTGATTACGTTGACGGCGGCTGGAGACTCTTGTCTTGGAACAACCAGTCCGATTTCACCTAAAACAAAAATACTAAAATAAAATATAGGAGAGAAAAAATGGCTAAAACTGTTCAGGAAATTATGGATCTGATCCGCGAAAACGACATTAAGATGGTTGACTTTAAAATGGTCGACATTCACGGTCAGTTCCGCCACGTAACCATTCCCGCAAAGAACTTTTCCGAAGAAACGATGAAGAACGGCATCGGCTTTGACGCTTCCAACTACGGATACGCAGTGGTAGAAAAAAGCGATATGGTCTTCATTCCCGACCCTGATACCGCGGTGATCGATCCTTTCTGCGAGATCCCCACTCTTTCCATGACGGGTAACGCGATGATCATCGACAATCCCGAAAACAAGCCCTTGGCACAGTACCCCAGAAACATCGTTCTGGCCGCAGAAAAGTATATGCAGGACAGCGGAATCGCAGATACCATGCTGATCCTTCCCGAATTTGAGTTTTATCTGTTTGACGACGTTCGCTGGAACCTCCACGCTTCCGATATTTCCATGTCCCTTGACGTCAATCAAGCCCATTGGAACAGCGGAAACGAAGGAATGGGCGTAGTCGTTCCCAAGCAGAAGAATTACCACATTGCAAAGCCCTTTGATCCTACCTACGAATGCAGAAGTGAAATGTGTATGCTGATGGAGGAGGCAGGCATCAAGATCAAGTATCATCATCCCGAGGTGGGTGCGGCAGGTCAGTTTGAGATCGAGCCTCAGCTTGGCAAGATGAGCGAGATGGCAGACGCTTCCATGATGATCAAATACATCATCCGCAACACCGCTCTGAAGCACGGCAAGACCGCTACTCTGATGCCCAAGCCCGTATACGGTGAAGCAGGCAACGGTATGCACGTACACATCCTTTTGATGAAGGACGGTCAGCCCGTATTCTCCGATGATAACGGCTATTCCAATCTCAGCCGTGAGGCGCACTACTTTATGGGCGGCTTGCTCAAGCACATCGCTTCCCTCTGTGCCATCACCAACCCCAGCACCAACTCCTTCAAGAGACTGGTGCCTGGCTTTGAGGCTCCCGTTACCGTAGGCTACGCTACCAGTAACCGCAGCGCAGTCATCCGTATTCCCGCTTATGCAAAGACTCCCAATCTCCGTAGATTTGAGATCCGCAATCCCGATGCGACCTGTAATCCCTATTTCTGCTACGCGGCTCTTCTGATGGCAGGTATCGACGGTATCAAGAACAAGATCGATCCTCACGAAAACGGTTGGGGTCCCTACGACGTAAATCTGTACACCCTGCCCGAAGAGGAAAAGGCAAAGCTGAAGGGTCTGCCCACCTCCCTGGAGGCCGCTCTGGATGCTTTGGAGGCTGATCACGATTACCTGACTGCAGGCGGAGTATTCCCCGAAGAGCTTCTTAAAAACTTCATCAAGACCAAGCGCGCAGAATGCCGCGAGCTCTCTCAGATCCCCCACCCCGCAGAATTCGACAAATACTACAATCTGTAATTTATAAAAAGTGCCACTACGGTGGCACTTTTTTGTTGCAAAGAATAAGACGGTATGATAGAATGGGATCAGAAGGATGGGGGTGCTTATCATAACCTTTGCAGAAAGCGCAAAAAAGCTTGGGACAGAGCTTCCCGAGGAAGAGTTGGATTTAGAAATACCCGAGGAAACGCTTTGTACAGATGAACTGATCGATTCCTTGCAGGAGCGGTTTGATCTGTTTGGGAACTATTACGCTTTGGTCAAAAAAGCCCACGAAGAGATTTTGCAAGACGAGGCGATGAAGACCTGGCTGAACGGCGCGGCGCGCTATTATCAGCTGGCTGACCACGATCACGCCAGAGATCTGCCCGTGCCTCTGACCGACGGAAGCCTTGCAGGAGATTTCCTTCCTCTGATGGTGATGCTTCCTTCCGTAGATGCCGCCTACGAGATCTATCGGAAGAGGGGCTTTTCTCACGAAGATGCCGCCCGTTTTCTTGGCTGCATCAAGCTGAATATTTTCATTGTGGAATCCAGGATTCTGGGGAGACCTGCCATAACTACCGGGTATTTCCGCTGGCTTGCTCATTATTTAAAGGGAACGATCTTTGATCACGGTGGTCTGAATTTTGAAATAAAAAAATCCGCAAAAAGCGGATACTATCTGAAAAACAGATCCACTGATAAAATCGTAATTCTTTCCGTTCGCGAAAAGCTTCATCGATCGGGAATGCCCCTGGGAAGCGCAGGCTTTGAGGTGGAAGAAGGAAGTTTTTCCGCTACCTTTGAGGAAACGGATACGGCTTACCTCGGACACCCCGTTAG
>JAZPZL010000101.1:0-4584 GCA_045544655.1 Eubacteriales bacterium
ACAATTACAAGGCAGAAAAGCTGTTCCGAGAAATGATGGAGAAGGTTGGAGAGCGCGAAGAGGAATTTCAGCGTTACTACGACCACGGCCTGGTCGACTATGCTTATAATATGACCTTTAAAAGACCAAAAAAAATTATGATTGAGGATCAGCTTGCCAACGGCTGATCGGGAGGATTATGCAAACCATTTATAAACTTCGTGCCGATACGGTATTTGACTTTGCCGCAGAAGAACTGAAAAAGTATCTGCGAATGATGATGCCCGATGCGGGCGATCCCGTCATTTCCAGAAACGCCGAGGCGACGGACGGATTCCGTTTGGGTCTTCTGGAGGATTTCGGAATTCCCTTTGAGGGGAAGGATGCGCGTCTTGACGACGTGATCCACGTAGATGCCGACGTTAGCGGCGGTATTCTTGCAGGTTCCAATCCCAGAAGCGTACTCTTTGCCGTATACCGCTTTCTGCGTGAAAACGGATGCCGGTGGCTCTATCCCGGCGTTGACGGTGACTACGTTCCCATGAAGGAACTGGAAGGCGTAAAATATCACAAAATGGCTTCCAACCGTTTCCGCGGCTTTTGCAACGAGGGCACGGAAAGCCAGCAGGTTATGATCGAGATCGCGGATTACTACGCAAAGCTGGAAATGAACGTATACATGCTGGAGTTCTTTATTCCCTCCTCCTACTACAACCGCCATTACAACCACACCTTCAACGAAACCAACCGCCAGCCCGAGCCTATTTCGGAAGAGCAGATCCTGCAGTGGAAGCGGCAGACTGAGGTTGAGATCTCAAAGCGAGGACTGATGTTCCACGATATCGGTCACGGCTGGACCTCCAAGCCCTTTGGCACCTACCACCTGACCCCTCCCGGTCGCAACCACCGCGCCGCAGATTTCGGCGTTCCTCCCGAAACCATCGAGCTGCTTGCACTGGTAAAAGGAAAGCGGGACTTCTGGCGCGGGCAGGATTGGCTGACCAATCTTTGCATGTCCAGACCCGAGGTTCGCACCAGAATTGCAAAGGCAGTGGCGGAATACGCCGAGACCCACTCCAATTCCGATTATCTTCACGTTTGGTTGGCAGACGGTAACCTGAACCACTGCGAATGTGAGGAATGCCAAAAGATGATCCCCTCCGACTGGTACATGTTGATCATGAACGAGATCGACGAGGAATTGACCAAGAAGAACCTGAATACCCGCATCGTATTCATTGCATACGTTGACACCCTGTGGGGTCCCGAAAAGGTGACCATCAAAAATCCTGAGCGCTTCTCCCTGCTGTATGCGCCCGTTACCCGTTCTTATACCTCCTCCATTACCGAAAACAGCGTGATCCCCGAGCCTCTTCCCTACGTGCGCAACGCTTGGCAGAAGCCCGTGGGAGCAGAGGAAAACCTGGCGCTTTTGAACACCTGGAAAAAGACCTGGAAGGGTCCCATCTTCTGCTACGAATATCACTTTTGGCGTCACCAGTTCAACGATCCCGGCGGAATCACCTTTGCAAAGCGCATTTGGGAGGACATCCGCGGAATCAAGTATATGGGTATTGACGGCTTCGTAGAGGACGGTTCCCAGAGAAGCGGCTTCCCCAATGCCTTCCCCGTATACGTTTACGCGGCAACCCTCTTTGACCGTGAGATCCCCTTCGAGGCTCTGATGGAGGACTACTTCTCCCATATCTACGGCAAGGACTGGAAGGAAGCGGTCAGCGTTCTGATCCGTATGGGTGAAGCCTTTGACTTTGCCTATATGGAAGGCGAAAAGAGCGCAGATCCCGCCATTTCCCCCTTCTACAATCCCGAGCAGTTAAAGAAGCTGGAAGCCGTGGAGGAGCTTTGCGCCGAGGAGCTGGCGCTGGTAGAAGCCCACATGATCATGCCCACCCGTCCTCAGACCGTTTCCTGGAGAATGCTGGGAATGCACGCAGAATACTGCTCACAGCTCGCAAAGGTAGTCAAGCTTAAGGCAGCCGGTCACAACTTCGAGGCTCTGGAGCAGGCAAAGATCTTTTATCACGAGACCGGCAAACGGGAAATTGAATTTGAGCCTTATTACGACCATTGTCTTGCCTGCCGTGTGGTAGAGCAGATGGTCAAGAAGCCTCAGAAGATCATTATTGACTAAGGAGGGCATTATGTTTGCAATCAATAAACTCTTTGACAGCCAGGTCCTGGACCACGCTGCAGAAGAACTGAAAAAATATATCCGAATGATGATGCCCGACGCGGGCGACGTGATCATTCGTTATGATCCGAAAGCGACCGACGGATTCCGTTTGGGTCTTCTGGAGCAATTTGATCTTCCCTTTGAAGGGGAGGATCCCAGACTGGACGACGTGATCCACGTGGAAGCCAATGCAAACGGCGGTATTCTGGCGGGCTCCAACCCCAGAAGCGTGCTCTTTGCCGTATACCGTTTTCTTCGGGAAAACGGTTGCCGCTGGCTCTACCCCGGCATTGACGGCGACTTTGTTCCGTTAAAGGATCTTGAGCCCGTTTCTTATCACAAAATGGCAGACCACAGATTCCGCGGCTTCTGCAACGAGGGCAGCGAGAGTCAGACTACGATGCTGGAATGCTGTGACTATTACGCAAAGCTGGAAATGAACGTATTTATGCTGGAGCATCTGATTCCCATTTCCTACTACAACCGCTACTACAATCACTTAGGGAACGAGAAAAACAGACCTCCCGAAACCGTTCCCCATTCCCAGATCCTGCAGTGGAAGCGTCAGCACGAAACGGAGATCTCAAAGCGCGGATTGATGTTCCACGATATCGGTCACGGCTGGACCTGCGAGCCCTTCGGACTGCCCTCCAGTGACGGAAAAAACCGCATTAAGGGGATGACCATTCCTCAGGAGACTTTGGATATTTTGGCTCTCCTTGACGGAAAAAGAGAGCTTTACCACGCCAATCCCAATCTGACCAATATCTGTATGTCCAATCCCGACGTCCGCAGTAAGATGGTGCAATTCATTGCAAACTACGCCGAAAAGCACGAGAACGTGGATTACCTCCACGTATGGCTGGCAGACGGATCGAAAAACCACTGCGAATGTGAAAACTGCCGCAAAAAAACGCCCACCGACTGGTATATGACCATTATGAACGAGCTGGACGAGGAGTTGACTGCGAGAGGACTGGATACCCGCATCGTATTCATCGCGTACGTTGACACGCTGTGGGGACCTCAGGAGGTCGCCATCAAGAATCCCCAGCGATTCTCCCTGCTGTACGCCCCCATTTCCCGCTCCTATCTTTCCAGCGTGACCGAGGACAGCGTGATTCCCGAGGCGGCCCCCTTTGAACATAACAACTGGGTCGCACCCAAGAATGCGGAAGAAGCATTGGGTCTGCTCAATACCTGGAAAAAGACCTGGAAGGGTCCCATTTTCTGCTACGAATACCATTTCTGGCGTCACCAGTACGCGGATCTGGGCGGTTTTGAAATGGCAAGCAGAATCCATCAGGATATTCGCGGTCTGAAATTTATGGGAGTTGACGGCATCGTGGAAGACGGTTCCCAGAGAAGCGGCTTCCCCAACGCTTTTGCCGTGTACGTTTACGCAGCCACTTTGATGAACCGTGATATTTCCTTCGAGGAGCTGACCGAGGATTACTATTCTCATATTTACGGTGAGGATTGGCAGGAAGTTCTCGACACCCTGAAGAAAATGGGGAAAGCGTTTGACTTTGCATTTATGAGCGGCAGAGCCTCCGTGGACGAAAACGTATCCCGCTTTTACGATCCCGCACATGCAAAGGATCTGGAAAAGGTTGGGGAGATCGCTCAGGAGGAACGGAACCTTGCCAAGAAAAAGACGGGCGTTCTGCCCCGTCCTCAATCCGTTTCCCGCAGAATGCTTGCCTTCCACGCGGATTTCTGTGAGGAATTGGCAAAGGCAGTAAAGGAAAAGGCGCTGGGTCACAACTACAAGGCGGAAAAGCTATTTCGCGAAATGATGGACAAGGTCGGTGAGCGTGAGGAGGAATTCCAGCGTTACTACGATCACGGTCTGGTCAACTACGCCTACAATATGACCTTCAAGAGACCCAAGAAGGTTATGATCGAGGATCAGCTGGCAAACGGCTGATAAAGGATTTTATGCAAACTATTTCTAAAATTCGCGCTAATACTGTTTTGGATTTTGCCGCAGAAGAATTAAAGAAGTATCTGCGCATGATGATGCCCGAGGCAGGCGATTTTGCCATCTGCTACGCCCCCGAGGCGAAGGAAGGCTTTCGCTTGGGGCTTCTCGAGGATTTCGGCTTGGAAAACGAAGCGGAGGATCCCATTCTGGACGACGTGGTCCACGTGGATGCCGATGCAAACGGCGGGATCCTTGCAGGCTCAAACCCCAGAAGCGTACTCTTTGCCGTGTACCGCTTTTTCAAGGAAAACGGTTGCCGGTGGCTCTATCCCGGCGTTGACGGCGAATACATTCCCTTGAAGGATGCGGAACCCGTTTTCTATCACAAGAAGGCATCTCACCGCTTTCGCGGTCATTGCAACGAGGGCAGTGAGAGTCAGTCCGCAATGCTGGAGACCATTGATTTCTATGCAAAGCAGGAATT
>JAZPZL010000102.1:0-3094 GCA_045544655.1 Eubacteriales bacterium
GGAATCTGATGCTCTATCCAGTTGCGCTAAGGGTGGATATGAAGTGCCGAAAAATCGGCACTTGTTTTTACTCCGTCAAAGAGGGAATTACGATGGGGATCAGCCACAGAAGCTGATAGATCAGAACGAACAGACCCGAAATTCTGGCAAGTCCGCTGATATAGAAGAGAAATGCAACGATGCCGGCGCCGAGAAGCAGGGAAAGGATCTTCATAATTACGTTTGCCTGAGTCAGGTGGCGAAGAGAATCGCAAAGGCAGAAGGTTCTCAGAAGCTTTGCAATGGAGGAAACGCATACGATACCGCTATCGCTCTTCTCTGCAACGGGTGCATCCTTCATCGCTTCACAGCTCTTAATGATTCCTGCGGGAATCTTTTTGTTTTGCAGAAGGGTGCGGAACAGATCGGAATCAATATTGGGATCGCAGGTCTTCACTGCGGGACAAATGCCGGAACGGAACAGGGTAAGTACCGTCTTCTTGAATTGCTTGCTGATGGAGTAACGGATGTAGAACTTTGCCGCCAATTCACTGCCGATGACCATATACATGATCTTGCCGTGCTTTTCTTCAAAGGCTTCGTCCTGTTCGTCTCTGGTGTAACCGAAATCGTAGGAGAGAAGATAATTTTTGTTTCCAACGAAAACGTCCTTGCCGTCGAGGGAAACGCACATACCGTCAGCGGTGATCTCCTTGAAATCAAAATCCTCGGAGATCTCGTCTACAACGCCGGAAATCGTTTTCTTGAACACCTCGGAAAGAGGACCACCCAGTTTTTGGAAGATCATAGCGGCGTTGAGAATTGCCTTGTCAATTCTGGTCTGACCGTAGGTGCGAATGGTGGTGATCTTTACGCTCTTGGGAGGGAAGATCTCACTGTCGGTAAAGGAAACCACGTCTGCTGCGGCGTATTCCTCCGCGGCGGCAACGCTGGTGATCGTGCTGCCCAGCTTTTCGGCTTTTGCGGCAATGTGGGCAAAGGGGAGCGAAATGCTGAAAATGCAGGAGAGGGGAAGGGTCATAACCGTCATCATCACGAAGTTCGTGGCGGTTTGGGGAAGATCGGAGGTCTCCAGATAGGTGAACACGGCAAATGCAATGGAAAATACCATTGACAAAGCCAAGATCCAACCGTAAGAACGCTCAGCCTTGCTACGCTTGCCCGCGCGTTCGAAAAAGCCTTCGATGAAATTTGCCTTTTGAATGGAGAAAAAGGCGGGATTTCCGTCAAGCTCCTCGCGGAATGCCTCCGCTTCGGGACTGTTTTGATCCAGAGTCTTGGCAACCAGCTTTTCACGACGGCTTCCACAAATGCGGAAGGTGCGGTAGGTTCGCTTGGCATCCAGGAAATTCGCCATGGAATTCAGCATGGCAAAGAGTGCGGCGACAGAGCCGAACAAGGGGAATTCCGTAGCGCCGGTTACAAGGAGAACCACCGCGTGAAGAGCGGTAAAGAAATAAAGGGTGAATAAAACCGTATTTCGATCCGGTTTTCCGGAAAACAGATTCTTGATACCCCGGATCAAAGAAGAAAGCACGAACAGTCCGGAATACAGTACGACTAAGAGATCTACGAGCAAGTAGATGGTATTGTAGATTCCGCCGGGCTTTAAGATCTCGGGATGGGGAATTGCGGAGAAGGTGGCACTTTCCAGGTAAAGAACCACGAGAAACGCCAGGAAGGTCCAAAGCACGGAGGACAGACTTCTGTAGTTCTTGTTTCTCAAATGCTCGGCGAATTCATCGTACTCCTCGGGAGAGGTAAATTCATCGGGAAGGACGGGCTTGCGCTCGTATTTCGTATCAAGCTCCTCGTAGGTATCGCTGTAAGGATCGTCGGAGGAAGTTTCTTCGGAAACGTGGTATTCGTCCGTCAAGGGCGGAATATCCGTGCGGGTCAGTTCCCCGGGATCGACCTGGGTGTCACTCTCTTCTGAGAGAGAACTGTACTCCTTTGTTTTTTCCTCGTCACCGTCGTGGATCGCAATGTAGTCGCGGGTCTTATCCTCGTCACTGCCGTGATCGGCAACGTACTCCGTTTCCGCAGGCATATCCTCTTTGCGGAAAACCTCGGTATTCTCGAAGGGCTTCAGCTCATCCGTGTTTGCGGATTCTGCTGCTTCGGTTTCGAATTTCTTTTTCTTTCTCTTGGGAGAGTGAGCGGTGCCGAAGATCTCTCTTAAAAGATCTGCGGTCTCGTCATATTCTTCCTCGGAGCTGTCTGCGCCTACCGTTCCTTTGGAATGGCTGAATACCTCTTCGATCTTGTCCGAATCCACCTTTGATCCGGAAAGTGCGTCAAGGAGTTCTTGAGGAACGGAGGTCTTATCCTCCGCAGAGGTGTAGAGACTTTCTTCGTCCTCGATATTTCTTTTTTCAGTTTTTTCTTTTTTTACCGGATCCGCCGGCGTTTCCGATGTTGATTCCAAATTCTCACCGAAAAGAAGCTGGTCGAGTATTTCGTCGTTTTTCTTCGGATCTGCTTTTTCCGTGATCTTCTTGTTTTTGCGTTTGAACTTGTAAACAGAAGCCATATTGAATCCTTTCCGAAAAATTATCTGTATTTTGCCGCTTCATACAGGATGACGGCACCCGCGCAGGAAACGTTGAGAGAATTAACCTTTCCGCGCATGGGAAGGGAAATGATAAAGTCGCTTTTTTCTTTAATGAGTCTGGAAATGCCGAAGCCCTCAGACCCCAGTACGATGGCGATGGGACCCATGAAATCCTGCTTATCGTAGGGAGTTCCGTCTGCCTCACAGGCATAGACCCAAACGCCCCGCTCCTGAAGCTTGTCTACGGCGGAGGCCAGATTGGTCACCCTGCAAACCGCCAGATGCTCCGCCGCGCCTGCGCTGGATTTGATCACCGTGGGAGTGATCCCGACCGCCTTGTTTTTCGGTATAATGATGCCGTGTGCGCCCGCGCCTTCACAGCAGCGGATGAGCGCGCCCAGATTATGGGGATCCACTACACCGTCTGCAATGACGAAAAAGGGCTTTTCGCCGCGGCTTTCCGCGATCTGGAAAAGCTGATCCAGCGTGGCGTATTCCTTTTGCTGAGTCAGAGCGACGACTCCTTGATGGAAGGCACCT
>JAZPZL010000103.1:0-2209 GCA_045544655.1 Eubacteriales bacterium
AACTCGCCGTTCTTCATTCTTTCAAACAAAGCAAGATTTTCTTCCACGGAGCGTTCGCGGTAAGGACTGTTTTTGCCGGGCTCGGTCAGGGTGCCGCGGTATTCACGCATTTCATCTGCATTCAGATCGCAAACGTAGGCATCGCCCTGCTTGATCAATTGAATGGCAAACTCATAGCACTTTTCAAAATAGTCGGATCCGTAGAAGACACCGCCGGTAGGCTCAGCGCCAAGCCATTTCAGATCCTCATAAATGCTCTGTACGTATTCATCATCCTCTTTCGCGGGGTTGGTATCGTCGTAACGAAGATTGAACAGTCCGCCGTACTGCTTTGCAAGCATTGCGTTGATATAAATCGCCTTTGCGCTACCGATGTGGAGGTAGCCGTTGGGCTCCGGCGGGAAACGGGTGTGCAATTTATCAATGACACCGTTGTTCAGATCGTTTTCAATGATCTCCTGCAGAAAGTTTGTGCTTTTATTTTCTTCCATTTTGAAACCTTCTTTCAATTCAATTCGCTGATGGCAGCATTCAATCTTTCAAGAACCTTTTCTTTACCTAAGATACCCATAACGGAGCAAAGATCGGGGGATGCGGCTTTACCGGTGACGGCAATTCTGAGTACCATACTGATATCGCCGACGTGACCCTTGTACGCTTCTGGATTTGCCTTATATTCCTTAGGCTTTGCGGCAAAGCCTAGATCCGTAGCCAGCTTTGTGATCTTTTCAAACCAACCCGTTCCGTCATCTGCGGGATCGTAAAGATCGGCGTAACGCTTGAGGATCTCAGCGATATCTTCCTTCGAAACGTTTTCGGGCATGGGATCCAGCTTTTCAAACAAGGAGTCGTAGAAGAAGCCGAGATAAGAGCGAATTTCGTTCCAGGTGCCGATGTCTTTTCTGGGCTTATTCCCTCCTCTCCCAATGGAGAGAATTGCAAGTGCTTTCTTTTCATCTGCATTGAGAAGCTGGAAGAGCTCACTGTCAAATTCCTTGGTCCAGGCAAGGATTTCCTGATAGACTTCCTCGGCGGTCATTCGGCTGATCACGTTTTTGGAAACGTCGCACAGCTTCATATAGTCAAACAAAGAGCCGGCAGGATTCATCTTCTTATATGAGAAAGGAAATTCCGTTGCCTTCTTATCGGGATTTGCTCTGCGCCAATCCTCGTAATTGGAATTGAGGATCGTAAGAATATATTCGTATACGGAAAGGATCGGGAAGCCTTCTGCTTTATAATACGTCAAAGCAAGCTCGGGGTCCTTTCTCTTGGTAAGCTTGCTCTTGCTGGTACCGTCCATTTTCATCAAAGGTCCGATGTGAAGATACTTGGGCGTTTTGAAGCCAAGCGCACGGAACAGCTGAAGATGAAAAGGAAGGGTGGAAAGCCACTCGTCTCCCCGTACCACGTGGGTAGTGTGCATCAAATGATCGTCCACTGCGTGGGCAAAGTGATACGTGGGAATTCCGTCAGATTTCAGCAATACGTGGTCAATGTCATTTTCCGTGACCTCCATATTGCCTTTGATCAGATCGGTAAACTTGATCTTATTCTCGATAGAGCCTACGGAGCGGAAGCGAAGAACCCAGGGCAAATTCTGTGCCAGCGCGTTTTTGATCTCATCGAGAGAGGCGTCACGCCATTTTGCCCATTTACCGAAATAACCGAAGTTTGCCTTCTCTTTTTCCTGCTGTTCGTGGATCTCGGTCAGTTCCTCTTCGGTGCAGAAGCAGGGGTAAGCGGAGCCTTCCAGCAGAAGCTTCTTTGCGAAAACGTGGTAAAGATCCTTTCTTTGGCGTTGGCGGTAGGGTCCGTAGTTGCCCGAATCCCCTTCCAGCGTTGCTCCTTCATCAAAATTGATCCCGTAGTGGGAAAGCGTTTCGATCAAGGTTTCAATGGCACCGGGAACCTCCCTTTTTGCATCCGTGTCCTCAACGCGAAGAAAAAGTACGCCTTCGGATTGATGGCACATTCTCTCGGAGGTCAAGCCTTGCACAAGATTTCCCAAATGAACGAAGCCCGTGGGACTGGGAGCCATACGAGAAACGACCGCCCCTTCCTTTAAGCCTCTGGGAGGGAATTTTGCTTCAATCTCCTCAGGAGTTTCAATGACGTGTGGAAACAGGAGAGCGGCAAGCTCTTCTCTTTCCGACAACTCTAATTGTTTGCGTTCCATAAAATACCTTCCATAATAAAACATTATTAA
>JAZPZL010000104.1:0-10392 GCA_045544655.1 Eubacteriales bacterium
TTCTTGTCTTCCTAAGACCGCTTGGCCTCCGACTTGTTGGTAATGAATTGGTGGGTGATGATCACGTTTCTTTGGGAAGGATCTACGTTCATCTTTTCAATGGCGACCCGCACTGCATCGGTATAGCTTTCGATGGCTTCCTCATCGTAATACTGACGAACGTTCGTGGGCTTTATAAAAGGAAGGGAATAGATCGCTACGCTTCCAAATTCGTCGGAAAGGAGAACGGGCTTGACGTTTCCGTTATAAACGGGACTGAAATGGATCTTTGCCCGCTCCATCAAACGTCCGCCGAAGGAAAGGCGTTCGGGAGAATCGTGATTGCCGCTGATGATAAAAACGTCTTTTCCCAATTGGGAAAGAGAGAACAGAAAGTCGTCGAACAGGGTGACCGCTTCTCCGCTGGGGATGGATTTGTCATAAACGTCTCCCGCGATCAGAACGGCATCCGGCTGCTCCTGCTTGCAGATCTCAAGGATCTGATGTAAAATGTATTTTTGATCATCCAGAAAGCTTTTTTCGTGCAGCCGCTTTCCGATGTGAAGGTCGGATAAGTGTAAAAGTTTCATAAAAACCTCCAAAACTTGTTCTTTTGTCATTTTAACATAATCAGAGCAAAATTTCAACTACAACTTTCGTTTTTCTGTCCTGTTTATTGGACAATAGATATTTCAAGATTTTCAGAGCCGGATCGAAGCCGCTACCAACGAAGTTGGCATGACCTTGACGGGAAGAGAGGAGATCTGCCCACGATTTCCAATGAAATTCCGATTGCATTTCTCCTTATTTTTCGGTATAATGTTTGCAGGGGGAGGTGTGGGAATGCCGAAGGCAGTTTTATTGGATATTGACGATACCCTGCTCAGCTTTGAGGGCTACGTGCGCCGGGCGATGAAAAGCGGATTTGACGTGTTTGGGATCGGTCCCTTTGAAGAAGGGATGCTTTCCGTTTTTCATCAGGTGAATTCCCGGCTTTGGCATCGGATCGAGGAAGGGACTCTTACCTTTGAGGAGCTTTTGAAGATTCGCTGGAAGTTGATATTCGAGGCACTTGGGCTTCAGGGGGACGGAGAAAAATTTGAGGCGTATTTTCGCGACAGCCTTTTTTACAGCGCCATTCCCGTGGAAGGGGCAAAGGAGCTTTTGGAATATCTTCACGGAAAATACATCCTTTGCGCCGCCAGCAACGGTCCCTACCTTCAGCAGGTAAACCGATTGAAGGAGGGAGGAATGCTCCCCTATTTTTCTCATCTGTTTATTTCCGAGCAGATCGGTTTTTCCAAGCCCTCCGCGGAGTTTTTCAACGCTTGTCTGAAGCGTTTGAATGAGACGGAGCCTGTATTCCCCGAAGACGTCGTGATGGTGGGAGATTCCTTGTCCTCCGATATCGCGGGAGGAATTGCGGCGGGGATGCAGACCGTGTATTATAATCCACGGAATAAAGAAATTCCTTCAGAGATCAAGCCGGATCACGTGATCCGCAGTCTTTTTGAACTATGGGAGATCTTATAGAAAAAGCCAAGCCGAAACGGCTTGGCTTTTATCATTTTTTCAGGGTGATGGAGGTTATCTTTGCCCTTGGAAAATTTGCTTTCGCGAATTCTACCATATCGTCCTTGCCGAAGATATTGTCGGAATGGACGTTGATATGCTCCGGGATGTGAATGCTTCTACAATTGCTTGCCATCCATTTTAATAGATCCAGTCCCGATTCTTCGCAGGTGGCACTCAGGTTGTAGTCGAAGCTGACGTAGGTGAAGGTAAGGGTACTGAGAAATGCTTTCGCCGTAGCGGTATCGCGACAGTAAAAGTCAAATCCGGTGGGAAATGCACGGGTATCGTCCAAAAAAAGCTTCATCGTCAATCCTCCTTTTCACGATTGAAAATTATCCTTCGTAATTGGCAATGGCCGTTTTCAGATCCGTTTTCAACTGCTCGGCAAGTCTTGCAGGGGAGAGGACGGTGACGTGCAGAGAATATTGAAGCGCCCAGCGTCTCATGGCGTTTTCATTGACCGTGACGTGGCAAAGGACCTCCTCTTCACTTTCCTCGTCGAATCGGATCGAAGTTCCGAACCAATCCATTAAATCGTCAAGAACGTATTTTTTCGCACGGAAGGTGACGGGAACGCTTTTTCCTGCATACATATACACATGCTCTGCCATCATTTTGGGCAGATCCAGACCGTTTTTCAATTCCTCTACCTCTTCCGGCTTTTTTGCCTTTTCCTCCGAAAGGCGGATGTCCGAGATTCGGTCTAAGCGGAAATTGGAAACTGCGTTTCGCGTATCGGAATGAGAGATGAGGTAGTATCTTCCGTTGGCAGCGGCAATTTGGAAGGGGCTGACTGTGTATTCCTTCACCGTGCCGTCGGGGTTCTTTTTCTTGTGCCGTTTTCCATCGGTTTGAAAATGCAGATAGTGAAAATGCACCTTTTGCTTCTTTGCGATTGCCTCATCCAAAATGTCAATGGTGTAAAAAAGCTGAGGATTTCCGTGATCCCGATCAGGCTGCATCTGAATGTAGCGTACGCGGGATTGAAAATAGCGGTTTGAAAGTCCGGAAAGCTTTTCCACCAGCTTTTTGCATTGGCTTTTGGGAATATGCTTGGAAAAAAAGATGGAGTCAATAAGCAGGCGCAGCTCGCTGTCGGTAAACTCTCGCTCCAGATAAAAATCCGTCAGGATATAGCTTTCTTCCTTGGAGCCGTCTTTTGCTGAAATGGTTCTCGGCACCTCGGTAAAATTCACATCGAAGCCAAAGTCGATCAGCTCCATCAGATTGCGCTTGATGCTTTTTCGATCCGCCTTCATGTTGTACTCTTTTTCCAAAAGGTCTACGATATCCTTTTGACTGAGCCTGTGGTCTGCGTCGGAAAACTTCCGCAGAATGTCCAGAATATTGATGATCAAAAGTTTTTTTCCACCGTTTTTCACGCTATCACCTCATTTTCAGTGTAACAGAAATCAATTCGTTTTGCAATGGGCAGATGGGTATTTTTTGTCCCATCTGAAAAATCAGAAGGGAAGATCCTCAAAGTTCGTTTCGGTCGTATCCAACTTGAAATGCCTCGACCATTTTTTAAAGGCGGCGTTCAGTTCATCGGATTCCTCAATAGGCTCGTTATATTTTCCCAAAAATTGTACGGCGCGGCCATCCTCCACCTCAATGGCGGCAACGTATTCCCGTCCCTTCAGTACGACTGCCACCGGATTTTTCATTCCGTTCCACTCTGTCAGGCAGTTCCCCAGTTGAATCCCTGCTTTTCTGCAGTCTGCGGTATTCTTCAACCATTTGAAAAAGTAGGGGCCGACGTTGAATTCCTTTCCGCCAAAGGGGAGGGGAGCAAGAGGATAAGAAAATATGATGCTTTGAGGTCTGATGGTGCACAGATCTCCGCAATCCCGATCCTTTCGGATTCTTTCCTTGGTCTGTTCCTTTACGTAAGGGGAAAGTGCGATGTAGGTAATGGCGCGGGTGCTGATGGCGGAGAAGTTTTTCTTCAGGATCGAAAGCAAGGCACGGCTTCCGCGGACCTCCTTGAAATCCTCGCAGAAGATGAACGCGCCCGGATATTGATGAAGGGTCGCCAAAATATAAAAGGCGTGATCCAGCCTCAAAAGCGCACAGTAGTAATTCAGATCCTTCAGAAGATCCCAAAGCTTTTTACATTCGGGAAGGTAGAAGAAAAGCCCGGGCCTTTGCAGAAAGATCCGCTTTATGGCTTTGGTATGAGGAATTCCCTTTTCCTCCAATGTCTTCAGTGCGGTTTTCGGTGTGTGAAGAAAATTTGTGGGAAGCTGAAAATCCTCCATGATCCAGCCGGTATCGTGAGCCAACGGAATGGCATCGAAAAAGCTGCGGGGAAAATCAGGGAACATGGTCAACAAAAGAAAATGGGTAAAATCCAGCTCCTCCATCGTAAAGGGAAGCGGAAATGCCCAAAAGCTTTGGAAGGCTCTTTTCAGTTTTCGCTTGACGATACGATTATTTTTTAAAAGGAGTCCAAAAAAGCCCAGTTCCTCGGGGGTGGTGCCATTCATTAAAATACGGGAGACTAAGGGCGTCTTCTCCTCGTTTTCAATGGAGAGGCGCGCCATACCGCCTTGAAGATCGAAGGTGATCCTTTCAAAAAGAGTTTCATTGCCGTTCAACTCGATCCGCTTCAGCCAGGGAATGGCAAGAAGCTGCTCCAGATCCTCAACGGGGCGGGAAAGACTGATCCCGCTTTCCTCCGTTTCCAGGGTCAGGGTGATCTCGCTTTCGTTTTGACGAGCCGTCATTCCGCAACGGGGGCAGAATAGGGTGTTTTTTTCCGCAGAGGGGGTACGAAATCCCAAAGGTGCCTTGTGATTCGAGTCGAACATATTCAGCTGCGTACTGCACCATACGACAATGTCCTCACGGGAGGGAAGCTCACTTTCCCCATCGTAGGCGGACACTTCCTTGCCGCAATGAGGGCAACGAAAGGCGTGGCGGGTAACCTCCACTCCGAAGGGGGATTCTTCGGCGCGGGTGACCCGGTTTTTCCGACGGGAGGAAAGATAGAAGGAGGCTTCGGCGAAGGAGAGGGTGCTTTTTCTCTCTACAAGATAAAAGCCTTTTTTGATTTGGATCCGTTCTGTCATAGTGCCTCCTTGCGTCTTTTTTTGGGGGGAGAGTGCTTCTAATATATCAAATTCGATGGCACATTTTTAACCCACGGAAAAGTATATTAAAAAATGCTCTGTATATAAAACGAAGTGAGGCAGCCGTTTTCGCAAAAAAATAAGTCCCGATGATTCGGGACTTATTTTTGATCTTATACTTTTCTGGTGTAGTCGGGGAGGAGCTTGGGAGAAACGATATCGGAACTGATTCCTGCTTCTTCCATTTCCTTTGCAAAAGCGTCTACGTGTGCCAGAGTCAGCTTGCCGACCTTGGTTTCGGTGGCTCTGTCAGCCGCATTCTTACCTGCGCTTCTGCCGAATACGATGATGTCCAGAAGGGAGTTACCCATCAGACGGTTTCTTCCGTGGATACCGCCAACGGCCTCGCCTGCCACGTACAGATTCTTGATATTGGTCTCATTGTCAGCCTTGATCTCAAGACCGCCGTTCTGGTAGTGGAGGGTGGGATAAATGAGGATGGGCTCCTTACGGATGTCAATGCCGTACTTGCCGAACATTCTCATCATTGCGGGGATTCTCTTTTCGATGGTACCCTCGCCGCCCTTCAGCTCGATCATAGGCGTATCCAGCCAGATACCGAAGCCCTCGGGAGTGGGAATACCCTTGCCGCGCTCCTTGCATTCACGAATGATGGAAGCGGCGGAAACGTCACGGGTTTCCAGGGGATGCATAAAGGGAACACCGTCTACGTTGATGAGCATTGCGCCCAGGGAACGAACCTTCTCGGTAACCAGTGCGCCAAAGATCTGCTCGGGGAAAGCGGCACCGGTGGGGTGATACTGCAGAGTATCTGCATACAGAAGCTTTGCGCCTGCTCTGTAGCCCAGAACCAGACCGTCTGCGGTTGCGCCGTAGTGGTTGGAGGTGGGGAAGCCCTGATAGTGGAGTCTTCCGCAGCCGCCGGTGGCGATGATCACGGTCTTTGCCTTGGCGATCAGGATCTCACCGGTCTCCATATTCTGGAGTACTGCGCCTGCCGCCTTGCCTTCATCGTCCAGGATCAATTCGATGGCGGAGGTGAAGTCTACCACGGGGATCTGACGGTTCAGAACCTCGTCACGGAGGGTACGCATGATCTCTGCGCCGGAGTAGTCCTTTGCGGCGTGCATTCTCTTACGGCTGGTACCGCCGCCGTGGGTGGTAACCATGGTGCCGTCAGGCATCTTATCGAATTCAACACCCAGATCGTTGAGCCACTTAATGGCGTCGGGTGCTTCGTTTACCAGTCTGTAAAGCAGCTCGGGCTTGTTGGCAAAGTGACCGCCGCCCAAAGCGTCTACGTAGTGGATGGCGGGGGAGTCGTTGGGCTTATCAGCCGCCTGAATGCCGCCCTCTGCCATCATGGTATTGGCATCACCGATACGGAGCTTGGTTACGATCATAACGTTCGCGCCCTTCTCGTGTGCCTCAATGGCTGCGCTGGAGCCTGCTCCGCCGCCGCCGATGATGAGAACGTCAACGTCGTAGTCGACCTTCTCCAGGTCAATGTTCATATCCTTTACTCTGGAATTTGCTTCCAGAAGATCGCGAAGCTCCAGGGGAACCTTTTCGCCCTTGTTGGGACCTACGGTCAGGGTAGCAAACTGCTCCTTGATATAGTCGGGGTGGAAGGTAGCGAGAAGCTTTTCCTTCTCTTCCGCAGTCATTCTTCTGGGTTCGGTGGCAGCGTTTGCTTTTCTGTTTGCTTCAACCTTTGCCATAGACTGGCGCATTTCTTCATTATACATAATCGCTTACCTCCTTACTTCTCGATCTCGCGGTTGTTGTAAAGCTCTTTCAGCTCTTCGATGGGCTTTTGCATCAGATTCTCCAAAAGCTCCTGGAAGGTGCCTTCGTTGATCTCTTTTACGCGATCCTCCAGGTGACCGCAGCCGGGAGCCAGATACTTACCGTTGAGTCTGCGGGCGAGCATGGCAACCTGGGGATGGCTGATGCCGGCAGGGCAACGGGAGGAGCATACGCCGCACATTACGCAGTCGAAGCTTTCCTCAGCGCATTTCTCGTATTCACCGCGCTGGGCGTAAGCGATGTACTGCATAACGTTCAGACCCTGGGTACAAGCCTTGGTACAAGCGTTGCATCCGATACAGCTGTAGATCTCGGGGTAAAGCTGCATCATGATCTGCTCGGTGGGAGAAACCTTTTCAATATCGTATACCTCCTTTACCAGGGGGAAGAAGGGGAGAGTTGCAATATACATATTCTCCTCAACCTTGGTCTGACAAGCCAGACAAACCTTCAGCTCTCTGTCACCCTTGATGCGGTATACGGTAGCGCAAGCGCCGCAGAAGCCGTTACGGCAACCGCATCCGCGTACCAGCTGATAGCCGGCATATTCCATCGCGCTCATAATGGTAAGATTTGCAGGTACGGAATACTTCTTTCCGTACAGGAAAATATTTACGTTCTGTTCCATATTCTTATCCTTTCCACATTAATATTCGTCCGGCAGCTCTTCCAACTGGTCAAAGCGGAAGACGGGACCGTCTTTGCAGATGAATTTGTCACCCAGATTGCATCTTCCGCACTTGCCGATGCCGCACTTCATACGCATCTCAAGGGTGGTGTAGATCTGATCCTTGCCGAAGCCAAGCTCCTGCAGACCTGCCAGGGTGAATTTGATCATAATGGGAGGACCGCAAAGAACGGCAGTCTTATTGGTGTCGAAATTCAATTCTTTGACAAAGTTGGGGACGAACCCTACGTGTCCGTTCCATTCGGGCTGTTCACGGTCGATGGTCAGGTGAACGTTGATACCGTCCTCCTTGCACCACTCTTCCATGATCTCGTTGTAGTCCACCAGATCCTGCATGGAACGGGAACCGTACACGATATCAATTTTTCCGTAGTTGGATCTGTAGTGACGGCAATAGTTGATGACGGATCTGAGAGGAGCCAGACCGATACCGCCTGCCACGAAAAGCAGATCCTTGCCCTTGAAGGCGCTCTCTACGGGGAAGCCGTTGCCGTAAGGACCGCGAATGGTCACGTACTGACCGGGCTCAATGGCGTGGAGAAAGCTGGTAACACAGCCGCACTTTTTGATGGAAAATTCCATATACTCGGTGTTGGTAGGGGAGGAGGTGATGGAGAACAATGCCTCGCCTACGCCGGGGATGGAGAGCATGGCGCACTGACCGGGAATATGCTCAAAGGGCTTCTTCCCTTCGGGAGTGACCACGCGGAAGGTTCTTACGTCGGGGGTGTCGATGCGAATATCGGTCACCACGCCGATCTCGGGGATCAAAGCTTCTCTTTCCATTACTTTTCCCCTCCAATCTCTTTGATTACTTTTACGATGTTCATATTGATGGGACACTTTGCCAGGCATCTGCCACAGCCTACGCAACCGAAGATTCCTTCGTTGTTGGCAGGGTAGTACACCAGCTTGTGCATAAATCTCTGACGGAAACGCTCCATCTGAGTGTGACGGGGCTGATCTGCCGCCATCTGCGTAAAGTCGGAATACATGCAGGAATCCCAGCAGCGATAACGCTGAATGCCGTTTCCGGTATCAAAATCACGGATATCGAAGCACTGGCAGGTGGGACAAACGAAGGTGCAGGTTCCACAGCCCAGACAAGCCTTGTAAAGCTCCTTCCATTTGGGATCGGAGAAATGCTCCATCAGCTTTTCTGCCTTGAAGTGATCGGTATTCAGATTCTGAATGGGAAGCAGAGCCAGGATCTTGCGGATCTTTGCCTGCTCTTCTTCTGCCTTTGCCGCATCTCCTTCCTCCAGATCAAGGGAGGAAAGAAGCGCCTCGCCCTTTTCGGTATTGGCACGGAAAAGCATTTCGTCGCCTGCGATCCAGGCGGTAACGTCGCCCGCGGGATTTGCCGCATCAATGCCGAAGGTACCGCAGAAGCAGGTTTCCTCGGGCATATCGCAGGCAAGGGATACCACGGTGGAATGCTCTCTTCTGTTCTTGTAGAAGGTGTCTACAGGATCGGCAAGGAACACTCTGTCCAGAATGTCAAAGCTTCTCACGTCGCAGGCGCGGGCACCGAAGATCACGAAATCCTCGCATTCCTCGCGGGTATCAATGATCTCGATCTTTTTGCCCTCTACCTTGAAGCCTGCCATATTTTCTACCTGAGGGAAGAAAAAGTCCTTGGCGCTTCTGTTGGTGTTACAAGCACGGGAAAGGGTATCGCCTTCTTCATATCTCTTGTATTCTGCGCCGGATTTGGTATCGACGGGCAGATACAGAGCCTGATTCTTTGCAATGGCGGAAAGAAGACGGGGGAGCTTGGAAATTTGGATCTTCTTCATTCTCTTACTCTCCCTTCTTAAAAGCGTCGGACGGTTCCATATCGTCCTGGGTGAAATTCATCAAAGGATATTTTTCTTGCGCATCGGCACCTGCCTGATACTCACCGTAGAATTCATTGATGTCCTTGATGAACTTGCGGTTCAGAAGATGCAGGGGGATGGACTGGGGGCAAACGCGGGAGCATTCGCCGCAGTCGGTGCATCTGCCCGCTACGTGGAACGCGCGGATGATGTGGAAATTCTGCTCTTCAAAGGAGGAAGCGGGTGCTTTGTTTTCAATGCCGGAGGCGGCGTTGTCAAACACGCACTTTTCGCAGGAGCAAGCGGGGCAAACGTTGCGGCAAGCGTTGCAACGGATACAGCGTGAAAGCTCACCTTGCCAGAAAGCAAAGCGCTCTTCCGCAGTCATTTTTTCCAGCTCTTCTACCTGGTCGAAGCGACCGGAAGAGAGAACCTCGCCGTCCTCGCCCAAAAGCTCGTCGTAAAGGACGTGCTTGCGGCTCTTGCAGTTTCTGCAGCGCTCGGCAAGGGCGTCTGCGCGGGCGATCTTCTGATCGCCGTAAATGGTCTTCACGGTGATCTCTTCACCGTTTTCCTCCAGAGAGGTGATACCGCGAATTCCCATCTTGCGGATCTCTTCAATATCCAGCTTGCCTTCGCAGGGGATGCCTACTGCCCATACGTTTTCTCTCTTGATGCGATGCTCCTTGAGGAGCTGGCTGAAGGAGTAGGTATCGCAGGGCTTGAGGAATACGGCAACTACGCCTTCCTTTTCGCTTTCCTTGATCAGGTACTTGGAAAGGTTTGCGCCGGAGAAGCCGTTGTATACGAAGCTTTTTTCAATTTCCTCGGGAGAGGTGAATACCTCGGGGGTCTGATCGTAGAAGAAATCACCCTCGCGCCAGCCGATGACGCGTGCGGCTTTCCCGGAGGAGAGAAGCTCTTTTGCTTTATCGCGGATTACTTGTTGCATCTCAGATCCTCCAATCTACGGTTTTTACCCAGTTTGGTTACGGTTGCCACAAAATCGTTCATGGTTGCGGCAAACTTTGCACCCTCGGCTGCGCTGACCCATTCCAGTCTGGTTCTTTCTCTTTCAATGCCGAGAAAGTCCAGCATGGAGAAAAGAAGGGTCATACGGCGACGGGCGTAGTAGTTACCGGTGGTGTAGTGACAGTCACCGGGGTGGCATCCGCAGATGATCACGCCGTCTGCGCCTCTCTGGAAGGCACGGAGGATGAACATGGGGTTCACTCTGCAGGAGCAGGGAACGCGGATGATCTTTACGTTGGCAGGGTACTGGAGTCGGTTGGTACCGGAAAGGTCAGCACCCGCATAGGAACACCAGTTGCAGCAGAAGGCAACGATGGTGGGTTCAAACTTTTCTTCTATTTGCATATTGCATCTACCTCCGCCATGATTTGTCTGTTGGAGAAGCCGTGGAGAT
>JAZPZL010000105.1:0-4408 GCA_045544655.1 Eubacteriales bacterium
GCACCGCCGATACCGTCGCGACCGGTACTGCCACCGAGAAGAATAACCACGTCACCGGGAGCAGGAACCTCTCTGCGAACGTTTTCCTGAGGAGCGGCAGCAATAACCCCACCGATCTCCATACGCTTTGCCGCATAACCGGGATGGTAGATCTCATCTACAATACCGGTGGCAAGACCGATCTGGTTACCGTAAGAAGAATAACCGGCTGCCGCAGTCGTAACGATCTTACGCTGAGGAAGCTTACCCTTGATCGTATCCTTTACAGGGGTCAAAGGATCTGCCGCACCTGTCACACGCATTGCACCGTAGACGTAGGCTCTGCCGGAGAGGGGGTCGCGGATCGCGCCACCGATACAGGTAGCAGCACCGCCGAAGGGTTCGATCTCGGTAGGATGGTTGTGCGTTTCGTTCTTAAACAGAAGAAGCCAGGGTTCCTTTTTCCCGTCAGCCTCGATTTCAATCTTTACCGTACAAGCGTTGATCTCTTCAGACTCATCCAGCTTATCCAGCTTACCGTGCTTGCGCAGATATTTTACTGCAATAGTGGCAAGATCCATCAGGCAGATCGACTTATGCTCACGTCCAAGCTCCTTGCGGATGGCAAGATACTCCTCGTAAGCCTTTTGAAGAAGCTCATCCTCAAAGCGAACGTCGTCAATGACCGTCTGGAAGGTCGTATGACGGCAGTGGTCGGACCAATAAGTATCGATCATACGGATTTCCGTAATGGTGGGATCACGCTTCTCGGAAACAAAATACTTCTGGCAGAAAGCAATATCATCCGCATCCATGGCCAAGCCGTATTCCTTAACGAATGCCTCAAGACCGGCACGATCCAGTGTAATAAATCCTTCCAGCGTTTTCACTTCCGTAGGAATATCGTACTTGATCTGCAGAGTCTCAGGCTTATCAAGGGTGGCTTCTCTTGCCTCGACGGGGTTGATAACGTACTTTTTAATTTCTGCAATTTCTTCTTCGGAAAGAGCGCCGTAAAGTGCATAGATCTTCGCAGTACGGATCGTGGGACGGTCACCCTGAGAAATGATCTGAATACACTGCGCGGCGGAGTCTGCTCTCTGGTCAAACTGACCGGGCAAAAACTCTACGCCGAATACGGTAGCATCGGGAAGATCAATCTCTGCGGAGCATACGTCAAGCTGAGGCTCGCTGAAAACGGTCTTTTTCGCATATTCAAACAATTCCTCAGTAATATTTTCTGCATCGTAGCGATTGAAAATACGAACGTCTTCAAGGCTCTCGATTCCAAGGAGCAAGCGAGCCTCGGAAAGAAGTGCCTTCGCCTCATTGGCAAGCTCTTTTTTCTTTTCTACAAATACTCTATAAACCATTTTTACCTCTTTTGCATCAAAGCTTTTTTACCGATATCAGTGCGGTAATAAGCGTTTTCAAACGAAATTTTCTTTACAAGCTCGTAGGCGCCTGCAACTGCCTCTTCCAAGGTGGGTGCAAGTGCCGTAGCACCAAGTACACGACCGCCGTTGGTAACCAGCACGCCATCCTTGATGGCGGCTCCGGCAACGTAAACCTGATGTGCGATCTCCTCGGGAATATTCATTGCAAATCCCTTTTCGTAAGAAGCGGGATAGCCCTTGGAAGCCATAATAACGCAGCATGCATTTTCCTTTTTAAAGACCACCTCGGTTTGGGAAAGGGTTTCATTCGTTACCGCTTGCATAACGGTAAACAGATCACTTTCCAGAAGAGGCAAAACTACCTGCGTCTCAGGATCACCGAAACGGCAATTGTATTCAATCACCTTCGGGCCGTTCGGAGTGAGCATCAGACCAAAATAGAGGCATCCCTTGAAGGTTCTTCCCTCCTTGTTCATCGCTTCCATCGTAGGAAGGAAAATCGTGCGCATACATTCTTCGGCTACCGCATCGGTATAGAAAGGATTGGGTGCAACCGTACCCATACCTCCCGTATTGAGTCCGGTATCTCCGTCTCCGGCACGCTTATGGTCCATAGAGGATACCATGGGAACCAACGCTTTTCCGTCAGTAAATGCAAGCACGGAAACCTCGGGACCGATCAAAAACTCTTCAATAACGATCTGATCGCCGCTTTTTCCAAACACCTTATCCTCCATCATGGAGCGTACGGCATTCTTTGCTTCTTCACGGGTTTGAGCAATAATAACACCCTTTCCCAAAGCCAAACCGTCAGCCTTGATAACGGTAGGAATCGGTGCGGTATCCAGATAAGAAAGTGCCTCTTCCATCTTATGAAATACAGCATATTCCGCAGTGGGAATTCCATATTTCTTCATCAGATTTTTAGAAAAAACCTTGCTGCCTTCAATAATCGCGGCGTTGGCTCTGGGACCGAAGCAAGGGATTCCCTTTGCCTCCAAAGCGTCAACGGCACCAAGCACCAAGGGATCATCCGGCGCAACAACTGCGTAGTCGATCTTGTTTTCCACCGCAAAAGCGGTAACACCTTCAATGTCCTTTGCATCAATGGCAACACAAGTAGCTTCCTTTGCCATACCACCGTTACCGGGAAGCGCAAAAATCTCGGTAATGGTTGGATTTTCTTTCAGTTTTTTGATGATGGCGTGTTCTCTTCCGCCACCACCTACTACCATAAGCTTCATGATTTTCCTCCGATCAATGATGGAACAGTCTCATTCCGGTAAATGCCATCACCATATCGTGCTTATCACAACAAGAAATAACAATGTCGTCACGAATGGATCCACCGGGCTCAGCGATGTATTTCACGCCGCTTCGGAACGCTCTTTCAATGTTATCATCAAAGGGGAAGAAAGCATCAGAGCCAAGTGCAACACCGTCAATGGTTGCAAGATAAGCTTTTGCTTCTTCATCGGTCAAAGGCTCGGGACGGCAGGTGAAATACTTCTGCCAATTTCCGTCTGCGCAAACGTCCTCTTCATTTTTATTAATATAACCGTCAATTACATTGTCGCGGTCGGGTCTGCCAATATCAGACTTAAAGGGCAGGTTCAAAACCTTTTCATGCTGACGGAGGAACCAGGTATCAGCCTTGGTGCCTGCAAGTCTCGTGCAATGAATTCTGGACTGCTGACCTGCACCAACACCGATCGCCTGACCGTCTACTGCATAGCAAACAGAGTTGGACTGCGTATATTTCAACGTAATCAGAGCAATGATCAGATCGCGGATCGCACCTTCGGGAAGTTCCTTGTTGGCAGTAACTACATTCTCAAGAAGAGCGCGGTTGATTTCAAAATTGTTTCTTCCCTGCTGGAAGGTAATGCCAAATACCTGCTTGCGCTCAATGGGATCGGGAACGTAATTGGGATCGATCTTGACAACGTTGTAAGAGCCTTTTCTCTTCTCCTTGAGAATTACAAGTGCTTCATCGGTATATCCGGGAGCAATTACACCGTCGGAAACCTCGCGCTTGATCATCTTCGCGGTAGTTGCATCGCATACGTCAGAAAGAGCTACCCAGTCACCAAAGGAACACATTCTGTCCGTACCTCTTGCTCTTGCATACGCAGTAGCAATGGGGGACTCATCCAGTCCCTCAACGTCGTCCACAAAGTATGCCTTTTTCAGCTTGTCGGACAAAGGTACAGCAACAGCTGCGGAGGTGGGGCTTACGTGCTTAAAAGAGGTAGCTGCAGGAAGACCCAGCGCCTCCTTCAATTCCTTAACAAGCTGCCAGGAATTCAGAGCATCCAGAAAGTTAATGTAACCGGGACGACCGTTCAAAATTTCAATGGGAAGATTGCTTCCGTCGTGCATATAGATTTTAGAAGGCTTTTGGTTGGGGTTGCAACCGTATTTCAATTCAAATTCTTTCATCACACTGACCTCTCTTATTTATTTTTATTGATAATGATCTCCTCAGGCTCAGAACCGTCAAGCGGAACCACTCTAACCAGCAGAGATACCTTGTTATCTTCATTCAAATTCTCCCAAACCAGGTCTGCAAGCTCTTTTGCAGAATTGGGGAGAGCAACCTCTTCAGGCTCACCGTAGAAGGAAGGAATGGGATTTCCATCGCAACGGTAGGTGTGAATAAAATGACCGATACCGCTTTCGGGAGAAGCATAATCAAACGTAAAGCGATTACAAGCCTCGGGTCTTCCGTTAGCAGATTTCAAAATGGACATCTTATAGCTGAAGGTGTTTCTGGGAAAGCAGTAATACAAAGCAGAAGAAATACGAGGAGTAAAGTTGGGAGCATCAGGCTCAAACTCGCGGGTGCGAAGTGCTTTTTCAAAAGCAAAGCCATCGTCGCTTCCCTTCATAAAATCGTAAATCGTGTTGGTTTGATCACCGTTGGTAACGATATCAACAGAACCGCACCGGAGGAAAGGATTGTAAATGATCAGGCTGGGATCGGAAAGCTTGGATTCATCAAAGGCCTTAGTGCGCATTCCACCTTCAAA
>JAZPZL010000106.1:0-3713 GCA_045544655.1 Eubacteriales bacterium
GGGCGTGGCAAAGGGAAATTGGCAGATCCGCTTTACCCGTGAGCAGATCGCATCCCTCAATGTAAAAAAATACGGGGAAATGAACCGCATTTACGCAAGATCCCTTTGATCCTATCACACGAAGTATGCGAAAAAAGGAGAAACGATGATCGTCACCAAAATAAAAAAGCTGCGAGATCCCTTTATCGTTCTGCACGAGGGGGTCTATTACGCCTACGGAACGGGCGTGACGGGGACCGACTGGGCAAATACCCGCTGGACCCTTTATAAAAATACAAGCGGTGATCTAAGCGGCGATTGGGAAAAGGTGGAAGACCTGGCCGAGATCCCCCCTTACGCCGAAAAGAATTTCTGGGCGCCCGAGGTCTATCTGTACCGCAACAAATGGTATATGTTCACCACCTATTTTTCCTCCGAAACGGGACGGAAGGGCTGTACGGTCCTTGCCTCCGATTCCCCCGAGGGTCCCTTCCGCGAAATATCGGACGGGCATATCACTCCCGCCGAGTGGGAATGCTTGGACGGCACCCTTTATATCGACGAGGAAAACAAGCCCTGGCTGGTCTTCGTCAAGGAATGGAAATGCACCGAGGATGGAATGGGCAGAATGATGGCTTGCCGCCTTTCCCGGGATCTGACCCGTCTTGAGGGAGAGATCACGGAGCTTTTCTCCGCTCCCGAGCCGGATTGGGCGAAGGGGAGAAAAGTCACCGACGGCTGCTTTCTGTACAAAACGAAAAGCGAAAAGCTTCTGATGATCTGGTCCAACTATTCGGAAAACGGCTACTGCGTCGGCATTTCGGAAAGCGAAAGCGGGCTGGTCACGGGTCCCTGGAAGCACGGAGATCTGCTGTATTCCCGCCTGTTTTCCGAGGATTACGACGGCGGTCACGGGATGCTTTTCACCACCCTCGAGGGACAGCTCACCCTCGCCCTTCACTCCCCCAACAAGCCTGCCGAGGACGGCACCGAGGAGCGGGTGATCCTCATTCCCATCGAGGATCTTGGCAACACCCTGCGCTGGAAAAGATAAGAAAAATAGATGCGATGAGAGAAGCTCTTTCATCGCATTTTTTGTTTTTTATAGACAAACCACGCAAAGCAATTTCGTGAAAAAAGACGAATTGGAAAAAGATAATTTCAAGGGATTTTCAAACGTTTTTCCGCGTGGTATAATGTATTTTGTGATATTGTACGAACTTTTGAGAAAAGAAATGCAGAAAGGATCTTCATAGGATGAAAAAAACGGTTTTTACACTGATTTTTACCCTCTGCACCCTCTTTGCCGCCCTGGCTTTTTCCGCAAGGGCTGACAGTGCTTTGCAGCTTTCCGTTGCGGCAAACGGAGGGGATTACAAGACCGTGGAAAGCGCCCTTGCCGCCGTGGAGCAAATGGCTGCAAAGGGGGAACTGAGCGAAAGCGGCGTCCGCCTCGTTCTTTCGGGTACCCACACCGCCACAAGCAAAAACGGGATCCTGTTCGGACAAAAAACCATTTTTCTGCCCGACGGCAGAAAGCTTCCCATTGCCCTGACAGGCGGCACCCTGAACCTTCCCGAGGGAAGCATCGCCTGTGCCAACGACTACAGCTTCAAAGGGATCACGATCCCCTTTGACGACCTGCAGACCCGGCTGTTTGCGGGAAGCGGAAGCGTGACCTTGGAGCAGATCACTATGAACACAAACGGAGCTTTCGAATACAAAAGCTCCTTCTACGGCGATACCTTCACCGCCGCAGTCTTTGACGGCTGGACGGAAGAAAGTCTGAATCTTTACAGAGAGAACGGACTTTTCACCTCCTCTATGACCCTGGGGGAGGGCTTCGTCTACGAAAACACCTCCGGTTATCCCTATGCGGCAGTCGGCTCCTCCACGGATTTTTCCGCAAAGATCGGCAAATCCACCCTTTCTGCCGCCGATACCTGCCCCCGGCTGATCGTGGACGGCGCAAGCCTTCATAACACCATGGCGCGGACAGGCTCCAACCCCGCTGGAAATTCCGTACTCCACGTAAAAAAAGGCACCGTGAACCGTCTGTTTGCTGCAGGACACTCCCAGCAACATACCGTTGTCGGTGACGTGACCGTTTTGGTGGAGGGCGGCAGCTTCAAAAGCTTCGTCCGCCTCCTCAGCGAGGTGACCCTGAAGGGAGATCTGAACGTTACCCTGAAAAATATGGATCTTTCCGCGAACGACGAAGCCACCGACGGGCGTATGATCCAGATGCTCTTTTACTCCGGCGCCATTTTGGGTGACCTTACCGTTTCCATGGAAAACGTAAAGGCAGACCGCTATTTCGGTGCTTATACCAACGGCAGTACCGTGACCGGCGACGTTGTAACGGTTGCCAAGGACTGCGAATTCACAAAATTCTTTTACGGCGGCTTCGGCAAAAGCGCCGTCTACGGAAATATCGAAAACACCCTGGAAAACGTGATCCTGGATAATTTCAAGGGCGCAGACGACTGCACCCTGCTGGGGAAAGCAGACGAGTACACCGGCAAAAAGGATTCCGTGGGCAATCTGACCAACCGCTTGACAAACGTGACCTTCACAAAGCCCGAGACCGCCGCAGCCATCCATCTTGGAAGCTTGAACGGAACCCAAAGCGGCTCCATCCGAAACACCCTGGAAAAAGTCACCGTTCCCGCAAATCATACCCTTCACTGCGGCAATCGGGGCGGAAGCGTCAAGGCAATCGTCAACGTAGTCAAGGATTCCTCCTTTGCCTCTACGTTTTGCGGTGGCAGCTCCGGAGGCACCGTCACTCAGATCACGAACACCGTTTCCGACTCCCTTTTCACCAATTATCTTTACCTTGCAGGCAGTGGCAATACGGTGACGGGGCAGATCGAAAACCGTCTGACAAACTGCGAGGTAACCAAGTATTACACCTTCGGAGGTGTCAACACGGGCAAAGTCCTGAACAGCCATCTGGAATACGGAATCAAAAATTACGTGGAGGGCGGCTCCTTCCACGGCTTCTGGGGCGGCAGTGCAAGCAGCACCGTCACCCATCGGGGAAATATTTACACCGAGATCTGCGACGGTGATTTTTCCGGATACGATTCCTCCAAGCCCTATTCCTTTGCAGGGGGATGCCGCAACACCCGTCACGAGGGCGTTGCCACCTCTCTCATTCGCGGGGGCGTTTTCCACGGTCTCGTGGCAGGCGGCTCCATTCCCAACGATCCGAGCTTTGCCAAGGAGCACGTGGGCTCTGCCCATCTGACCTTGGCAGGGGGTAGCTTTGAGAGCGACGTCATCCCAAACAGCCGTTGGGGAGCTTACCCCGAAACCACGCTGAACGTAAACAGCGAAAAAGGGCTGATGCCCTTGTCCTTTGCTTTCACTCTGGAATGTGATTCCGTGATCGCCGCTTCCTCGCAGCCCACCCTGCTGACGGGAAAAATCAAATGCAAAAATCTAATCGCCCGCGGCAAGGGCGCAATGGAGATCTACGGTGAAGTCACCTGCGACTCCTTTAAGGCAGAAGCCGATTCCGCCTCTCCCGCCGTTTACGGCAAGGTAGAATGCGGCAAGCTGGATCTTGGCGGAAAGACGCTCATCCTGGGAGCAAAGAGCTTCGTTTCCGCTTCCTCCGTAACGGGCGCCGCTCACCTGCACCAAACCGAATTCTGGTGTAAGCAAACCTATTTCACCTCCCCCGCAAGCACCGTGATCTCCCTCTCTCGGGATGACTCCGTCTTAGG
>JAZPZL010000107.1:0-3141 GCA_045544655.1 Eubacteriales bacterium
GGATCGCATTGAGAGCGGCGCTTTGCCTCTGCGCGTGACCCACAATGATACCAAGTTCAACAACATCCTCATCGACAAGGCAACCATGAAGCCCCTCTGTGTCATCGACCTGGATACCATCATGCCCGGTCTTGCCGCCTATGACTTCGGTGATGCCATCCGTTTCTGCGCCAACTCCGCCGCCGAAGACGAGAAGGATCTGTCTAAAGTTACCTTCTGCATGGATAAGTATGAAGCCTTCGCCGCAGGGTTCATCGGCGGCGCTGACGGATTCTTCGGGGAAGAGGAATTGGACAGCATGGCTTGGGGTGCCCTCGTTATCACCCTTGAGCAGGCATCCCGCTTCCTTCTGGACTATCTGGACGGGGACAAATATTTCCATACCGAATACCCCGATCACAATCTTGTCCGTGCCCGCACTCAGATCAAGCTTGCCTCCGAAATGGAAGCCCGCTTCGACGAAATGCAGGCTATCGTTCGCAAATATGCAAAATAACCTTTGATCGACTGACCCGTTGCTCTTGCGACGGGTCAGTTTTTTTGTTCCTTAAAATGTTGCATATATAAATTTTCCGTTTGATAAAAATTGTTGTAGTGATAGTATATTAATTGACTGTTTGTGTTTGTTTATGTGGCAGATTGCACATGTTTTCCTGCGTAAATTTGTAGAATGTGACGAAATTTTTCGTCGTCACCCGAAAAAGTCCGTAATATCAAGAAAAATCCCACCTTTCTTGGTATAATCAGCCTCTTGACAAATTCAAAAAAAACCGATATAATAAGGGCACAAATACTTCTGAAAAGGAGAACTCATCATGAAGAAAACTCTCGCAATTCTCATGTCTCTGGCAATGGTTCTTTCCCTCTTTGCCGGACTCACCCTCAACTCTTCCGCGCATAACCTGAAGTATGTCGAGAAAGAGTACAAGTATGCCGAAGCTCTCACCAATTACGGTGTTGGCTTGGAAGACGGCGGCGCTCTCAAGGGCGAAACCATCTTCGAAGATCGCTGGGCTTACGAGTATCTGGACCTGACCGGTGAAAAGGGCGTGTTCAAGCCCATGGGCGCTTTCCACGCTACTGCCGTTGAAGGTGCTAATCACAAATGGCTCAACATCTACACCACCACTACCACTGCAGTTATTGACGGTACCGACCCCTACAACTACTGCTGCTTTGGTAACACCGGTTTGCGTATCCATCCCGGTCTGAAGACCTCTCCCTGCCTCGCTTTCATTGTTCCCGTTTCCGGTGAGATCAACCTGGACGCTGCCATCGGCGGTTACGGTACCGGTAACACCCGCGATGCAAAGCCCGTTTCCTACGGTTCCATCATCGAAGGCTGGGTCAACGAGACCAAGGTTTGGCCCGCTGCTGACGCTCCCGAACAGAGAGCTTGGTACACCGGCGACGAGGGTACCTGCACCATCGATATCGACAACCTGAAGGTTAAGGAAGGCGACTACGTTCGTATTACCGCTACCGTTCCCGTGAACGAAGAAGGTAACCCCGATAAGGGCGCTAAGGGTATGGACTTCACCACTGCCCCCGTTGTTACTTACGTTAAGACCGACGATGGTACTCCCATCGGCGACCCCAACGGTACTCCTCCCGCTAACGTGAAGACCTCCGATCGTACCTCCGACGGCTTCACCGTTGCTTGGGATAAGGCTGAAGGCGCTGCTTCCTACAACATCTACACCTACACCGATGACGCTTCCAAGGCTGTGAAGATGAACTCCGCTCCCGTTACTGAACTCACCTTCAACGTAACCGGTCTGGAATCCTCCACCACCTACTACGTCTACGTGACCACCGTTACCGCTGCCGGCGGCGAATCTCTCCCCTCCGACGCGATGACCGTTAAGACCAGAGCCGGTGAGACCACCTCCACCGATACCTCTTCTAACGTTGCTTCTTCCGAAACCGACACCTCCGTTCCCTCCGACACTTCTTCTGCTCCTTCTACCAGCGATACCACGGAAGAGCCCAAGGCAGGCTTCCCCATCTGGATCGTTATCGTAGCAGCTGTTGCTGTTGTTGCCGTGATCGTTGTTGTCATCGTTCTCGGTAAGAAAAAGAAATAAGTTAATTCCTAACTGAGTTTCTCAACCCCGACCGCTTGGTCGGGTTTGTTTTTTTTCGGAAAGCACTTGACAATTCCTTGATTTTATTGTATACTATAGTATATTGAACCGAAGGGAGGGGATCCTTTGTCGAATCTGTATTTGGTTGGCTTGCCCGGAGCAGGGAAGACCACCGTGGGACGCATCGTCGCCCGCCGTCTTGACCTGCGTTTCGTGGATCTGGACCGTCTGATTACCGAGCGGGAAGGCGCAACGATCCCCGAGCTGTTCCGTCGCGGGGAATCCGCTTTTCGGGATATGGAGGTCAACGCTTTGCGCTGGGTCAACGAGAACCTGGATCGGTGTGTGGTCGCCACGGGCGGCGGCATCGTGGAGCGAAAGGAGAATCTCGACCTTTTGAGGGATCAATCGGTTTTGTACGTGGTTCGCCATCCCCGCTCTATCCTCACCACCCTCAATACCGATAAGCGCCCCGTCTTTCACGACGATCCCTATCAGATTTACCGCATCGCCCGCCGTCGCGTTCCCCTCTACGAATCGGTGGCGGATGCCTATGTAACCAACAATCGCTCCCTTCATTCCTGCATTGGCAGAGCCCTTGTCCGCCTGGAGGAAAAGGGACTGCTTCCCCAAGAAAATTAAACGGAAGAGAGAAGATACGATGAAACATCCTTTAGCAGACAAAACCCTTTATCTTTTGGATATGGACGGAACTATTTATCTGGAAAACGATCTCATTGACGGCGCTGCAGATTTTATTCAATGGCTGCGCGATACGGGCAGAGATTACGTTTTTCTGACCAACAACTCCTCCAAATCCGCCGACGCTTATTTGGAAAAGCTCAGCCGTCTGAAGATCCCCGCAGACCGCTCCAATATGTTTACCTCGGGGCAGGCTGCCTGCATCTTTCTGAACGATCTGAAGCCCAATGCGAAGCTTTACGTGGTGGGCACCGAATCTCTGAAGGCAGAGCTGCGCGCCAACGGCTTTACCGTTGCCGAAGAGGTGGAGGACGGGATCGACTTTTTGCTGGTGGGCTACGATACCGAGTTG
>JAZPZL010000108.1:0-8286 GCA_045544655.1 Eubacteriales bacterium
TGCAAGCCGAGCCAGAAAGCTCTCTGCGATCAAGGGCTTTTATAAGTTTTTGGCATCCAAGGAGAAGTCCATTGCGGATAATCCCGCCAAGGATATCGACGCTCCCTCCGTAAAGCAGGCTTTGCCGAAATTCTTGTCAGAGGATGAAAGCAGAAAGCTCCTGCAAACGGTAAAGGAATTCGGAGGCAAAAATGAAAAAAGAGATTTTGCCATTCTCGCCCTGTTTCTCAATTGCGGGATGCGAGTTTCCGAGCTTTGCGGAATTAGCCTCTCCGATCTTTCCGCCGACGTTTCTCAGGTGATTGTTACGGGAAAGGGAAACAAGCAAAGACTGATCTATCTCAACGACTCTTGTCAAAATGCCTTGATTGCCTATCTTGAGCAGCGGAAAAATATTCCCTGCAAGGATGAGAAAGCCTTGTTCGTCAGCCGCAATCAGAAACGGCTTTCCGTGAAGACGGTGCAATGGCTCGTGTATAAATACCTGGATCTGGCAGGTCTTGGAGACAAAGGCTATTCCGTTCACAAGCTGCGCCATACTGCCGCTACCTTGATGTACGGTACGGGTAAGGTGGACGTTCGCGTATTAAAGGATATCCTCGGTCACGAACAGCTGAATACCACCCAAATTTATACCCACGTCAGTGACGAACAAAAGAAAAAAGCAATGAGAGAAAATCCGCTGAACGACGAAAATTAAATGCATAGAATCATTTCTTTTCGGCATACTAAAGAAAAAAAGGAATGATCTGAATGGAATTTCTCTTTGGGATCGTGATCGGAGGGATCATAGGCGTGTTTTTCATGTGTCTTTTCCAGGTCACAAGAGAATAGCGGCTCGTCGAGCCGAAAAAAGCCACCGAACTTCGGTGGCTTTTTGTGTGTGATGCTTGATTCCCCAAAAAAGATTTGCTATAATGATGAAAAATAAAATCCTTTTTCAGGAGATCAATATGAAACGCAACTATACCGTCGGTCTGGATTTCGGCACCAGAAGTATGCGCGCTCTGCTTGTGGATTTTGAAAGCAGGGAAGAACTTGGCTACAAGGAATATAAATATCCTCACGGGATCATGGAAACTGCTTTGCCCGATGGAACAAGGCTTGGACCCGACTGGGCATTACAGCACCCGGAGGATTATCTTCTCGCCCTGAGGGAAACGATTCCCGCCTTGCTTCGGGAACACGGCGTGGATGGGGAAGCGGTGCTGGCGATCGGCATAGATTTTACTGCCTCTACCGTAATGCCCCTTAACGCTGATTTCACTCCCCTTTGTCTGATGCCGGAGTATAAAAGCATCCCTCACGCATACGTAAAGCTTTGGAAGCACCATTCCGCGCTGTATTGCGCCGATCAAATTACGAATTTGGCAAAAGAAACCGGTGAGCCGTGGCTCAAGCGGATCGGAGGAAAGGTATCCTCGGAATTTTTGTTCCCCAAGCTGCTTCAAATTGCGTTGGAAGCCCCGGAAATTTTTGACAATACGGAATATTTTATGGAAGCAGGGGATTACGTGGTATATCGCTTGACAGGGGCGCTTTCCCGCAGTGCTTGCATCGCAGGTTTTAAATCATACTGGACTCCCGATGAGGGCTATCCTTCTGAAGAATTTCTAAACCGTTTGCATCCGCGATTTGGAACGCGTGCGTTAAAAATGCTGCGCGGACCGCTTTTGCCTGCGGGGACTGCGGCAGGAAAGCTGACGCCCGAATTTGCAAAGCTGCTGGGTCTTTCCGAGAATACCGTGGTTGCTACCGCCGTTATTGACGCTCATGCGGCACTGCCTTCCGCAGGTGCCATTCGGGAAAACGATATGCTGATGATCATGGGAACCTCCGGCTGTCATATCTCTCTGTCCAAAACCTATCGCGAGGTTGATGGAATTTGCGGAGTAGTAAAGGATGGAGTGATCGACGGCTTTTATTGCTACGAATCCGGGCAAAACGGCGCAGGGGATCATTTTGAATGGCTTCTTCGCACCTGCATCTCCAAAGAGGTAGAGGAGGCGGCAAAGGCAAAGGGGATGGGCGTTTTGGATTACCTTGCCTTCCTTGCAAAGGATCAGTCCGTGGGAGAACATGGATTGCTTTGCCTGGATTGGTTCAACGGAAACCGTTCCGTCCTGACCGACAGTGATCTGTCAGGAGTGATCCTTGGAATGAACCTTTCCACAAAACCGGAGGATCTTTACCGCGCCCTGGTGGAAGCGATCGCCTTCGGCACCCGAAAGATCCTGGAAAATTATGAGGAATCGGGGATAGCCGTGGACGGAATTTTTGCATCAGGCTCTATGGCGAAATCCGATTTCGTAATGCAGACCTTTGCGGATGTGCTGGGGAGGGAGATCAAAATCGTCGCTTCTCAAAACGGTCCCGCTTTGGGTGCTGCCATCTTTGCCGCTACTGCCTCCGGAGCCTTTTCTCTGGAGGAAGCGGCCCTGCGATTGGGGAAAACCAAAGACGTATTTTATAAACCGAATTTCGATCATAAGCGTCTCTACGACAAGCTTTATCACGAATATTCCGTTCTTCACGATTATTTCGGCAGGGGCGAAAATCCCGTGATGAAAACCTTACAAGCCTTGCGCAAAGCATAAAGAAAAGCCACCGAATTTCGGTGGCTTTTTGTATGTTTAGAAATTTGGCTTTTTCAAGGTGAAAACGGTTCCGTCCGAGAGCCCGGGGATTTTATCCGGCGAAGCATCGGCATCGTAAATCAGCTTTTCATTTTCAATCTTGAAAGCGTAAGTAGCCATAGTCGGACCGTTTAAATAGGCTTTTTGTGTAATCAGCAATTTGTTGCCGTCTTTGTCGGCAGGATAAGAGAAGGCGGCAATTCGTGCCATCAGATTTACATACTCTTCAGGGGAGACCGTTAAACCTTCGAGGTTTTCGGCTCCATCGGGGTACATAACGGCTTTGTAGTGGCTTCGGCTTTCGCTTAGATGATCTTCTCCGAAATAGACGCTTGCCAGAAGTGGATTTTCGTCATAATCATTTCTGCGCAGAGTCACTCGGTAAGGGGCAGCGTTGTTACCGATTTCGCAGAAATACGCTTCGTAGTCGATCCACTCCGGCTGCTTGTACCGTGTTGTCGGCTGATATACGATCTTTCCGTTTTTGTATTTATTCCAAACCTCTTTTTGAATCCAGAAAAATTTCAAAACGCTCTTGTCCTCACCAAGCGTGCTGCTTTCGGGAAATGAATATGCAATATCCAGTACGATATTCAATTTTTCTTCTTCTATCTCTTCCATCAATACTTGCTTTACGTAAAGGCTATTGTCTTGCGGACGGCAAAATACCATCATAATTACGTGTTGATCGAAGAAATCGGGTGCAGCCATAGTTGGGTATAGTTGATTGAATTCCTCTGCTTTTTCGTCGAAATATTGATTGACCCGACTGATAAGATTTTTGTTTTCGATGGGATTTTTTAGGCATCCGTCTAAGATCTCGATGAAATCGTCGAAGCTTTCTGCAACGATTACGGGATCACTCCAATTTTTATCATTTTTGTTGATGGCTTTTTCCAGGAAGATATCTTGCTTGAAGTTGAAATCAAACAGATTTTGATAGCCGTTGTAGTTGGTTGCTTGCATTTGCAGTTCCTGCAGGCTGCCCCACCATTTTGCTTCCTTCACGTCATTTGCATCTTCAAGGTGCAGTTCCTCGTGTTTTGAAGCAGTGGGATCTTTTTTCTCGCTTTTCTTGGGATCGGACAGAATGCCGACCGTGCCGATCAGCGCAATAATAAGGGATAGAACGATGATCCAGAAAACAGGCCTTTTGTAATATAAAGTCATTTTGATCCTCTCTTTCACGTTCAGCTCGCCGAACGCCAGGGGGCAAGCGTAGACGCCGGCGAAGTGGGTGGAGCACTTCAACAGTGCGCGTGCATAATCGCGCCGCTCGACTTCAGTCATATCCGCAAGAACCTTTTCATCACAAGCGCATTCAATGTCCTTGCATAGCAGCGCATAGGAGATCCAGAATAGGGGATTGAACCAATGAAAGGATAAAAGCAGCCAAGCGAAAGGCTTGATGATGTGATCGCATCGGCGAATATGAGCCTTTTCGTGGGCTAACACCGAGCTGACAGTACGCTCATCCAAACCAAAGGGCAGATAGATCACAGGGCGGATCACCCCCAATATAAAGGGAGTGCACGCTTGATCGGTCATTTTTATTCCTTCAGAGTAAGGGATGGAGGAAGCCATGCGTAGCTTGATGCGTAGATAACTTATCGCCATAGACAAAAGCATTACGGCTACCCCGACCAACCACAGATAAGGGAAAAAATCCTTGAGGGAAACCGAGGCGGAGGCTTCTTCTCCGGTTTGAGGAATAGGGGCTTCCGACGGCACTTTTGCATCCGTTTCTTCAAGAAATGCCCAAAAGGAGCCTTGCTCCTCGTTTTCCGTGAAGCTTTCGCGAATCTGCAAATTGATCTCTTCCTTTTGGGGTGGGGTGAAGCTGAAAGACGATTCTATGGAAAAAGGGAAGAGAACTCGAATTGCTACCAGACTCCAAAGAGCACATACGATCCATTTCGGCGCCTTTTTCAAAAGAAAACGGAACGCCAAAACGAAAATGGCGGCAATGCTGCCTGCAACGCTCATTTCAAGGACGTAGGCGAACAGAGCATTCATTCTATTTCGCTCCCTTTTCAATGAGCCGTTCCAGCTCTTCGACGTCTTCCTTTCTCAGCTTTTGACTCCTTGCAAAGGCGGCAATAAAGGCGGGGAGAGAACCTTCAAAGGTCTTTTCCATCAACTCTTCCATTTGGTCTTCCTGAACCTGATCCTTGCTGACAAGAGATGTAATGGTGGACTTTTCATTTTTCAATACTCCACGCTCACAAAGTCTGCGGATCACGGTGTAGGTCGTGGTTCGGGACCAATCCAGCTTTTCCTTGCAGATCTTTGCAAGATCAGAACTGGTGATCGGTTCATTTTCCCATAGAATTAAGCAAAAACGGTATTCGCTTTCAAAGATTTTCGGTGTTGCCATACGTACCTCCTTAAAGTTGTCTAATGCATTCGACACTTGTAGTCTAACACGTTAGACAAATTTTGTCAAGAGAAAATTTTGAAAAAGAAAAAAGAGCCTGCACTGAGCAAGCTCTTTTTGGGAAAATTTCGTTTTTATTTTACCTCGATCATGCTTTCGTTCCACATTTCGGGAGCCTCGTATCCAAGGAGGTTCACCGTGGTAGCGGCAACATTGGAAAGACCGAATTCACCGCTTTTTACGGTGTAAGCGCCTGAAGTGGCGTTATCGTAGAAAATGCAGGGAACGGGGTTCAGCGTGTGGCTGGTCTTGGACTTGAAGGAGCCGTCCTTGTTCTTCTTAGGCTCACCGGTCTTCTTATCCAGCTCCATCATCTCGTCCGCGTTACCGTGGTCTGCGGTAATGGGTGCAACGCCGCCAACCTCGTCAAGAGCCGCGAGAATGCGGTCCAGACAAAGATCGAGGGCTTCCATACTGATGACGGTAGCCTTCATATTACCGGTGTGACCTACCATATCGCCGTTGGGGAAGTTTGCACGGATGAACTTGTATTCACCGCTGCGGATGGCGTCTACCAGAACATCGGTGATCTCGGCGCACTTCATCCAGGGTCTCTGCTCAAAGGGAACTACGTCGGAGGGGATCTCCATATAGGTCTCCTTCTCATCGTCGTACTTTCCGGATTTGTTTCCGTTCCAGAAATAGGTTACGTGACCGTATTTCTGCGTTTCGCTGATGGCAAGAGACTTGAAGGGTGCTTTTGCAAGATATTCACCCATGGTATTGGTGATTTCGGGAGGAGCTACCAGATATACGGGGGGGATGTGCAGGTCACCGTCGTATTCCAGCATCCCCGCGTATGCGGTCTTGGGGAAACGAACTCTGTCAAAATAGGGGAACTCTTCGTCGCAGAACGCCTTGGAGATCTCAATGGAACGGTCGCCTCTGAAGTTGAAGAAGATCACGCCGTCTCCATCCTCAACGGTACCTACTGCCTTACCGTCTTCTGCAATGACAAAGCCGGGCAGATCCTGGTCAATGACCTTCAGCTCTGCTCTGTAGGTTTCAATGGCTTCCTTTGCGCTGGCAAACTGTCTGCCTTCGCCCAGAACGTGAATGTCCCAGCCTGCCTTTACCATCTGCCAGTTCGCTTCATAGCGGTCCATGGTGATGCTCATTCTTCCGCCGCCGGAAGCGATCTTGGCATCAAAGCCGTCTTTGTTCAGAGAAGCGAGAAATTCTTCAAAAGGCTCAACGTATTCCAATGCGCTGGTCTCTGCAACGTCTCTGCCGTCCAGCAAAATGTGGCAACGAACACGCTTGATTCCTTCAGCCTTTGCTTCGGTGATAAGTGCCTTCAGGTGGTCGATGTGAGAGTGAACGTTTCCGTCGGAGAACAAACCGATGAAGTGGAGGGTAGAGCCGTTTTCCTTGACGGTACCGCTTACCTTCTGCCAGCCTGCGCCTTCATAGATCTTTCCGCTTTCAATGGAATTGGATACCAGCTTTGCGCCCTGTGCAAAGATCTGACCGGAGCCGAGGGCGTTGTGACCAACCTCGGAGTTACCCATATCGTCATCGGAGGGCAGACCAACTGCCGTTCCGTGTGCCTTCAGGCTCAAGGTGGGGTAATCCCGCATCAAGCGATCCAGCGTAGGCGTAGCAGCCTGAGCAATGGCGTTGCCTTCCGTTTTGGGATTGATCCCCACACCGTCAAGCACCAGAACCGCAACGGGTCCTTTTACGTTGATTTTCTTCTTCATTTCCACAAGTTCCATAATTCAACCTCTTTCTCAAGATTTATTTTCTTTTTCAATTTTTAGTACCTTTTCAGCCGCCGCTAAGATCCCCAGCTTTGCGCTTTCCCAGGTGAGTCCGCCCTGCATATACACGGTAAAGGGAGGGCGCATGGGGGCATCGGCGGAAAGCTCAATAGAGGAGCCTTGGGTAAAGGCGCCGGCCGCCATGATCACGGGATCCTGATAGCCGGGCATTGCCCAGGGAATGGGAGTTACGTGGCTGTCCACGGGGGACGCGCTTTGCAGACCTTGGCAGAAGGCCTCAACCTTATCGCCCCTTTGCAGAGAGATCTGCTGAACGATATCGAATCGTGCTTCTACCGCGCGGGGAATGCATTCGTAGCCCATTTTTTCAAAGAGCGCAGCAGAGTAAACTGCGGTTTTCAGAGCTTGGGCTACCGTGTGAGGTGCATAGAAAATACCTTTGAACATTGCTTTGGTATTTCCCAAGCTTGCTCCGATCTCCAGTCCGATTCCGGGGCAGGACCAGCGTGCGGCACAAAGCTCTACTGCTTCCTTCGTGCCTGCAAGGTAACCGCCGCATTCCGCCATACCGCCGCCGGGATTTTTGATCAGCGAACCGATGCAAAGATCCGCACCGTAGTAGCAGGGCTCATGTTCCTCACAAAACTCTGCATAGCAGTTGTCAACCACGACGTAAGCCTTGACGCCTGCTTCTCTGACCAATTCCACCGCACGCTTTACGATGCGGTTGCTTAAAGGTCTGCGGGTGCTATAGCCGGGACTCTTCTGAAGATAGACCATTTTTACACCGCCCTTTGACAGACGGTCCAGAATGGCTTGTTCATCGAGGAGGGAATCCTTCGTCAGGTTGATCTCTTCGTAATGAATTCCGAAATCCTTCAAGCTTCCGGAGCCCGCTTCACCTTCGATTCCGATCACGCTTCTAAGGGTGTCGTAAGGCGTACCGGTTACTGCCAGCATGGTATCTCCGGGACGGAGAAGTCCGAAAAGCCCGATGGTCAAGGCGTGAGTGCCGGATAAAACGCTGTGTCGAACGAAAGCGGCTTCCGCTTCAAACACGCGGGCAAAAATGCGATCTAAAGTTTCTCTGCCCATGTCGTCGTAGCCGTAGCCGGTAGTTGGGTTAAAGTGTTCCGTGGCGATTTTTTCCTCTCGAAAGGCTTCCAAAACCTTTTTCTGATTGAGAAAGGCTCTTTCGTCAATTTCCTGAAAAATGGGGAAGAGTCCTGCTTCCGTTTCCTTGGAAAGCGCCATCAGTTCTTCTGAAAATTGTAACATAGTGTCCTCATTATATTTTAATTCTATTTATCTTATCATAAAAATCCCTTCAAATCAACACATTTATCAAAATAAATGGAAGCGTAATTGACAAAAAAATCCTTTTCGGGTAGAATATAAGCATCAAAAGAGACGGAGGGTGTTATGCCTCGATTTTTTTTAGGCGATGATTTTCAATACTGCACGGGTATGCCTTTGCCGGAGTCTGTTG
>JAZPZL010000109.1:0-23878 GCA_045544655.1 Eubacteriales bacterium
AAAACATATCAGTAAAGCAGAAAAATTCCGAGGCCAAAACCTCGGAATTTTTGTTTAGGAATAATATTTTTGATTGGCGCTTTTGGGCTTATCGGGAATCGTTAAATGAATGATTCCCTGCTCGATCAGCGGCACAACGTATCGGTCTATGGCATAGGAAATGGATTTTATCTCCAAAAAGTCGGTAATTTCTTGTCGGGATCGGGGAGTTTTGCAAAATTCAATTAAGGAATCCTCTTTCTTTGTTTTCTTGTCTGAGGACTCTGTGCCTTTGAACTCTTTTCTGAAGCAAACGGTAAACTGTCCCCGTTCGCTGAGAAATTCCGGGGCGGGTAAGCCTGCCGCCTTCATTTCCCGATACATCGTAGGAATACCGGAATAGCGATTCTCGGTTTTGTTCATTAATTCCATGGCAACCGCAATCACAGGATTTCTGGTGTCCGGCTGTGCCTTGCCAAGTTGATCTAACGTCAATCTTCCGTATAGTCCGCCGGGATTGCGAATTTCAAGTCGATCTTCAAACAGAATAATTTGGATCGGCATTCCTTCGGTGTGAATACTGTAATCCCTATGAATCAGAGCATTTAGGATCGCTTCGCGTACGGCAACGATGGGATACTCGGGTTTGTCGGAACGAAGCCCCGTTTCTCGGTCAATAACCGTTTTGGATTTTATGTTTTTTCGAACGAAAGCAAGCGCACCGTCAAGCATTTGAGGAAGCGTTCCTTCAATTCGTTGATTGTCAATGAATCGAGAACCGTCCTCTGCCAAATCGCCAACTTCAACACCTTGTGTCGCGATCGCCGTAATACAAAGCTGAGGATAATACGCTTGCGGGTAAGAGCCGAAAAGCATAACGGCGGAAAGTGTAGGAACACGATTTTTGGTTACACTCATCAATTCCAAAATGCGAGAACGCTCCATTTGCGCGCACTGGGGACGTCCCATTTTCAATTTGTGCAAATATTCTTCTAGCCACACGGGTTCAAGGGATTCTGGTGTTGCCCTCTCACAGATTCGCACATCATCCTGATACTTTTTGCGAAATGCTTCATAGCTGTAGACTTCATATTCGGTCATAGGCTCATCGGAATCACCTACCCGAACGTAGGACCCTTTCATGCGCCCCTTTCCAGCATAAAAGCAAGGACGTGCGGTTACGTCAAGCCCCGGAATTTCCACAGATACAAAAGATTGCGCTTCTTTTACTGCAACGGTAAAAATCGGACGAATTGGCGGCTCCATTTGATTGCATTGTTCAGTAACGTGTTTTTGCAGATCTTGCGGATCGTAAACGCCGCATTCTTCAAAATCATTTGTTTCATCCACGCCAAATAAGATAATACCACCATCATCTTGATTGGAAAATGCGGATAAAGTATCGTATAACTTTTTTGGACAACCCCCGGCGGCAGATTTGATTTCTAAAGTTTGCGTTTCAGATTTCATTAACTGAACTTTGGATAGTAACTCTTTCAATTCAATTTCTGTCATTTTTGCGGTCTCCTTTCCTTTTGCTATTTATAGAATAATACAAACATATCAAAAAATCAATAGTAACAACTCAAATATTTTTATTAATTTCAAAAAACTAAAATAATTTTCACTAATTTTGTCAAAAATTCGAGATAAAACTCAAATTTTAAGAAGTAACTCAAATTTTTGTTGAAATTCTTTTAAATATTAACAATAGGAGAATTCGATTCCTTCAATCATATATTATTTCCATGAAAGCCCGAAGTGAAAGCTTCGGGCAAATTTATTATATGGAGGAAAAAATGAAAGAAGAAAGAAAATGTGCCCGATGTGGGGCGGTGCATTCGGAGGCAGAGCTAATTTGGTTTGAGGAAGAAACCTACTGCCCGGACTGCATCCGGGAGATTTCCGTGGTGTGTATTCACTGCGGAAAGCGAATTTGGCGGACCGATAACAGCGGCAGCGATCAGCGCCCTCTCTGCGAAGACTGTTTCGAGAGTCGGTACGTGACCTGCATCTGTTGCGGCAACGTGGTGTACCGAGAGGACGCCGCATATGAGGATGACGAGCCTTACTGTCAGACCTGCTACCGAAGAGAATTTGAAAACCTGTGTATCCGCGATTATTACTACAAGCCGGAACCCATCTTCTACGGGGAAGCCGATCGGTATTTCGGTGTGGAGCTGGAGGTGGACGAAGGGGGCGAATATGACGGCAGCGCCGCGGAGGTGATCCGTCTTGCCAATCAGGATGCAGAACATATTTACTGCAAGCACGATGGATCCTTGGACGACGGCTTTGAGGTGGTGACCCATCCCATGACCTTGGATTACCATTCTTCCGGGATGCCGTGGGAAGAGGTGCTGGAAAAGCTCCGCAAGATGGGCTACCTTTCCCATCAGGCAAACACTTGCGGGCTTCACGTCCACGTAAACCGAAGCTCCCTGGGGGATGATGTGGTGTGGCAGGAAGGCACCATCGCAAGGATCCTGTTCTTTGTGGAGAAACACTGGGAGGAGCTATTAAAGTTTTCCCGACGAACACCTCGTCAACTGGAGCGATGGGCGGCGCGCTACGGCTATCGGGAAAGTCCGCAGGATATTTTGGATCACGCCAAGGGCGGCGGCAGAAACGGCCGATACTCTTGCGTGAATCTGGAAAACCGCAATACCGTCGAGTTTCGTATGTTTCGCGGTAGCTTAAAATGGAATACGGTCATTGCCACGCTGCAGATGGTAAACAGAATCTGCGACGTGGCTTTTTCTTTGTCCGACGAGGAAATCCGCTCCATGTCCTGGACTACTTTTGTATCGGGCTGTCGCGAACCGGAGCTGATCCGCTATCTGAAAGAAAGAAGAATTTACATCAATGAACCTGTTGAAACGGAGGAGGAACTGTAATGTGTTGTCTGTACGGCGTGATTGATTACAAAAGACATTTTACCCAAAAACAAAGGATCGGTGTTTTGACCATCCTTTCGCGTGCCTGTGAGGTACGAGGTGACGATGCCACCGGCATCGCTTATAACCACGGAAACAAGCTGAGTATCTACAAGCGACCTGTGGCGGCTCACCGCATGCGCTTTGAGATTCCCAAAAGTGCAACCACGGTGATGGGTCATACCAGACTTACCACCCAAGGGGATGAAAAGTTCAACTATAACAACCATCCCTTTTACGGCAAAACCAGTCGAGAGGGATTTGCCTTGGCCCACAACGGTGTGCTGTATAACGACACATCTCTTCGGAAATCGAAGCATTTGCCCTACACCCATATTGAGACGGACAGCTACGTTGCGGTGCAGCTGATCGAAAAGGAAAACGCTCTCGGTTTTGAAAGTCTGAAGGCTATGGCTGAAAAATTGATGGGGAGCTTCACTATGACCGTTTTGGACCAATGGAACAATCTGTATTTTATCAAGGGTGACAATCCTATGTGCATTTATCACTATCCAAAATTGGGGTTCTATCTGTATGCCTCCACCGAAGAGATCTTAAAGGATGCCATTCAAAAGATGCAATATCGTTTTGGAGAACCGGAACGAGTGATCTTGAAGGAGGGGGATCTGTTAAAAATCGATGCCAAAGGAAACCGAAGCTATTCCCGCTTTGAGCCCTCCTTCTTCGGTAGCTTCTATAGTTATCGCCCCATTCGCTATCTTTCCTTAACGGGACCCGAGAAGCGGCAGGAGTATTAGCAGGAATACATTGAGCATCTGAAACGCCACGCCAATTTCTACGGCTTTACCGATGAAGACGTGGATACGCTTCTCGCCAACGGTTACACCACCGATGACATTGAAGATCTTCTTTATTGCGGTGTGATATGACCCATTGGGGTACACCCTAACGGGATGGTAGAACCATGTGCCAATAGGGTCCTTTTTCCTATTTTGAAATATGCCAAAAGGAATCGGGACCCTATTGAGAAAGGAGGAATATGAAGATCGGATATATCCGTATCAGTACCGTGGATCAGAATATTGCACGGCAAGAGGTGTTGATGCGGGAATTGGGGGTAGAGCAGGTTTACGTGGATCGAATGAGTGGAAAGAACACCGATCGCCCGGAACTGAAACGGATGATGAATTACGTGCGTGACGGCGACGTGGTCATCGTAGAATCTATCAGCCGATTTGCCCGCAACACCAAAGACCTGTTGGAATTGGTGGAGGAGTTGACGGCAAAAAAGGTGGAATTCATTTCCAAGAAAGAAGCCATCGATACCACCACGCCCACCGGGAAATTTATGTTGACGGTGTTCGGAGCCGTGGCGGAACTGGAACGAGAATACATTCTCCAGCGCCAACGGGAAGGAATTGCCGTTGCAAAAGAAAAAGGGGTGTACAAAGGGCGTAAGCCCATTGACCACCCGAAACTCAAACAAATAGTGCAATTGTGGCGAAAAGGTGAGATCACCGCCACAGAAGCCATGAAACGGCTTCATATGAAACCCAGTACGTTCTATCGAAAGGTAAAAAACTATGAAGGTATTACTGATTGAACCGATGAAGGAGCCGAAAGTAAAAGAGATCGACCCTTCTCTTGAAGCGATGCAAAAGGAAGTGGGCGGTTATATCCAGGCCTTGTTTCCCTTTGAAGAAGCGGTTGCCCTTGTTTGTAATGAAGAAGGCAAGCTTTTGGGATTGCCGCTGAACCGTGCTCTGCGGGATGAAAATGGTGAGGTCTATGATATAATCGCCGGAACCTTCTTTCTGTGTTCGGCACCACCCAACAAAGAAAGCTTTGAAGCTCTGTCGGAAGAGGCAATTACAAAATTCACCCAGCTCTTCCGATATCCGGAAATCTACATAAGGAGGTGATGGTATGCAGTGGGTCTTTTTGGGATTCTCCGTAACCCTGGGAATTCTATGTCTTGCCGAGATCGGCAGAACGGCAGGCTGCACCTTCTGAAAAGGAGGTGATCCTATGACGGCTTTGCTGGCGCTTCTTAGCGGCGCGGCGGCACAGTTTGCCGAAGGCGCCTTGATCGGCGCTACTGTTTATTTGGTAAGCCGCGGAATCAAACGACCGTAAAAGAAGCGAGAGAGGGGGAGAGGTTCCCCCTCTCGGTCTAATAAAGCTCAATATTTTTTTGAATGAAATCTCGGTACTGTCCGGTCAACTCATAATCAACATGCAATTTTTTCCCTGTTCGCAAAGAAACGGGATTCAGCGCAAGGTGCACGTGAAGGTGACTCTGTTTGGTATGTACATTAAAAAGAACTTGATATTCCTTAAAAAAGAAATCAATAAATTCTATAGCAAACGTGAAAGCATCCTCCGGCATCAAAGGATCTCCTGGATCAAAACTAATAATAAAGTGATATGCCAAACGGCCGGAATCTTTATCAAAAAGCGTTTGCGCTTCCCTCATTTCTTCAAATGAAGAAGTGGGGTTCAAATACTGCCCGCCAATCAAAGTCCCATCCGATTTTTCGTGAAGCGTATCAAGGATATATTGACATAAATTCTGAAGGGACTCTTGTGTGTCCACGGGATTGGAAATTATCTCAAAAACCGCCATATTGCGTCACATTCCTCTTTAATTTTTTCTTCCTTAGTGCAGTTGCTCGCCAACTCCTTAATTTGGCAAAGAGACCAAAATATTCTTTGTTTTATTTCCTTGGTTAACCCTTCGGGCACCAAAGCGCACTGTGCAACATATCGACTTGTGGAAAGATGCTTTTCATCCGCTTTTTCGAGAATTTCTCTGTATTCTTGGTTGGAAACACGAAACGTGATTTTTTTACTTTTTTCCATTTTGTTCCTCCTCATATAAAAAAATAACGCTCTAACATAAGAATAAATGTAATAATAGGGATACTATATGGTTACGATGATAGTACAAAATGACAAAACCAAAGCAACAACAAAAAAATATATAAATATATCATGGAGAAAAAAAGGTAGCAAGGAAGCGGCTTTGTCCGACACTTCCTTTACAACTTTGTTCGCACTGTAATAAATTAAAAAAGAAGATCCGGCGCTAGGCCGGATCTTCTTTGTATTTTTTATATCGCATCAGGCGACTCAATGAATTGCCAGCGTTCTTCATTTCTCGGACGCTTCAGTTTGGTAAAAGAAAACGGAAGAGAAAGATCTTTTAAACAGGTATTGAGATCTTGTTTAAAAGAGTTGGAATAACTTTTTTCTCTTTTACCTTCCAATTCGCCGTATGCTTCAAAAATGGCCTTAAAATGAAATTGGACTTCCGTTTTATTCAGTTCCTCATTGAGAAGATTTTCAATATATGATCGAATCCTCTCTTTCACCTCATTTTCATCCATCTTCAAAAGCATACTCGGTGAAAAAACATCTTTTTCTCCGAAAAACCAAGAAAGCACCTTTTTTTCAAATCCGTTTGCCACTTCTTTTTCAATGCGGTGTTCAAAATCGCCAAATAAATCCTTATCGTAACTTAGTTTAGTTTCGGAAAAACGGTTGAAAACAAACTTATAGTTATTAAACGAAGTAAAAGGGTTACAAGCAAAATATGGCGAACCAAAGTAAAAAGAATCGGGACGTGACACCGGGAAAAATAGTTTTTGCATTGATAGGGTGAGGTTCCCCCAATATTTTTGAAAAAAATGATCCGGATTAGTTTTAAACTCTCTTATAAGGGATAATTGCCGTGAAACACTTTCATATGCGTTTTTGATTTCCAGTTCTGAGGGAATACGAAAATACACATTCGTTTTTTCACCTTGTCTCTTTCTTTTTCGCCCAATCATTTGAATTGCTGACTCTTGGTCAAACGTTGAAACAACGATGTGCTTGAGATTTGAATCATGAAAACTCACGCCATTATCCAAAGCAGAAGTCGCAATTAAAACCTTACCTTCAAATTTTTTGTTTTTCACGATATATTGAAAAACCGGACGATTTTTGGTTTCCGCATCAACGTACGATATTTGGTTGGCGGAAACAAAAGGTTTTAAAGCTTTTTCAATTTCATTTCGAAAGTCCTTATCACGAATAAAAATCAGCCATTTATCCTCCTTTGGAGCATCATTTATTTCTTTTGCAAGCCTCGCCCATTTTTCAAAAAAGTGAAATTTGTAATAACTGTAGTCTGCTTTCTTCTTATAAAAATACATCCTCGGAGTTATAGGTAAAGCGGGTGTAGATTTATGTTCATTGGAAGGTTGTTGTACAAGAAGATTTAGTATTGATTCTTCTAAATTACGAATAACAGGATAGACTTTTGATAAGGAAGCGCTCATATATACTCGAACTGTATGACCTAAAAAGTATGTAATTATCATCTGAAGAATATGTTCTGTATGTGAATTAAACCTTGCATCCGTGATGAAAAAATGAGCTTCGTCCAATATCACATATCCAATTTCTTGAACAAGACCGGTATTCTGCATCCAACTAAACAAATGCAAAAATTGCTGATAAGAACATATGAGCGCATTATCGAAGCGACATTGCTCGGAAAGTTGAATCGGTGAAACTTCAGCATACAAATTCGAACCGTCTTCCAGCCCAGTGCTCGACATATAAAAATCTTTTTTTTGCTGAAGATCCAAAGCAGAACGATTACTTAATATCAAAACCTTTTTATTTTTTTGTTTCGCAAAAGGAAGAAGTTTATCTTTGATAAAGGTGTTTTTACCGGAACCGGTTGGACTGTTAATAAACACTACGTCTTTGGGTTTCCAGTGCCCCAGCTCATTCTCTAAAGCATCGCTGATCCAACTGGTTGTTATATCTTTTTCATAAAATTGAAAAGAGTAGGTCATGGCTTTCTCCAAATATTTTTATTTTAAGTTTTCCTATAAAGTATAAAAAAATAAAAAAATATTTTTTATAGAATTATTTTATCTTTTTTTCAACTCAAATACAAGACGAACAGATTAAAAAAATAATTATTTTCCAACACTCCCTTAAGACCGGGGAAAGGGCATCTCTCGATTACATATTATCTCTTTGAAGCCGTTCCCCGGGCTTTACGAAAGGAGTGAATATGATGGCAAACAAAAGAGCCAACAAAGAAGGAAACATCCGCCAGCGGGCGGACGGTCGATGGGAAGTCCGGATCACCATCGGCATTGATTATTCTACCGGAGAACCGAAACGCATTTCCCGCTATGCGGAAACAAAAGAAGAGGCCGTGCGGCTTTTGCACGAGCTGTCTTTCCTGCGGGATACGTATCCCAAAAAATTCAAAGCGGTAACTTTGGGAGAGTGGCTGGATATGTGCCTTGAGGTTTATATGAAGCATACCTTGAAGCAATCCACCTACCTAAGCTACGAAAGCTATATCCGCGTGCATTTCAAGCCGGTGTTGGGGAATCAGCTTTTGCGGGATATCACGCCTCGTTTGCTTCAGCAGTTTTATAACCACAAAGCAGAATCAGAGCACCTTTCTCCCAAGACCATCGTCAATCTCAACCTATTTTTACATAAGGTACTCAGCTTTGCGGTGAACGAAGGCTATCTGCAGACTAATCCTGCGGCAGCCATTAACCTTTCCCGAGGAAACAAGCCTCAGATCGAGATCCTCACCCGGGACGAACAACTTCTTTTAATGCGGGCAAGCTATGGCCACCGCTACGGTGTTTTCGTTCGATTGGTTTTGTTTACAGGGCTTCGACTCGGGGAACTGTTGGGGCTACGATGGGAGGACTTGGATTTTGCCGCTGGGAATCTTCACGTGCGGCGAACCCTCTCACGACTAAACAAAATGGAACGGCCTGCTCCGGGGAGAGGGAATACCACGGAGATCGTGGTGCAACTGCCTAAATCTCAGAATTCTATCCGCAGTGTGCCGCTGCTTCCCGGTGTCATTGCCGATCTGCAAGGGTGGGCAGAGGTTCAGCGGCAGGATCAGCTTATCGCCGGAAAGGGATACGTTTCCAGCGGGTATCTGGTGACCAATCCCTCGGGCGGCTTTGTGGAGCCACGCACCTTCAAGGATTACTATAATCAGATTTTGGAATTGGCAGGGCTGAGGCATTTTTCCTTCCACGCCTTGCGGCACACCTTTGCCTCCCGCGCCTTGGAGCAGGGAATGGATGCCAAGACCCTCTCTATGATTTTGGGGCATTATTCGGTTTCGTTTACCCTGGATACTTATACCCACGTGCTGGACGAACATAAGCACCAAGGGATTGCGCTGATGGATGAACTCTATGGTGGCGCAGACCCGGTCAAGGAAACACTCTATCCTGTAGTGGTGACGATGCAGACAGACGGCTTCTTGGAGTTTCAGATCCCGGGGATCCCGAAGGTGTCCTGTTGTCATTCGGACCTTCCATCCGGTCTGGAGCACATCCGCGAAAGCCTCTGCGAAGAAATGCTCCTCTCTCCGGTTCCCCTTACCCCCGCTCCCCCGCAAAGCCTTACCCAAAACCAAACCGTAGTTTATATCAAAGCATGAAGAAAGCAGCCTCGCGGCTGCTTTCTTTGTTTTTTTATCTATGCCACGCTTCCAACCCAGCCATAGCCTTGAACAGCCATATCGATGAAGTGATTAAGCAAAAGTTCTGTTTTAACAATAAACACTTCTTTGTCGTAGCTGTCGGGGAGGTCTGCATCAAGCGTTTCCATGATAGCGTTCTTTACTCTCGCCTTGGGTTGCTCGCCTCGATACCAATCCACGACAAAAAGGCTGTTTCTGTTCTCGTTTAGCTTCTTGAACAGATTCTTAGCTGAAAGAATAACCTTTTGTTCCTCGGATTTGGTTAAGTTCTTGCCCTTTATAAGCAAATCAAAAATCTCAAGCTCTTCTTCGGAGAGACCCATTAAATTCGGTCTTTCCGATTCTTTTTTGAGGTCTTCGATCAGCTGCAGCAACTGCTCATAGTAGTCCTCGTTCTCAGAGCCACCGGCATTATACCGATCAACGATGTTCTTAAACCGAACCGAGAACTTATCACGGGTACAGTTCTTGTCCATCATCTGCTTCAACGCTTCATCGATAAATGCCTTCAAGTCATCAATCTCAACAGCCTTATACGGAGCAACCTTGATTTCAGTTTTCAGCTGATCAACGTCAATCTTAGATAGGTCGATAACCTTTGTTCCGTGGATAACATACCCTTCATCGTTATCTTCGGCTTTCTGAGAAATGATGCTGTTATCCAGAACTTGTCCCATTCTCAGCCGTGCACGCTTGATCTTTTCATCGTCGATCTGATTATAAAGCAGTCCGTGCAGGTAAGCGATAGGTGCAAATTTCTCATTATGCCAACCAAGTTCAAACACTTCGGGCTTTGAAGCGTCATGCAGATTCATCAACGTATTGGTGAGCACCTTGAATTTTTCTTTTTTATCGTCGTTTGCAACGATGACATCCAACGCCTTGCGCAGTTCTTCCATCTTATCGAAGGTGTCATCACCTGCAATAATAGCATCCAAATCTACCGACAAGGACTTCAGGAACAAGTCGGTTTCCGCAATCGTCTGATCGATCAATTCAAGCAATCTGTCGATATCCTTTGCGGGGAAATCCTGTCCGTCATCGCCGGTTGCATATTGGCTGAGGGCCTTCTGCATATATTTAAACACGTTGACATAGTCAACGATGATGCCGCAGGGCTTACCGGGATACACACGGTTGGCACGGGCAATTGCCTGCATCAGGGTATGACCTTTCATAGGCTTGTCCAAATACAAGGTAGAAAGGTTTTTCACATCAAATCCGGTCAGCCACATGGCGCATACAAAGACGAGTTTCAGCGGGTCGTCGGGGTCTTTATATCTATCCTCGATGTCTCTGCCGTCTTTGATCTCGTTCATTTTGGCGCGATGTGCGGAAATACTAAGACCCTGAGCGGTAAACTTGGTTTCTTCGTCGGCATCCTCGGAGATAATAACCGCCATCTCCACCGAATCCATATAGTTGATGATGCCGGTGATGCGGTCACGTTCTTCCTTGGTTTTAGCGGTGTTACGCTCCGCGACCAAAACCTTCTTTTCCTCAGCCCAGTAATGCTGCACCTTATCATACATTTTGACGGCAGTGAACTTATCCACCGATACCACCATACCCTTGCCCAGGAACCCTCTGCGAGGGAAATGATGGGCGATATCACGGGCGATCTTATCCAAACGGTCCTCGCGCTTGATAACTTCCAAAATGCGAGAGGAAGAGTTTTCAAGCAGGCGCGTTTCGGCTTCGTTCAGATTTTCGTCCTCAATAATGTCAACCACATCGTCATCAAGGAAATCGTTCTGCAGACCTACTTCCGGAACACGTCGAGAGTAGAACAGCGGCACAGTAGAGCCATCCTCTACAGACTGTGCAAAGTTGTATTCCGATACATAGTCACCAAACCACTGATTCGTTAGGCGCTTTGAACCCAGCAAAGGAGTACCCGTAAACGCAATAAAGTTTGCATTGGGCAAAGCCGTTCTCATGTTCTCAGCCAAATCCTTATACTGGGTACGGTGAGCCTCGTCCACCATTACGATAATATCGTCACGCTCGGTAAGGACAGGATATTTCTTGGTCTTATCGTAACGGAATTTATGTATCAGCGTAAAGACAAAGGATTTGTTCATCTGCAAAAATTCCCGGAGCTGCGTGCCGTTTTTCGGTTGACATTCTTCCTTGTTGCCGATAACCTCGGTGCGCATAAAGTTCTTGTAGATCTGATTATCCAAGTCCTCACGGTCAGTAATCACCAAAAAGGTAAAGTTGCCCTCTACCTTGCGACGCACCTTCCTGGCAAACATAACCATAGAGTAGCTCTTGCCGGAGCCCTGGGTATGCCAAAAGACGCCCAACTTACCCTTGAGCTCCTTGCGATTCTTCACAGATTTCATCAGGTTATTGACGCCCAGGAACTGGTGGTTCTTCGCAATGATCTTGATGGACTTATTCTCAAACAGGATGAAGTTCTCAATGTAATCGATCAGGGTTTCCTTGTGCATGAGGCCGTCAACGAAATAGTCAGCAGAAACGCCGCTTTCGCTGATTGCTTTGCGGTCGATTCTTTCGCCCTCTTTTTGCTTCAACCACTCAAAGAAATAGTCAAAGGTAGCGTTGAACGCACCAAGGCGGGTTTCAAAGCCGTTGGAAAGCACGCAGATCTGATTGAACGCAAAGAGGTTGGGAATGTCCTTGATGTAGCTTTTCAGATTCTTGCGGTAGGCTTCCTCCACCTTGACAATACCGTTTTTCAGTTCAATGAACACAAGGGGCAAACCGTTCACAAATACAATGATATCCGGTCTGCGCCAGTTGTAACGGCCCTTGATCCACATCTGGGAAACGGCAGTAAATGTGTTGTTTTCGGGATTGTCAAAGTCAATCAGTTTTACAAAAGCAAAATCCTCTTTTCCTTTTTTCAGAATGGGGATCTTTATGTAGTTGCGAATCTTGCTGTATAGCTCATAGTTCTTGGAAACAAGGTCAGAATCGGAGAAGTCGGCAGTCAGGTCTTTGATTACGGAAATCAGTTTTTCGGCAGGAATTTCGGGGTTGATACGGCAGAGAGATTCTTCAAGAACGCGCGGCAAAATGCACTCTGTTTTCGCAGAGCGTCCCGTGCCGTCATTTAAATCCTCCTTTTTATCGGGTGACGCATCGCAAATAACGATATCATACCCGAATGCAGGCTCTCCTAATTTTTTCAATATGGCCTGCTCGATCATATCTTCCGTAATAAAATTAGCCATAATAGACCTCCGATTTTTTTCTTAACCCCAAATCTGTGCACTGTACGCTACAAAGAACACGCTTTTGTTTATGTGCAGTTTAATATCTTATTGGTATTTCTGAGGGTTTAACTTCTACATTTTCAAGATTATTAACCTTCAAAAACTCTTCAACCCCAGATTGTGCAATTCCTTTTTCCATAATAGGTGCCATTGTTATGCGCTTAACAGCGGATGTATCAAATGGTACCAGCAAGCACGGAACTATCATACCTTTTCGCTCATAAAAGTCCAATTTGATTTTCTGGTTGAACTTATTTGCATAATTCTTTCTATCGTTATTTACTCGAGATTCTGAAATCTCAATCAAAACTCTATATTCTTTTTCATCAGAAAAACTCTTGTCTTTAAAAAACATACCGTAAGAATATATGTAGCGGTGCAAATCAACCATAGATTTTTCCGGGAAATTTTTGCTTTTTTCTGCTTCAATTTTATCACATATTGTTTTAATCGCCTTAAGTTGCTGCTCTTTATTATATATTACTTCGCCATAATAAAAGAATATCGGATCTAATGCATCCCCCTTGTTAGCAACATCGAAAGATTTAATAAACTTATAAATATCAAATCCTATGTTGTATCCTTGATAATTATTGTTGTGAATATAATAATTCCACATATGCAGCGAATCTTTTTCCTTACTGGTGCAAAAGACAAAATTTCTGCTTGCCGACAACTCAATACTGTCAGGACTTGCAAAATCAACGCTTGTAACTGATAGCTCTATGTACTCCTGTTCTGTATGATGTTTAAGCAGCAAACTTGTAATTATTTGTTTGCAGTATGGATACTTCTCGCTATTATCTCTAACGAATTCTAAGAGTCGCTTGATGAAAAACAGCATTTCAGACTTATCGTTCAAATAGCGAACATCAGTAAATCTAACAAATGCGCTCCCCTCCGAAGGAGTTAAGATTTTCAACAAAGCATTTGCCGACGTGTAATGATATCTTACTAATTCTGTGGTTGGTTTAAATTTGTCTTCTTCGGGCTGAAAGCACTTTATCATAAAAGAATTAAACTTTATGCTATCAAGATTATCTTTTCCCACTACTTTACACCTCCAATTTACCACTCATAAGGCGAGGTAACAGTAAGTCTCGTTGTTTAGAAATCGTCTGATTCTTCACAATTAATGACGAAATTTGTTTATAGATTGGGGAAACAAACTCCGTGAATCTTTCCATTGTTACATCATCCGGTTTAATAATTTTAATCCGACGCATATCTTTGATCGGAAGCTGCGGCTGAGCTGAACCGGAAGCATACATCATCATTGCCTTTTGGAGACCTTCATGCCGCAATGTTGTATAGATGTATTCAGGAGAAACAATGTCTAAGTTTCTTAGTATTACCATGCCTGAATTGATGCGCATTGGTGCAAATGTCAAAGTTTCATTAAGGAAGGCAACATTACCAACGGTTCCACGAGTTGTTAATACAACATCACCTGTTTGAAGTTTTCCCTTGCGCAACACTTGATCTTTTTCTTTGGTAATATAAGAGCAAGACGAGAAATCAAATCCATTCTTTGTAACATTACCTGCGTTCAAAAAAAGACATTCACCCGTCTCGTAAAATTCCTCTTGCTTGGGATAGTTTGCACCCCTATCTCCGTCAATAATTTCAATTGCTTTTCCAAAGCGAATATATTCCCATCCCTCGGGCAGACCATTTTCAAACTTTGCGGTTTCGTAGCCAGGGAAACGGAAGCGAACAAACCACTCCTTGTAAAGTTCCTGCGCTGCCTTTTCCAAAAGAACAATTCTGCGATTGTTGTTTTCAATCAAATCGTCATATGTAGAAAGAATATCTGCAATACGTTTTTGTGTTGGGAGATCGGGAACATTTGCTTTCATTCTATCAAATGTTTTTACAACAATTGTATCGAAAACCGCTCCATTCGCTACAGACTTCAAATATCTCACTTGATATTTGAGCATATAATACAGATAATCGGAAGAATATCCGTCGGCTACTCTTAATCCGTAACAAGATTGATTAAAGGCAGATGTTTTTCCAATTTGAGCGATCTCTCCGACAGTTCCTCTGGCTGAGATAATAAGGTCTCCCGGATACAAAAGTTGAGTTGCACTACTATTAAGCCCAAGTTCGCTTATGTGTTTTTCTGAATCATATACTTTTCTTGTATCTCCCGCAAAGTCTTTTACTGAAAGCCAGGGAATATTTCCGTTCCAGTATTCTTCAACTTCTGTTTTAGGTGTTCCACCACTAAGTATTTCTGCCATTTGCGAAACTCTCGTTATTTTCCACCCACTCATTATCCCGCCTCCTTTCATACAAGCATCTTTACACACGGACTCCGTCAATCACCAATTTGCACAAGAATGCCATCCGTGAATTATACAACTTCTCATTCTCACTACGTGCATTTTCGTTTTTTATTTCTTCAAGCACATCAACAGCTATTTTGGCATCTTCCTTTGAAAAATGCTTAGGTGTTTTGTTTTCTAAAATCATTTTTAACGCTTCAAAAACTGTTTTTGCCTTTTTACATGTTTCCAATATTGGGCTTCTTCGAGCAATTTGCCCTACAATATAGTCTAACGCAGTTTTTGCCATTTCTACCGTAATATTTTCTTGTTCATTGCTGAAAAGAATCGTGCTCGGTAAAAAGTTTTTCGGTCTGCTATGTATTGTATATCCACAAATTTTGTTTGCCATTTATGTGAACAATCCTTTCAAATTCTCTGTAATTCTATCCTCTAACTTATGTGCTTCCTCATTCAGCTTCACAAGTTCTTCATTTAGCGACAACATTTCAGCCTTGAACTCTTCAGCGGTCATTCCGTCATCTTCGATAACAACGCCAACGTAGCGACCGGGATTGAGAGAGTAGTCCTGGTCTATGATTCCGTCCTCGCCGTCCAGCTTAGCAACCTTGCAAAGACCGACTACATCACGATAAACACCGTCCGGGAAACGCTTCCAAAGCCAAATCAAGTTATCTAAGAAATAAATAATACTGTTCTTTAGTTCAATCAGCTCTGTATGTGCATCAAAAACCGTGGATACTTCCTTATTGAAAGGAGACTTTTCAAGATTATGATGGATACCTCTTTCAACATCGTGCATTTGCTCCCACAGTTCTTGGGTATGCTTTTCCAAAATAGTCTTGATATTTAATGCTCGATCGAGAGAATTCACACTAGAGATGTCGCACTCAAAATACTCTTTAATTCCTGTAAACTCTTCAAATGCAGAGAACGATAAATAGCAATCATCTTTCCACTGTCTTGCCATCTCCTTGGAAGAAGCAATATGTAGATCATAGATTAACTTTGAAAAAGCTTCTTGCTTTGTGTGATAATCGCGAATTAATTCTGTTGATGCGTCAATATATTCGCAAATTAATGCATCAAAAGCTGCGGTATCACCCTCGTAAAGGCGGGTAATAATGGCAAGGTTCTTAATCTGCTCTTCGCTGAATTTTCTGTGGGCGCGATCAACTTGCGTGAACACATTGCGGGCATCCACAAAGAGGATCTCGTCCTTCTTATCTGTGTTTTTCTTTGCATTATCGAAAAACCACAGCGTTGCAGGCAGCGTCACAGAAGAGAACATGTTGGAAGGTAAGGTCACCATCTGCTTGATAATACCTGCTTCGATCATTTTCTTGCGGATGTCATATTCACTATTGCCGGCATCGGATGCGGAGTTCGCCATAACAAGACCGGCTCTGCCGTTTTCGTTCAGAGCAGTTGCAAAATAAGAGATCCAAAGATAGTTGGCGTTGGGTACGGTTTCTTTTTTGTCGGAATCCTTTTTCGCCGTCTTGGACTTGTTCTTGGGAATGCCGTATTCGTTAAAACGGGGATCGTCTTTGACCTTGTCATAAACAACCTCATCCACGTTGAAAGGCGGGTTTGCCATGACGTAGTCAAATCTTCCAACGGCATTGTGGGGATCCGCATAGAAAGAGTTTGCCTCGCGAACATCACCGCGCACATTGTTCAGCAACAGGTTCATCTTTGCAAGCTTGACGGTGTCAGGTTCCTTTTCAACACCATAGCACATGAACTTCATCATATCTTCGGCGGTGGCATTGTGTCTGTGCATATAGCGAGCTGCCTGAACGAACATACCGCCGGAACCACAAGCCGGGTCGAGGAACAGCTTGTTGCCTATCTCAGGCTTCAGCACCTCTACCATATAGCGAACAACGGTTGCGGGGGTATAGAATGTTCCGCCGTCCTTACCTTCCTGCAGGGCAAAGTTACCAAGAAAATATTCATAGATTTCACCGAACAGGTCAATGCTGATATCTTCGGGAATATCCTTGAAAACGCGGATAATCTTGGAAAGCAGTTCCGGCTCCTCTTCGGGAACAAGCTGACCGTAAACTTCTTTAGGGAGAACGCCTGCCATACTGGGGTTCTCCTTTTCGATTTCCTCCATTGCTTTCTTTACGAGGGTTGCCTTTTCAGCATCATCGGGTGCGTTATTGATAAAGTCAAAGTAGGCGCACTCCGGCAGATAGAAGCCGCATTTTTCTATACACGCTTCTTTCCAAGTCTTCTCCGCACGGGTACCAATCTTGCGCTGATGTTCCTCTGCAATTTCCGCTTTATGCTGCTTGAACAGAATATCGGCATAGCGAAGGAAGATCAAACCCAGAATGGGCTGACCGTATTTATTCGCGGCAAGGTGCGCACTTGCGCGAAGCATGTCAGCAGAATGCCACAAATCATCTTTTAGTTTTTTGAGTTGTATGTCAGTCATATTTTCACCTCAATATGATATTTACACCTATACAAAATGTATTATATCACACGATTTTACAAAAATCTATATAATGGGGTAAAATGTGACAATTCAGAATGATGAGAGGACGTTTTTTCCTCCAATTAAAGCACTTTTTGTATTCCTTGCACAAAAAAGGGAGGTGGTTTTTGACAGGCGGTTGGGGTCAAAATGGGGTCAAATGTATGCCAATAGGGTCGGTTTTGTGAAGTTTGTGAAAAAAGAAAGGGCTTTCCGCAGATGCGAAAAGTCCTTCATTGATTTGATTCATTTTGGCTGCTCCTTAAGTGGCTTGGTGCCAGAGCTGGAGCGGGATTCGGGGAATTTTTAGAGCACGAAAAAAGACACCCGATTGGGTGTCTTTTTTACGTGGTTGCGGGGGTGGGACTTGAACCACACGACCTCCGGGTTATGAGCCCGACGAGCTACCAACTGCTCTACCCCGCGATATAGAATGGTGCCGTTGACGGGAATCGAACCCGTACAGTGTTGCCACCGAGGGATTTTAAGTCCCTTGCGTCTGCCAGTTCCGCCACAACGGCGTATGGTTCCTGTCACCAGCACTTATTATTATATCAAGGCAAGGAAGGAATGTCAACTGTTTTGGGAAAAGTTTTCTTTTTGTTCAAAAAAGGCGGTGAAAACGGTTGACCCGATTTTCAAAATGTGTTAAAATCCACTTAGGAGTTTTTTTCCAAAATCAGTATATGCAAAGGACAGAAAGTTATGCTTGGTTATTACAATCCATCGGTAATTTTGACTTATCTAAGTCTTGTTTTTGCCAGTTTCGGTATTTCCCGCGCCATGATCGGCGGAAATGATAATATTCTTGCCGCCATTTTCTTTTTGATGCTTTCCGGCGTTTGTGATATGTTCGACGGTGCCATTGCCGCACGGTGCAAGCGGAATGAGGAAGAGAAGCTTTTCGGGATCCAGATCGATTCCCTTTGCGATCTGGTCGCCTTCGGCTGTCTGCCCGCCTGCATTACCCTCAGCCTTGCCGAGCATTCCGTCTTTTCCCGCATCGGCGCAACGCTGATCCTGCTTTCCTCCGTGATCCGTCTGGGATTTTTCAACGTGCAGGAGACCGTTCGTGATCGGGAAGAAAAATTGACCCATTACACGGGGCTTCCCGTGACCACCGTAGCCCTGCTGTTTCCCGCCGCCCTGCTGGTAGGCAATGCCCTGGAGCTTTCCCCGGAAAAATTTGCTCCCGCCTGCCTGTGCCTGTTCTCTGCAATGGAGGTAAGCCGCCTGAAATTGAAGAAGCCCTACGGCGCAGGTAAATGGATCATGCTCTTCGCGGGAATTCTGGTCTTCGCGGGGATCCTTTTATCCAAGTTTCTTCCCGCATGAAACAACGTATATTGAAAGAAAAGATCGCGCTCCTTCGGGAACGCCTTCTTTTGCTTTTATACCCTCCAAAATGCGCCATATGCGGCGCAATGGGCTACGCGCCCCTTTGCCCCGCGTGTAAAAAGCGGATCGAGGAAGCCTTTGAGCCGAGAAGCTTTTTGGCAAGCGGCGGCAACGGCTTTGCCGACGGAATGTACACCCTCTTTCCCTATGAGGAATTTCCGATCCGAAAACTCCTTTTCGATTGGAAGCAGGAGGAATTTCGGGATCTGCACGAGATTTTCACACCTTATATGAAGAGATTTGTGAAAAAAAAGCTCCTGCCGGAAAAAATTCACCGCATTACCTATTTGCCCAGACGGCGAGCGGCGCGAAGAAAGATCGGATTTGACCAGGCGCAGCGCATGGCGGCGATCTTCTCCCGCGATTTGAATCTGCCTGTGGAGCAGCTCCTGATCCGTCAGGGCCACGCCAAGGCTCAGCATAAGGCAAAGTATGAAAAAAGAGAGAAAAATATCCGTGGAGCCTTCCGCTCCACCCGTCCCCTAGAGGGGGAAACGGTGCTTCTCGTAGACGATATCGTTACCACCGGAGCAAGCGCTCGGGAAGGCGCGCGTATTCTGAAAAAGGCGGGCGCAATGAAGGTCTATATTTTATCCCTTGCCCATTAAGGAGGTTTTGCTATGATTTCCCGCTTGGTCGTCCCTTTCAAGGACATTTTCACTACGATCTTCACCGTGGAAACGGAGGAAGGCGTTCTCATTTTCGACACGGGTACCTATCCCGAGGATATTACCCATCACCTTCTCCCCTTCCTGGCGGAGAAGAAGATCTCTGCGGATGCGATCCGCGCCGTCTTTCTTTCCCATTCCCACGGGGATCACGCCGGGGGGCTTGCCACCCTTGCACCTCTGGTTCCCAATGCAGTGATCTACACCCGCAGTAAAAAGCTGGAAGAAGATTTTTCCCCTCGGGTGTGCAAGCCGAAGGATGGGGATGCAATTCTGGGCGTTTTGCGCGTGGTGACCATTCCCGGTCACTCGGGAGACAGTATGGGAATTCTGGATTCCCGCACGGGGACCCTCCTCAGCGGGGACTGCCTTCAGCTTTACGGCATTTTCGGGTCCGGTGCCTGGGGCTCCAATATCACCCTGCCCACCTTGCATCTTCAGGCTTTGGAGAAGCTTGCCGCCCTTCCCATTCAGCGCATTTTTGCCGCCCACGATTATCACCCGATGGGCTGGTGCTACGAAGGGAAAGAGGTTGCCGCCGCCCTGGAAAACTGCAAAAAGCCCCTGCTTGCCATCCGTGATCTGATCCGCAAGGATCCGGAGCAATCGGATGAAGAGATTGCCGCGGAGATCTCCCGCACCCTTCCCCGCTTAAATCCCCGCGTTGTTGCCGCCGCGCGGAAGGAATTGATTTAAGCAAAAAAGAGACGATCCATTCGGATCGCCTCTTTTCTTTTTTTTGCGGGGGACTTTTGAAAAAGTCCCCCACACCCTTCAAAACTTCTTATTCAGGGATAAGTTTTCTTCGCTTATCTTCTTATTTCGGAGATAAGTTTTTTTCGCTTATCTTCTTATTTCAGGGGTAAATTTTCTTTGCTTACTTTCTTTTTCAAAAGAAAGTAAGTTACGCTTCTTCAAACTGTTCCTTGTCTACACCGCAAAGAGGACAAACGAAATCCTCGGGCAGCTCTTCCCAGGGGGTGCCGGGAGCGATGCCCTCCTCGGGCAAGCCCTCTTCCTCGTCGTAGGTCCATCCGCAAACGGAACAAGTGTACTTTTTCATATTCTTTTCCTCACTTTCTTTGGGAGTAGCTCCCTTGTAATCTTTGCAAAGCTCATCGGCAAGAGCCAGAAGCTTTTCGCGACTCGTATCGTTTAAAGCGGAGAGAATGCGAAGGGAATTTTCGGCAAATTCCAGATTCTTGCAGCCCTCCAGCATGGTGCGCATCACCTTCGCGGCGGTAGGCGCCCAGCTTCCGTTTTCAATCAAAGCAATCTTCCGATTGGCGTAAAAGCGCTCTGTAAGATGATGGATAAACTCCCGCATAAAGGGGAAGATCTCTCCGTTGTAGGTGGTCGTGGCAAGAACCAGCTTGGAGTAACGGAAGGCATCCTCCACCGCCTCTGCCATATCACAGCGGGCAAGATCGTTCACCACCACCTTGGGACAGCCTCTCACCTCCAACGCCGAAGCCAATTCCTCCACCGCCTGCTTGGTATTCCCGTAAACGGAGGTGTAGCAAATGAGAACGCCCTCCTCCTCGGGTCGATATGAGGACCAGGTATCGTACAAATTCAGGTAATAACCAAGATTTTCCGTAAGGATCGGTCCGTGCAAGGGACAGATCGTCTCGATCTCCAGAGCCGAAGCCTTTTTCAAAAGCGCCTGCACCTGAGCACCGTATTTTCCTACGATACCAACGTAATACCTTCTCGCCTCGCACGCCCAGTCCTCCTCGGCATCCAGTGCGCCGAATTTACCGAAGGCGTCGGCGGAAAAGAGGGTGCGGCTCGCCTCGTCGTAGCTGACGATCACCTCGGGCCAATGCACCATGGGCGCAGTCAGGAAGGTCAGGGTGTGCTTACCCAATTCCAGCTTATCGCCCTCTCCCACCACGATCCGTCTTTCGGCAAAATCCGTTCCGTAGAAATTCTTCATCATGGCAAAGGCCGCCTTGGAGGCAATGATCTTCGCCTCGGGGAATTCCCGGGTAAACAGGGTAATATTTGAGGAGTGGTCAGGCTCCATGTGATGCACCACAAGGTACTCCGCGCTCCGTCCTCCCAGCGCCTGTTTCACCTGCTCCAGCCAAAGCTGACCAAAGCCCGCGGAAACCGTATCCAGCACCGCGCATTTTTCATCTGCGATCACGTAAGAGTTGTACGCCATTCCCTCAGGAACGATATACTGCCCCTCGAACAGATCCAATTCTCTGTCGTTTACACCGACGTAAAAAATATCTTCTTTGATCTTCATAAATTCTCCTTATGCCTTGGGTGTAAATCTACCGGAAAGCACGCCGTTTTTCACGTTGTTCTCCACAGTGATCTCCCCTGCGATCACAACGTAATTCAGTCCCTCGTTGCGTAAATGGTTCTCCACGAAGGTTGCGCCGTCACAGATCCGATCTGCATCAAAAATACACAGATCCGCATCCATTCCCTCTGCGATTCTTCCCTTTTTGGCAAAGCCGTATACAGAAGCGGGGAGACCTGTCATTTTTCGGATCATTTCCTCCAGGGTCGTCACGCCCTTCTCCCGCACGTATCTGCCCAGGACACGGGGGAAGGTGCCGCGGTTGCGGGGATGATAGCGGGTCAGATTGGCAATGTTGCCTCCGTCGGTACCGATCATACAGCGGGGATGGGCCATCACGCGCATCATATCCTCTTCACTGATGGAAAAATACACGCCCTTGGCAACCATTTTGTTGGCAATGAGCAGGTCGTAGCAAGCATCGTAGGGAGCTTTTCCCTCTTCCTTGGCAATTTCGCTGATGCGCTTGCCGATGTGCTGAGGCGTATGCTTGGCGCCCACCACCATGGCAAATTCCAGATCGGAGCCCTGCAAAGGCTCTGCCCACGCCTGCTGCGCCGCGCGCACCTCAGGCTTTTTCAATTCTTCCATAATCTGCTCCGTGGACAGGGAAAGAAGCTCTTTGGTCACGAAGGGAGCGGAAATGCTGGTAGAGGTGGCAATATAGGGGTATACGTCCATATAAATGGGATGCCCCGCGGCAACCGCCTTGTCCACCAGCTCCATCATTTTCACCACCTTGCCGTGGTTTCTCACCTTACAAGCCTTGAAATGGGAAATGACTCCCACGATCCCCGCGGCAACGGCAACGTCAATAAATTCCTGAACCGATTCCACCACCAGATCGCTCTCGTTGCGGATGTGGGCGGCAAGAATGCCGCCGTGTTCCTTGGCGACCCGGGCAAGCTCGATCAGCTCTTCCTTCTTGGAATAAATACTGGGCACGTAGCCAAGCCCCAGGGAAAGACCCATTGCGCCTTCCCTCAAGCCGTCGGCAAGGAGCTTTTTCATCTGCTCCATCTGCTCGCTTGTAGGCTGCTCCATACTCTTGCCCATCACCGTTTTTCGAAGGGCGCTGTGTCCCACCAGAAGGGCGTAGTTCATACCGGAGCTACCTGCCTTCAGAGCGTCGAAGAATTCCTTGGCAGACTGATCGGGACCCAGAGCAGGATCGGGATAAATGGAGGATCCGCACTGACCGGTGATAGCGGTAGTAATTCCCTGCTCCACGATGCAATCCATCAAGGGCTTTTTTCGCACGGAGCCGTCTCCGTGGCTATGAGAATCAATAAAGCCGGGGGTCACGCACAGACCCTTGGCGTCAATTTCCTTCGCGCCCTTCTCTGCAATTTCACCAACGGAAACGATCACACCGTCCTTGATGCCAAGATCCGCCTCATAGGGCGCGCCTCCCAGACCGTCGTAAATCAAGCCGGAACGAATTACAAGATCAAACATTTTCTTCCTCCGTTTTTTCTATTTTCTTGGCGGTAGCAGGTCGGGTAACCTGATACACACCCCATAAGATCAAAACTGCGCCGGTAAACATCCAAAAATTCATCGGCTCTCCCAAAAAGATCACGCCCGAGAACATGGAAACCAAAGTAGAGACCGCACCGAAGCTGGAAAGCTTCACCACCTGCATACGGCTCACGGCAAAATTCACCAAAAGGTTTGCCGCAAGGGAGCAAAGAATCCCCAACACCAAAACCGCCGCCAAAAAGGGCAGTTCCTTCAAGGGAGCAAAGTAAGACTTCACCGTGATCCCTCCGTCCATACAAGCCCACAGAGTAAATACCACCGTAGAGGCGGAGATCACCAAAAAGGAGCGGTCAAAGGAATCAAAATCCGCAGAAGCCTTGCGGTTTGCATTTTTATACACCGCCGAGCTAATGCAGGTCAGGACCAAAAACAGTACGCCAATGGGGCGGATCGCTCCGATGGCGGATGCAGAAAGGGTCATCATAATTACCCCCACCGTGGGGAAAATACAGAAGATCGCCTGTCTGCGGGTGGGATATTCCTTTAAAAAGAAAATGGCAAGGATCATCGCCACC
>JAZPZL010000110.1:0-13616 GCA_045544655.1 Eubacteriales bacterium
TGAAAAAGAAGTTATTAATTATTCTTTTTCGCAAGGCAAAGATAATTACAGCATTAAAATTATTGAAAAAATTGTGGGTGAAGAAGAGGATTCTTACGTTTCTTATTACATTTTTGAAGTGTTAGGTCCGGTAGAAGATCAAATAAAAAAATATACTTATGAAACAAAAAGGTATTCTCGGTATTCGGCACCGGAAACTTTTGAAGAATTTATCAGAAAAGATTCTGTTTTAAAAGAAATTACTTTTGAGGAATCTAAAAATTCTATCAAACAATTTTTAGGAATTGGAAAAGTTGGAGTATATGAAAAATATTTAGATTTCCAAAATGGTAACAACATTTTTATGGCTGCCGTTGCTTACAAATCCGAATCAGAGGATTATCTCGATTTTTTTAGTGACCAGGTGACTAAGGATATTCAAGCTGCAATCATGGGGCTTAAGAATGATTTTCAAAGCAAGGTAAAAGATGATGTCGATCTCTCAGAACCTTTTGAAAAAATATATGTTGAAAAACTTGTTAAAGAAAATGAAACTGCTTTTAAGTCCTATGAAGATGTGATGCTTATTGCTGATTTCGTAGAAGCATTGAATTCAGGGGTCGATGAAACAAGCCTTCTGCTGGAAGTGTTGAATGAACAGGTAGACTTTTTCACAAAGGCCTATAATCAGCAGAAGATTAAAACAGAAGCGAGCACGACAGTTACTTCTCACGACACTTTTTTAGATTTTGTAAAAAACAAGTTTGTTACTCCAGAAGCAAGCGTATTGTGCAAAGCGCTTCTTAGTGCGTTTAAAAATGAATCAAAAAACAAACGGCTCACCATTGTTGATGTAAAACCAGATTCATCAAACGAAAAAGGCGATTCTACGCAGAATACATATACCACCAACATGTCAAAAATCCAAAGCGAAAAATACGCTTATCCTACGTTTAGCTTTACATGCCCAAGTGGTTGGAGCGTTGAAAAAGATGAAATCGATCCCACCAGAACAGATTATGAATATGAATGGCTTGTATTAAAAAACAAGCGTGGAGTGGAAATAACTTATTATCAAAACGATTTTGGATTCCAACAATATTATTCTGCTATGGGAATATGCGAAGGAACTCTGACGAAGGTTTCCGATTCAGACTTTGTACCTACCTCGATTTCTGGAGCAGATTATTCTTCCTTAGGAAAATTCATCGTTGCAAAGCTTGAAGTTCATACTGTTATGGATCATGTTACAGGAGAGAAAAGTTCCTCCGCCAGCGATGATCCGATGTATGCAGTTGTTCCAGAGTCTTATTTAGGCGAAACAAGCTTTAGCGGGTCTGGTTATTACGGTGCTTTAAGTTGGGAATATCCAAGTCCTATTTCTGTGTTTGCTAGTTCTCCCCAAGGATCCAATTTCACGGAGCAAGAAGAAAAAGAAGTAATTGAAATATTATCCTATTTTAAGGAAGTTCCCGATCCAATACTCACGGCACTGAGAGCAGGAGATTTTTCTGCTTTCGACGGAACCTATAACCCCGTTGAAGAATACGTGAAAGATATGGGATATACCACGGACTTTGGAGAACTCACATTACACAAAGACGGAAAGATCTCTGCTACCGGTATAAGTTGTCCCGACAACACTCCTATTTCAGTTATCAAGCAAAAAGATGGATCGTACCGCTGTATGCTTCAAGAAAACAGAAAAAAAGTAGAAGGTCCTGCCTATGACTATTGGGAAGGAACTAACATTGAAATCATTATTTATCCCGCTGGTATTGTTGGGGAGGCTTATGGCGAGGTTGATATTGAGGGGCTCAAGAATACGGTATATATTCAATACGAGGCCTATTCTAGCGGCATATTGGCTATGCTCTATTGTTTAGACGATTCTAATTCTTAAATCAAAAACATATTTCAAAAGGAGAAAATGAATATGAAAAGAAAAGTTTTGTTGATTGTAGCAATCATTTCTGTGTTTATTGTAGGAATAATCTGTTTTACCATCTGCGCAAGCAAAACAACAAAAAAAGATATCCAAAACGACTTGGAAAATTATTCGGAAAAAGAACTGATTTCTTCCACTGAAAAAATCAAATCCATTGAAATTACCGAGGAAAGAAAAGACAAAAACACCAAAGAAACCACCGTAACTTGTATTGTTATAACAGAAGATGAAAAATGTTCTTACGAAAAGGAGGCTACCCTTATTTATCGTCAAGATAAAGAAAAGGGGAAAGTGCTGGAACAAGCCTATTTTAACGGCGAGCAGGCTTGGACTGTGAACCCTCTTGTAGGCGTGTCGAAAGAGCAAATTATTGAAGATCTTGCTGATATTCCTTTCACAGCAGGGGGAGAAACTTCTTGGTATATCACAAAAGAAAATGTATCGTCTTTTTCAATCGAAAAGCAAAACACAAAGCTCGAAGGCAAAAAAGATTCTCTCAAAGTTGCTTTGAAAATTGACGATGCTGTTCAACAAGCGAACGGAACAATTCAACTTGAATATTCTTTTGATCGCGAATGGAAATTGGATAAGGTTTTGGGGAACGAAGAATTCAAAGCCGAATGGAAACCCGGAATGGAGTTTAATATCACTGAAGAAATGTTGCTTTCCATCCTTGATCAAAAGAAATTTACTTATGGTGTCAAAAATGTTAACCAGCAGGATATTCTGATCAATAAAAATGAATTGTCAGATTTTTCAATAGCAAATCAAACGACAACCGAAAAAGGAACTATTATAACAACCGAATGTGTTATAACCCTTAAGAAAAACCATGCTTCTTTTTCTATTAATGCAAAAATTCAGTATCGTTACGATGAAAAGTGGGATCTTGCTAATTGCGAGATTGGTGCAAAATGCACTGCAGTTTCCATCACCGGTACTTGGGCGGGAGTTGGACCGTTTTTTGACGATCCTCGAATTATTAAAATCGAGTCAATTGATGAAAAAGGAGGTCTTGTAGGAACCTATACTGGCACAACATCTAATAAAGAGTTTTCTTACCGCGTCTCCGGTACTCTCGATTTTAATTCGCTTTTTGTAAAGTTAGAAGGCGGAGAAATGTTAACTGCAAAACCAAGAACTTCTTTCAAACCGTATTCAATTTCTGTCTTTATTGATATAGAAAAGGGACAATTTCAGTGTCTCGGCGACGGAAGCTACGTTGCAACTCCTCAATAAAATGAAAAACACAGCCACTACGGAATTAATTTCCTGTAGTGGCTGAGTTATTCTAATCAAACATACAAAAGCCTATTGTATTATTCGTTGGATCAAAAAAGTTTGTAAAACGAACGGGTCTTGAAGGGTATATCAAAAATCAAGCGTTTATTCAATAATCAAAATAAATTCGTTGTTTCATATTGAAAAAAAAGAGTCAATGCAGTATAATGGCATCGTTGCATTGGCTCTTTTTCTTTTGAGAAAGTAGTTCAAATGACGGTTGATGATCCTTGTGTTCAAATCCTTGGATCGAGGCGGGAAGCAATTCCAACCAATCGGGGGTACGGTACTATTCCATAGCAAGAAGGTAGTGATCTTGTTGCAGAAAGCCGGAAACCCTTGATAAATAAAGGATCTTTAAAGGAGAATGAGATAAAATGAAATTAGGTATTGTAGGACTTCCCAACGTGGGAAAAAGTACGCTGTTTAATGCGATGACCGGCGGTGGCGCTCAGGCGGCAAACTATCCTTTCTGCACCATTGAGCCCAACGTGGGGATCGTTCCCGTTCCCGACAAGAGGCTGGATAAGCTTGCGGAAATGTACGATCCGGATAAGATCACCCCTGCGGTCATTGAATTCGTGGATATTGCAGGTCTGGTGAAGGGTGCCAGCCAGGGCGAGGGCTTGGGCAACCAGTTTCTTTCCCACATCCGTGAGGTGGACGCGGTGGTACACGTGGTACGCTGCTTTGAGGATGAGGACATCGTTCACGTGGACAAGGGGATCGACCCCGTTCGCGATGCGGACGTGATCAATATGGAATTGATCCTATCCGATATGGAGATTCTGGAGCGGAGAATGGACCGCGCCAAGAAGAGACTGAAGGCGGATAAAACTGCTCAGGTGGAAATTGATCTGATCGATAAGCTGATGGCGAAGCTGGAGGAGGGCAAAAGCCCCCGTGGTCTGGACTTTGACGAGAATCAGCAGGCGCTTCTTTCCGAAATGCCCCTTCTTTCCATGAAGCCTCAGATCTTTGCCGCCAACGTATCCGAGGATGATATCGTTGCCGGGGACGGTCTTGCTGAGCAGAATCCCCACTTCGCCGCTCTTTCTGCCTACGCTGCGGAAAGCGGAAACGGCATCATTCCCATTTGCGCCAAGATCGAGGCGGAGCTTGCCGAGCTTCCCCCCGAGGATAAAGCTATGTTCCTGGAGGATCTGGGAATCGAGCACGCAGGTCTGGAGCGTCTCATCACCGCAGGCTACGAGCTTCTCGGTCTTATCAGCTATTTGACCGCAGGCAAGCCCGAGGTGCGCGCCTGGACCATCACCCGTGGAACCACCGCTCCCAAGGCGGCAGGCAAGATCCACTCCGACTTTGAACGCGGCTTTATCCGCGCCGAGGTGGTTGCCTACGAGGATCTGATCTCCTGCGGCTCTATGGCGGCCGTTCGTGAAAAGGGTCTTCTGCGTTCGGAGGGCAAGGAATACGTGATGGCGGACGGAGATGTAGTATTGTTCAGATTTAACGTATAATTCTGCTTCATAGATTTTGCTGCGACTTCGTCAAGATGCGATAAATTGCTCAGTCATTTACTATAGTAAACTCCTTCGCAATTTTCTTTCTTTCCTCGTCTCGCCTAAATCTATTTCGCAGACCTGCTTTGTAAAAACGGCTGCAACGTCGCCTCTCCGCTTTTTGAAAAAAGCGGAACCAAAAACTTATTACGATAAAAATTTCAAAAAACAAACCCTGCTTTTATTGGCGGAAGTTTTTTCGGCTCCTTTTTTCAAAAAAGGAACGAAGAGGAAGGATCAAATATGAGATACGTGAATCAGAAGCAATATCCCGAAATGCCCTATATCACCTGCACCAAGCCCGATCATCCCAAGCACGAGCGGGGGAAGACGACTACCATCAAGACCTCGGGCTGTGGGCTTTGCTCCTCCATTATGATTGCGGACAGACTTCTGGTGGACTACAAATTTGATTTGGAGGACGCCATTGCCCTTTCCTACGAGATCGGGGCAAATTACGGCGCGGGAACGGCGAGAACTTATTTTCCCGTGTTCGCAGAGCGGATGGGACTCCGCCACGAAATGGCAAGCACCCTTGAGGCTGTGAAAAACTGCTTGCGCACCGGAGGCGCGGTCATTGCCCACGTAGCGGGAGATCACGGGGATCGGATCGGTCTGTTTTCCCACGTAGGGCATTATATCGTTGTCATAAACGAGGAGCCGGACGGAAGATTTGCCATTTTGGATCCCGCCTACGAGCCCGGCAGATACGAGGAAGAGGCAAGAAAAGGCAAGGTGGAGGTCAAAAACGGCGTGATCGCCCTTTGCTCCCCCGAGGATCTCCACGAGGATACCTTGAACCGTCAGCCCGACGCTTACCATCTTTTCTGGAGAAAGTAAAATAAAAAAGTCTGTGGCTTTGGCAACAGACTTTTTTATTCGTCAAAGGGAAATTTGCCTTCCCGATAACGGTAATAGGAATTGACCAGGCTTTTATAGCCCAGATCCTTGATGGCATCGTAACGGAAATCGAAGCGCTTTTTGGTGCGTTTACCCGTTGCCAGATAGCGGATGCAGTCCTGAGCGTAGGCGTCGATCTGCTTCAGGGAGCGGTCCGTGGTGATCACGGGGAAATACCACCGCGCCCAGGTCAGATCTCCTGCGATGGGGTTTTCGTAAAGCTTGGCGTTCATCCGTTTGACGAAGGCCTTTGCTCCGCATACGCCATCCAAATTTTTTCGGTCTGCCCAGCGTTTTAGGGCGCGGGTCTTCCGCCTCATTTTTGCGCAGAGCTTCTTCAGGGCGACCTCGCTCACGTCCACCTTGCCGTCCGTATAGGCAAAGCCCAGAAACTCCCACGCCTTGCCGGGGTCGGCGTACACCTCTTTTTCTCCGTTGATCCTCAGATCTTTTTCTGCAAGGATGGACTTGATCCGCGTTGCATAGGCTTCCCGGTCCTCGGGGGTGTCGGCAAAGACGATGATATCGTCGGAGTAGCGGAGATATTCGATGCGCTCCCCGTAGAATTCCCAGTCCATCTCCCGCAGGAAGAGATTGGCAAGAAAGGCGGAGGTGGGAACCCCGGGCAGAACGCCCTTTTTCTCCTTTTTTCTTTCGCCGTTTACCAGGACGTAGGGGTCGGAAAGGATCTGCGCCAGCAGGGTATAAAGGTCCGGCTCCTCCTTCAGCACCTCCTTGAGATCGGGGAGAAGGCGGCTCGGGTCGATGGAGCAAAAATAATCGCTGACGTCTACCTTATACACGTATTTTTCCCGAAGGCGGGGAATGTGGGTCAGGCGGGACCAAGCGTCCTTCGCGGATTTGAAGCTGCGGAAGGAATAGAGATTAGGGGCAAACAGAGCGTCGTAGCGCTTCAGATCCCGAGCAATGAATTTCAAAAGCAGATTGTCGTCCTCGGGAAAGAGGAAGACTTTTCTCTTTTTGGTGCTGAGTCCCTTGCTGATGAGCTTTACGGTGGGGCTTGGGAAGGGAATCCCCTGCCGCAATCGCTCCGCGGCGGCAAGGTAACGTTTTTGGGCGATATACTCTTCCAGATGCCGAAGAAACCTTCCGTTTTCCGGTTCTCTGATCCGCTTTTTGGCGCAAAAGTCCTCCCAGGCATCCGCATTGCAAATTTTTTCAAACAGATTTTCCATAAAACTCCAAAAAGAAAAAAGCAGAAAGAAAAGATTTAACACGCTATATGCGCAGCATATAGCGTACCAAGCCGTACACAAGCCCGTTGCCTGCAAAACTTTTTCGGCTCGTGCTGGACTCCTCGCAGGCGCAAAGCGTTCTTTCTGCTTTTTTAACGAATTTGATTCGAACGATTATAGCACATTTGTCGGAGGGTGTCAACGCTCGCCCGAACGGGTATGGCGATCTAATCGAAAAAAAGCAGAGCGCCGAAAAGGCTTCGGGAAGGCAAGGCGGCGATTTCTACCTAAACGAATCCGTGCGATCCGATGCTGGAGCGCGCTGCCAAAGCCACGGGGCTTCCCAAGGAGGCGTTTTATTTCAGCGCCACCCACAGCCATACGGCGTGATCGCCCTTTGCTCTCCCGAGGATCTTCACGAGGATACCTTGAACCGTCAGCCCGACGCGTACCATCTTTTCTGGAGAAAGTAAAACAAAAAAGTCTGATGCCAAAGCAACAGACTTTTTTATTCCTCAAAAGGAAATCGGCTCGATGTCAACTATTTTGCCCCGTTGCCTCCAGTTGCTTCCGTCTTGCGGAAGGGGTCGTGCCGAAATGCTCCTTGAAGCTGAGCTGGAAGCCGCTGTAGGAGCGGTATCCCACCTGCCAGGCGATCTCCTCCAGAGAAAGCTCCGAGCGGCGAAGGTAAATGTCTGCCAGCTCCATACGTCTTTGTCGGATGGCGGTTTTAAAATCCACGCCCAGATATTTTTTCACCAGAGAGCTGGTTTGCCTTTGGCTCAGAAAAAGTGCCTTCGCCAGTCCCGAAAGACCGTCCGCATCGGTGAAGCGCCGCTCGATATAATCCATAAGGATCCATTTTTTGTCCCTTGCTTCCGTGCCGCTTTTTCGTCCTTCGGTACTTTCGAATTTGCAGGACAGAAGGTGGAGGGCGGCGGAGATCATCAAAAGACCCATGCGGGTATTTCGCTGGGGAGAGACGGGGGAAGGCTGCTCCGTGCGGCAAAGCTCCATCAGGCTTCTCGCATAATCGTCCTCGAACAGAAGAGGCTTTGTGACTTGCTCCAAAAGGGCGGAGAAGGCATCGTTTTTTCTGCCGCTTTTTTCAATGGAAAAATGAAAGCAGATGCGATCCACCGTACCGCTGTCCGTGGTGACCCCGTGGTAATCCCCTTGAGGGATCAAAAGGATCTGTCCTTCTCGTAAGAGGATGCGGCGGTTTTCATCGGGCAGATCGATGGTCTCCGTCCCGCGGAATACGCAGTGAAATTCTACGGCGTAGTGTTTATGGGGACGGTCGGAAACCCTCTCGCCCGTCAAAAAGTTTTCTCTTGCGGCACGGATCTGACAGACCGTTTCGCCGATGGTGGTATTGAATTCAAACGCCATACGAGTTCCTCCGTAAAAGATTGAAAAACAGGAAATTATTTTGTATTTTCATCGGTTTTATCAATTGATTTTTCTTCTTTTTAAAGATATAATGAGAACAAGCGTAGTATAAACGCACTTTTATGAATTTGTCAAGAAGGCGGAGGAGAAAAAGATGAACGTAATGGAGCTTTTTAGCCTTGCGGGCAAGGTGGCGCTGGTCACCGGCGGCGCAGGGAACTACGGACGGCAAATGGTGGAGGCTTTGGCAGAGGCAGGTGCTACGGTCTGGACGGCGTCCCGCTCCTTGGAGAAAAACGAAGAATTTGCCGAGCAGCTTCGGGCGCGGGGTCTTGACGTCCACGCGGCTTCCTACGACCAGAGCGATGAGGAGAGTATGCGCGCTCTCTTGGAAACCATTCTGAAAAAGCACGGACGGATCGATGCTTTGGTAAACAATTCGGTTTTGCGCAGTCCGAGGAGTGCCTACTCCTCTTTGGCGGAGTGTTTAAATCACAATTTGTCGGTAAATGCCACCGGCGTGATCTTGATGTGCCATATTTTCGGCGATCAAATGGCAAAGCAGGGCGGCGGCAGTATCATCAATATCGGCTCTTATATGGGGATGTTGGGTTGTAACGACACCCTTTACGAGGGCTGTCCCCAAATGACAAGTACGGGTGCCAACGCCTACTTTTTCCACAAAGGCGGTATGCATAACTACACGAAGTACGTGGCAGCCAAGTACGGCCCCAAGAACGTGCGGTGCAACTGTCTTTCTCTGGGTGGCCTTTTCAACAATCAGCCGGAGCCTTTTCTGGAGCAATATGCAAAAGCCACCTTCCTGGGAAGAATGGCGGATCAGGAGGACGTGAAGGGCGCGGTGGTTTACCTTGCCTCCGATGCATCCAAATATATGACGGGCGCCGTAATTCCGCTGGACGGCGGCTATTCTGCAAAATAAGGAGAAGATGAAAATGGATATGAGAAAAAGCAGTGTACTGAAAAAACTTCGTGAGGGCAAGGTTGCCACTTGCACCAAGCTGAATCTGTGCGATCCCAGAGTTGCGGAAATTGCGGCAATGGCAGGCTTTGACTGCATCTGGATTGATATGGAACACGTTCCCAACGATATGCGTAGCGTGGAGGAGATCGTTCGCGCTTGTAAGATCTACGACGTGGACGTTCTGACCCGTGTCAGCCGTGGCTCTTACAGCGATCTGATCCGTCCTTTGGAGGCAGATTCTGCAGGAATTATGGTTCCCCATTTGATGAGTTTGGAGGAAGCGAAGAAAATCGTTTACTACACCAAGTTCCATCCCATCGGCAGACGCCCCTTGGACGGAGGCAACGCCGACGGAAAATACTGTGGTGTCAGCGGCGCGGACTATATCAAGCAGGCAAACGAAGAGAGATTTACCGTGGTGCAGATCGAGGATCCCGAGCCCATGGCGGAATTGGAGGAGATCTGTGCACTGCCCGGCATTGATATGATCTTCTTCGGTCCCGCAGATTTCAGCCAGGGGATCGGTGCGCCCTGCAGCTCTGATCCGAGAATTGACGAGGCTCGCCGAGAGATTGCAAAATGCGCAAGAAAGCACGGAAAATTTGCAGGTACGGTTGGCGGAGCAGACAATTTTGACGCTTTGGTGGAAATGGGCTACAATTTCATTGCCACCGGCGCAGACGTGGTGGCACTGCTTCCTTACTTTAAGAATCTTTACGAAGCCGTTAAGGACAGAGATGCGGCTGAGTTAAAATGAAGCGCAATATTTCGCCTATGACCTTGGGCACGGTGCAGTTGGGGATGAATTACGGCATTGCCAACGACGGCGGAAAGCCCTCCCTTGAAAAAAGCTTTGCCATTTTAAACGAGGCGGTGCAGGGCGGCATCACCTCTCTGGATACTGCTCGCGCCTACGGAAACTCCGAGGAGGTGATCGGTGCATTTCTAAAGGAAAGCGGAAGAAAGGACCTTTGCATTACCACCAAGATTCCCCATTTCAAGGGAGAGGGAAGCCTTGAAGGCTACGTTTTGGAATCCGTGGAGGGTTCCTTGGAGCGCTTGGGTGTACAAAAGCTTTCTTCGGTGATGCTTCATGCCGCGGGAGATTTATTTGAACACGGTGAAAAGATTGTTTTCGCTTTGGAGGGGCTTGTGCGCCGCGGATACGTGGAGAAGGTAGGCGTTTCCGTTTACGGTGCGCAGGAGATCGACGAGCTTTTAAAGTACGATGTTTTGCAGGTCACCCAGATTCCTATGAGCATTTTTGATCAGCGGCTGATTGCCTGCGGCGCGTTGGATTGCCTTGCCAAGCGTGGCGTGGAGGTCTACGTGCGCAGTGTTTTTCTGCAGGGACTGTTTTTTCTGGATCCCGATGCCGTCACGGACCCCATCCTCGCATCGGAGGCGGTGCCCTATATTCGGATTCTGCGAAACATTGCAGAGCGTGAGGGAATGACCGTGGCGCAATTGGCGGTCGGCTTTTTGCGGGATCTGGAAGGCGTGACCAGCCTTGTACTGGGTGCGGATGCGCCCGAACACGTGCGGCAGAATCTTTCGTATTTTTCCACCCCTGCTCTGAATGAGAGAACCTTGGACGAGTTGAAGCGGGAATTTGCCCGTGTGGACGTGCCTGAAATTATGAAGGTGCTGTCCCGTCCGAAAGCGTAAGGAGGTTTTTTATGTTTCCCTTTGGCAATAAGGAATTGAAGATCGGTATGATCGGCTTTACCGAGGGCAACGCCCATCCTTTTTCCTGGAGCGCCATGATCAACGGAGGTTATGACGCGCCCCTGATGCGGGAGTATTGCAAGGAGTTGTATCCCACGATTCCTCAGTACCTGAGCAAGCAGCCCGCTCACACCCTCGGAATTCCCGGGGCGAAGGTGACCCATATCTGCTTTACGGGCTTTGTGGGACGGGAGGATGCCGAGCTCTGCGCCAAGATCAACGGGATTTCACACGTGGTAGATACTCCCGAAGAAATGATCGGGCAGGTGGATGCGGTGATCGTGGCTACCGACAACGGCAACGAGCACGTGGAGCGTTGCCGCCCCTTTATTGAGGCGGGGGTTCCCATGTTCGTTGATAAGCCTTTGGTGAATACCGAGGAAGATCTGCGCACCTTCGTAGAGTGGCGGAAAAACGGAGCAAAGTTTATTTCCTCCTCCAGTATGCGCTATTGCAAGGAGATCGAACCCTATTACAAGAATCATTACGAATTGGGGCAGATCCGCTACATTTGCTCTCCTATGGCAAAGAAATACGAAACTTACGGCATCCACGCGCTGGAGCGCTTCTACCCACTTTTGGGCGAGGGCTTCCTCTCGGTACGGAATACGGGTACCCTCGAGCAGGCGTTGGTGAATATCAAGCATAAAAACGGATGCAACGTGACCGTGGTGCAGGGCTATGACCTTGTAACGGCGGGTATGATGGTGCTGGGCAGTTGCGGCGCGAAGATTCTTTCCTCGGGGGATTCCTACTATAGCTTCAAACGGCAGTTGGATCTGTTCGTTCATTGGCTCCGCACCGGTGAAGAGCCGTTCCCCTTTTTGGAAACGGTGGAATTGATGAAGCTTGTGATTGCGGGCATCCGTAGCCGTGAGGAAGGCGGCAGAGAAGTATTTTTAAGTGAAATTGAGGTATAAGATGATGACGAAGTTTTCAGCAGGATATGCCCGCAGGGAGATTACTCCCGCGTTGGGGACTTTTATCAACGGATATTTTAAGGAACGCTATGCAGAGGGGGTTCTGGATCCTCTGGAGCTTTGCTGTCTGGCGCTGAGTCTGGGAGAAAAGAAGGTGGTGCTTTGCACCCTGGACAATCTGGGCGTTCCTCGCAGGATCCTGGATCCGATGCTGGAGCGTGCCGCCAAAGCCACGGGGCTTGACAAGGGCGCGTTCTATTTCAGCGCAACCCACAGCCATACGGCGGGGGCGCTCTCCCACGATGACGAGGATCCTAAGGAGCTTGCCTATCGGGAACAGGTGACCGAGGCTCTTTGCCAGGCGGCAAAGGCGGCTTTGGCGGATCTTGCTCCGTGCCGGATGGGAACTGCCGTCGGTCACGCTCCCAATTCCGCCTTCGTGCGCCGCTATCGGATGAAGGACGGCTCAGTGCGCACCAATCCCGGTGTGAACAATCCCGAGGTTCTGGAGCCTGTTAGCGGGGCGGATGAGCGGGTTTCCGTGGTTCGGCTGGATCGGGAAGAGGATACCTTGCTTCTGGTGAGCTTCGGCAATCACCCCGATACCGTGGGCGGCTGTAAGCTTTCTGCAGACTGGCCCGGCTTTGCCCGTCGGGAAACGGAGAGAGCCTTGCCCGGCACGAAGATGATCTTCTTCAACGGTGCTCAGGGTGACGTGAATCACGTGAAGGTCTTCCCGAATGAGGGCGATCTGAACGGGATGGAAAACGATTTTGACGACGTGTACCGCGGCTACGACCACGCCCGCTATCTGGGCAGAGTGATCGCAGGTGCTGTCCTGCAAGTATTCGATAAGGTGGCTTATCGGGAGGTAAAGGAGCTGGCGTATCTGCAAAAAGAGGTGCAGGTGCCCTCCAATATGCCTTCTCCCGAGGAGCTTCCCCTGGCGAGAAAGTACGCGGAGATGCACAGAGCGGGGAAGGATGACCAGATCCCTTACAAGGGAATGATGCTCACCACCGTAGTGGCAGAATCTCTGAGAAAGCTTCGCCTGGAGAACGGGCCCGAGTTTTTCTCCCTGCCCCTGTCTGCCGTTCGTATCGGTGACGTGGCAATGATCGGTCTGCCCGGTGAACCCTTTACGGGAATCGGAGTGGGTCTCAAGAAAACGGAGGGACCCGCCATGGTGATCCCCACCTGCGCCACCAACGCTTACGAAGGATATTTTCCTATGCTGGATTCCTACGAGGGCGGATACGAAGCGGGAACCTCCAATTACAAAGCGGGTGTGGCAGAGCTTTTTATTGAAGAAGGAAGAAAGCTTCTGCAAACACTCTGGAATTAAATTGGGTAAAAGGCAGCCTCGTTTGAAAAAAACGGGGCTGTTTTTTGATTTTTTTGCGGTTTATATCTATAATAATGAGGTCTATATATATAATTAAAGGTAGGAAAATTTGCTATTTGCCCAAAAAAATGGAAGAAAATGTGAACGCGAGTAAAACAAAAAGTAAATCGTCATTTTTTTGCAAAAAAAGGGTTGACAAGAGTGGGAAGATTTGATAAACTGTAACTCCACCGCACGAGAGCGGAGGGCAAGCTGAAAAGCGAAGTGCAAGTTTTTTTTGAGAAATTTCAAAAAAGCACTTGACAAAGCGGATCGGTTTGGATATAATAGAAAAGCTGCGGTTGACGCGGCAGGCGAACCTTGAAAATTGAACAACAAAGACGAAAATGTACAAAGACAAAGCACGATTAGTGGTAAGA
>JAZPZL010000111.1:0-8944 GCA_045544655.1 Eubacteriales bacterium
GGTAACATATCCGCACCTCCTTATTCCAGATCCAGGCCTTCGCCTGTATCCGTTTCGTCCTGAATCTCGCCGACCAGCTCTTCCAGAAGGTCTTCCATGGTGATCAGACCAACCTTTTTGCGCTTTTCATCGGTAATGAATACCATATGCAGCTTGTTCAGTCGCATACGCTGCAAAAGCTGGGTGATCTCTGTATTCTGATCAAATACGTAGGGTTTTAAGAGGATCTTACGCAGTACAACAGGCTTTCCCGTGGCGTGGAGAGAAAGGTAAAGATTGGCGGGAAGAATGCCGATCACGTTTTTCTCACTGCCCTCATAGACCGGAAGTCTGGAATAGGGGGAGGTCTTGATGATCTCAACCAATTCCTTTTTCGGGGTGGTACTGGAAACGGCTATGACCTGATCCATAGGGACCATGATATCCTTTGCCAGCTTATGACGGAACTGCATTGCAGAATTGACAAGCTCCTGCTTTTCAGGCTCCAGAACGCCTTCCTCCTCGATGGTCTCAATGATGCTGATGATCTCCTCCTCGGTGACCGTATTCTGTTCTCCGGAGGAGAAAAGACGGGCAACGAAATTGGAAATGGCGGTAAAGATAGCGGACACGGGGGTCAGGATCTTTACCAAGAGACGCATAGAGCCGGCGAAGGACAAAACGAATTTTTCATTATGTACCTTGGAAATGCTCTTGGGGATCATTTCCGCTACCAGATACACGATGAGGGCGGTCACGAAGGTACCGACCATGGAAAAATCGTCTGCCTTTTCACCCAGCAATTCCACCAAAAACAGGGTGGTCAAAGCCGCACCTGCGGAATGGAAAATATTGTTTCCGATCAAAATGGTGGTCAGGGCCTTGTCAAATCGGTCACTGACCCAAAGCGCTTTTTTTGCCTTCTTATTCCCCTTGTCTGCCAAGGTTCTCAGCCGCACCTTGCTCACGGCGGTGAAAGCCGTTTCAGAAGATGCAAAATATGCCGAGAAAAGCAAACAAAACGCGTAAAGGACGACCAGCACGCCGATTTTTGTGAGATTTGCCTCACCTGTTGATGCTAAAATTTTTGTTTGTAACAAAGATGCTATACTACCCGCGGGATCCACGAAAAAACCAACTCCTTTTTTATGAATTTATAATATGCACGGACAGAAATAGTTTATCATACCTTTTCAAGAAAAGCAAGGGAATTTGACAGAATTCCCATTTTTCTTCTCTTTTTCCTTGAGAAAATGACTTGAAGAAGGGAAGGGACTATGGTAAAATAAGAAAAAAACGGGAGAATTGCCCATGAGCAAACGAAAAAGCACGGTTTCCCTTACCACGCCCTTTGCAAAGGATCTTGAAGGCGTGGAGATCCCCTACGACGTATATCCCCGTCCCGCCTTCCGTCGGGATTCCTTTTTGTGTCTCAACGGAAGTTGGGAGCTTTCCGTGGAGCGGGACGGTGTAAAAAAATCTCTCGGAAAAATTTTGGTTCCCTTCCCCCCCGAAAGCGCTCTGTCCGGCATTGAGCGGATCACGGGAAAGGGCGATATTTTGCACTATTCCCGCACCTTTTCCCTACCCGAGGGCTTTCAAAAGGAGCGTGTTCTCCTTCACTTTGGCGCAGTGGATCAACTGGCGCAGGTAGAGGTCAACGGGACTCGGGTCTGCACCCACCAAGGGGGATACCTTCCCTTTTCCGCAGATATTACCCGGGCGCTGATTCCGGGAGAAAACACCCTTACGGTAAGGGTCGTGGATGAATTGGACCGCAAGATTCCCTACGGCAAGCAAAGCAAAAAACCGGGAGGAATGTGGTACACCCCCGTCAGCGGCATCTGGCAGACCGTATGGCTGGAAAGCGTTCCGAAAAACGCCGTGGAAGCCATTGATATTACCGCCGATCTGCAGGGCGCTACGGTGCGCGTAACGGGCGGCGAAGAGAAAAAGAAGCTGATCCTGAGCGGGGAAGGCTTTTCCCGTGAATACCGCTTTGACGGAGACTCGCTTCGTATCGAGCTGCCCGACGGAAGGCACTGGACTCCCGAAACACCATATTTGTACCGGGTCACCTTGTTTTCCGGGGAGGATCGGGTGGAGTCCTACTTTGCGCTTCGGAAGATCGACCTTCAAAAGCGAGGCGGCGTTCCTTTGATCTGTCTGAACGGCGAGCCGTATCATTTCCACGGTGTGCTGGATCAGGGGTATTTTCCCGACGGCATTTATCTTCCCGCGTCCCCACGCGGCTATACAGAGGATATTTTGCAGATGAAGGCACACGGCTTCAATATGCTCCGCAAGCATATCAAGGTGGAGCCTGCCGTCTTTTACTACGAGTGCGACCGTCTGGGTATGGCAGTCTTTCAGGATTTCGTCTCAAACGGCTCCTACTCCTTTCTCCGCGATACTGCCCTGCCTACCCTGGGGATCCAAAAAGGGATCCGCGTAAAAAGAGGGAACGAAACGAAGTCCAATTTTCTGCAAACCGCTTTGGCAACGCAGAAGCTCCTTGCCCCCTACCCCTCGGTTTTGCTTTACACCGTTTTCAACGAGGGTTGGGGTCAGTTTGATGCAGACAAGCTGTATCACGTGTTCAAAAAATCCGATCCCTCCCGTTTGTACGATGCTACCTCAGGCTGGTTCCGCGAAAAGGAAAGCGACGTGGACAGCCGCCATATCTATTTTAAACGGCTAAAGCTTCCCACCGGCGGCGATAAACCCCTGTTCCTCTCGGAATTCGGCGGCTACGCCTGCAGGATCGAAGGGCATAGCTTTTTGGAAAAAGGGGAATACGGCTATCGCTTTTTCAAAAAAGCATCAGAGTGGGAGGATGCGGTCATCGACTTGTATGAAAGCCGGGTACTGCCTTTGGCAGAGAAGGGTCTGTGCGCCACGGTACTGACCCAGCTTTCCGACGTGGAGGAGGAGACCAACGGACTTCTCACCTACGACCGAATCCCCAAGGGAGATCCCGCCCGCTTTGCCAAGGCAGCAAAAAAAATCCGCGCAGCCTTTGAGAATTTCGTCAACGGACTTGAAAAAGACGAAACCTTATGATATGATAGATAGGATTTTAAGTCCCTTTTGAAAGGAAACGACGATGGAACAAACCGAAATGAAAAAGAGAATCTTTTCCGCAGTTCAGCCCTCCGGTAATCTGACCCTGGGAAATTACCTGGGCGCATTGAAAAATTGGGCAGATCTGCAGGATGAATTCGAGTGTATTTATTGCGTGGCAGACCTGCACGCCATTACCGTCCGTCAGGAGCCTGCGGTTTTGAGAAAGAAGAGTCTTGATACCCTTGCCCTTTATCTGGCAAGCGGCATCGACCCCAAAAAGGCGGCGTTCTTCCTTCAGAGCCACGTTCCGGAGCACACGCAGCTTTCTTGGGTATTGGGATGCAACACTATGTTCGGTGAGCTTTCCCGTATGACCCAGTTCAAGGACAAGAGCCAAAAACACGCGGACAACATCAATGCGGGTCTTTTTACCTATCCCGTTTTGATGGCGGCGGATATTTTGCTGTATCAGGCAGACCTCGTCCCCGTGGGCAGTGACCAAAAGCAGCACATCGAATTGGCGCGGGATATTGCCAACCGCTTCAACGGTGCTTACTCCCCCACCTTCACCGTACCCGAAGCGTATATTCTGAGATCCAGCGCAAGAATTATGTCTCTGGCAGAGCCGGAGCGCAAGATGTCAAAATCCGATCCCAATGCAAACGCTTCCATCTTTATGCTGGATCGCAAGGATGATATCATCCGCAAGTTCAAGCGTGCCGTGACCGATTCCGAAGCAGTAGTCGCCTGCGACCCCAACCGTCCCGGCATCTACAATCTGGTAAATATCTACTCCTGCCTGACCGGCAAGACCGGTGAAGAGGTAGAACGGGAGTTTGAGGGCAAGGGCTACGGTGATTTCAAGCTTGCCGTGGGCGAAGCCTGCGCCGATGCGCTGGCTCCTTTGCAGGCGGAATTCGACCGTCTCACCAAGGACAAGGCGTACCTGGACGGCATCCTGAAGGAGGGTACCGAGAAGGCATCCTACATTGCAAGAAAGACCATTTCCAAGGTCTACCGCAAGGTTGGCTTCTATCAGGGAAAATAAGAAAAGAAAAAAAGATCGGCCGAAAATTTTTCAGCCGATCTTTTTGTGTATTCCGCCAAAGATCGGATTCCTTGCAAGCAAAAAGCAAGAATCGGTGGGAAAAATGTACATTTTTTTGATAAAAAATGACCGAAAACTTAATTTTATTCACTTTTTATCTTGCAAAAGGGGATGATTTATGGTATAATTGCCGCATCTTTATTTTTTGGAAGGGAGTACTTTATGGATTCCAATACCTTACAGGTCCTGATCTCGATGGTCCTTTATATGGCCGCCGTTATCATGATCGGCGTTTTTTACGCGAAAAAAGCAAATAAAAGCAGCGAAGCCTTCTATCTGGGAGGCAGAAGCCTGGGTCCCTGGGTCACGGCAATGAGTGCCGAGGCCTCCGATATGAGCGGATGGCTCCTGATGGGTCTGCCCGGCGTAGCCTATTGGTGCGGTCTTGCAGACGCATCCTGGACTGCCATCGGTCTTGCGGTAGGCACCTATTTCAACTGGCTCATCACCTCAAAGCGTCTTCGCAGATACAGCATCCGAGCCAACAACGCCATTACCCTGCCTGACTTCTTCTCCAACCGTTTCAGAGAGAAAAAGCCCATTATTCTGGTGATCTCCGCTCTGTTTATCCTCATCTTCTTCACCGTTTACGCGGCAAGCTGTCTGGTAACCTGCGGAAAGCTGTTCTCTACCCTGTTCGGTGCGCCTTATATTGCCATGATGCTTCTGGGCGCCCTCTTCGTTCTGATCTACACCATCCTGGGTGGCTTCCTTGCGGAAAGCGCCTCCGACTTTATGCAGGCGATCGTGATGATCGTGGCTCTTGTGGCCGTCGTGGGTCTTGGCGTGGTGGAAGCAGGCGGCTTCAACGCCATCCTTGAAAATGCAAAGAACATCCCCGGATTTCTGGATTTCTTCTCCATTGCGACTCCCGTCGTGGAAGACGGCGTTCAGCTCGTGGAGGATGCAAAGCCCGTCTTCGGCGCGGCAGGAGATTACGGTCTTCTCAGCATCCTGTCTATGATGGCATGGGGTCTGGGTTATTTCGGTATGCCTCAGGTACTTCTGAGATTTATGGCAATCCGCAAGGAAAGCGAGTTGAAGTCCTCCAGAAGGATCGCGATGATCTGGGTAGTCATCTCCTTGGGCGTTGCCGTGTTCATCGGTATTCTGGGCAGACATCTTTTCCCCGTAGAACACCTGACCAAGGGCGGCGCGGAAAATATCTTTATTACCCTTTCTCAAAGCTTCTTGCCTCCTCTTCTGGCAGGCTTCGTTATGGCTGGCATCCTTGCCGCTACCATCAGCTCCTCCGACTCCTATCTGCTCATTGCCGCTTCCGCTTTCGCCAAGAACATTTATCACGGCGTTTGCAAGAAAAATGCAAGCGACAAGCAGGTTATGACCATGACCCGTATCACCCTTCTTGTTATCACCGCCATTGCCATGATCATTGCGCTGGATGAAAAGAGCGTGATCTTCTCCATCGTGTCCTTTGCCTGGGCAGGCTTCGGTGCGACCTTCGGTCCTTTGATGATCCTCTCCCTCTTCTGGAAGAGAACTACCCGTGAGGGTGCCATCGCAGGTATGATCGCAGGCGGCGGAATGGTATTTCTGTGGAAGCTTGTAATCAGCAAACTGGGAGGCGTATTCGCCATCTACGAGCTTCTTCCCGCATTCGTCTTCTCCTGCATCGTCATCGTAGCGGTATCCCTTCTGACCAAGAAGCCCTCCGCCGAGATCGAAGAGGATTTCGAGGCAGTTCGCCGCGGAACCGAAGACGTGATCGCATAAAAAATAATTATCATAGCGAATAAACAAATCATGCCGAAAATCTTTACTTAAACTATTGAAAATCGACAATTCTTTGTTATAATCCAATTGAGTGAGATGAGGCTTCTCAAAAAAATGAAAAATGCCCCGATCGGGGCATTTTTCATTATAAAAAGGTGAAATATGAAAAACTGTGAAAAAATACTTGAACTGTTCAAGGTCAGCGACACGCTGGTAGCGGAGCATACGGAGCTTTTGAAGGTAGATTACCCCGATTCTGTTTATTACGGGTTTCAGGGTGGCTGCTCGGACGGAGAGCGCTATTACTATCAGGTTTTGATGCATTACGATCGAACGGATCACACCAAGATTTATTCTTGCATTGCAAAAATTGATCTGGATGAAAAGAAAGTCGTGCAATACAGCGAACCGATTCATTTGGATCACGGCAACGATATCACCTATCACCCGATCAAAAAGGTACTTTACATTGCCAATAACCAACCAAACGCTACCACCATTACCGTAATTGATCCCGTAACTTTAAAGGTTCTCGGTTACGAAACCTCTCCGGTCCCCCTTTATGCGCTGGAATACAATGAGAAACGCGATCAATATGCCGCGGGAATTTCCAAAAAGTATGAGTTCTGTTTTCTTGATTCGGATTTCAAGCAAATCAATGAAAAAACATACAGAACACTTCCCTGTCACGATCGCTACATCAAGCAGGGTATTTGCGCGGACGACAATTTTATTTATTTCATTATTTGGGATGGGAAACAGCGCGGGCAAGATGATTTCCAGAATCTTATAACGATTTACGATTGGGACGGCAATTACCGCGGAAAGCTGGAATTCAACGTCGAAAGTAATCAAGAACCGGAAAACATCTCTATCGTAAACGGAGAAATGATTGCAGTTTGCGGAAAAAGTCAGCCGATTTTATACCACTTTGAACCAAAATTAAAGGGGTAAATATAGACAAAATCGAAAACCATACCTCATCAATACAGGAGGTACTTATGTACAAATCGATCCGAATTCTTTTATCCGTCCTGCTTTCCCTCGTCTTGCTGTTGGGAAATTGCAAGGAAACGTCAACGGTATTTGCGACTCCATCGAAAGCAAGTGTCACCATTGAATTTACGGGAGACGAGGCGGAGCTTGCAGGCTTTGCACAAAGCAAGATCACCGTCACGCCCGTTGAAGGCGGAATTGCATAAAACAAAAGCAAAAAATGCTCCGAAATCGGAGCATTTTTTATTTGGACAGCAAAACGTACAGGAGAATCCCCAAAAGCACTACATCGTTTTCCGAATTGTCGCAAAGCAGGAAGACCACCAAAGCAATGAGGGCGGAATCCTCGGGGGAGATCATTTCCAGAAGCCTTGCAAGGCTTTCCGGCTTTTTCTCCTCCTTCGGCTTCTCCCGCTCCACGATCCTTTCCGGTACGGATTCCCGAATGGTTCTGATGTATTCTTCCCGTTCCTCGGCGTGCTGAAAGGAGGCGGGATCCGGCTGAAAAGGGGCTCGTCTTAAGGTTCCCGAATACATATTTCCTCTCCTTTCAAAGCAGCTTTTGGGCGGAGGTCAGAAGCTCCAGAGTCTTCATGGTGCTGATGATCTTATCCAGCTTTGCCTTTTTCTCCTCCTTGACGAAGGGGCGCATTGCCTGAAGAAGTGCCACCCGTTCCCGACTGCCGTTTCCCAAAAGGCGAAGCGCCTCGGCAATGGCGGGGGAATGCAGCAGCTCTCCCATGGGGTCCGGTGCGGGCAAAGCGGCATCCTCCGTAGCAGGCGGTGCCGTATCCGCCGTTTTTTTCTCCGCAAAGCCACGGGCGATCTCCGTGATCTTCGCCATACTTTCCGGATCGGAAAGCACGGTCTTGAGTTTTTCGGAAAAACCGTCCATCAGCCCTCTCCCTTAAGCTGATCCAGAATTTGGTTCATATTCTCTTCCCCAAGATTTGCCGTAATCTTCTGCAGATCCTCGGGAGTCAAGGCCGCCAGCGTTTCCCGAATCTTGGTCATATCCGAAAGATACATGGAAGCCAGATTCGGGGCGATCCCCATACTCTCCGCAACCTTGCCCAATCCCGCGCGCAGAGCATCGTCATCCATCCCGCCGATCCGGCGGATCAGATCCTGTTCCTGATCCATTCTCTCCCCTCCTTTTTTCTTTTCTCATTTCATTGTATGAAGGTCGGAGGCTTTTGTTGCAAAAGCGCAAGAGAACTTTTTTAAACAAAAAAACGAGGCACCTCATCATTCGGCGGGGTGCCTCTTCAATATCGTATTTATTTAGTCGTTTTCTTCCTGTTCCTTCTGCTCGGGGAGGGTGATCACCGCTCCCATGACCTGATGCTCCTGCACCAGATTTACCAGGATCCGGATGCCCTCGTACTCCACGGTAAAGGTGGAGCCGTCCTCGGGAACGGCACCGTAAAGACCGAACACCAGACCGCTGAGAGTTTCGGAATCGTCGGGAAGCTCGATCTCCAGCGTTTTTTCCAGAACGGCAAGAGATACGTTACCGGTGATGCGCCACTTTCTCTCGTCGATGCGCTGGATCTCCTCTTCCTCCTCCACGGGTTCATCCGCATCCTCCATATCACCCACGATCCGCTCGATCAGGTCTTTGATGGAAATGATACCGGAAAAGCCTGCGTATTCATCCAATACCACGGCAAAGGAAACGCGGTTTTTCTGCATATTCCGCAGGGTAACGTCCGCCTTTGCCCCCTCGGGAACGAAGTAAGGCGTGCGGACTGCTTTTTCCAGAACGGATGCGCGGCTTTGATCCTCCAAGCGGAAATAGTCCTTGGTATCCAGAACGCCCACGATATTATCAATAGAGCCGTCGCAAACGGGATACATGGTAAAGCGGCTGGAGCGAATGGTTTTTTCCCATTCCTCTTCCCCTTCCTCCATCCAAAGAAGGGCTACGTCGGTACGGTGTGTAGTGACCTCACCCACGGTCAGATCGTCAAACTCAAAGATGTTTTCGATGAGTTCTCGTTCCTCTTCCTCAATAATACCCTTTTCTGCGCTGGCCTCCGCCATCATACGGATATCCTC
>JAZPZL010000112.1:0-23814 GCA_045544655.1 Eubacteriales bacterium
CATCTGTCGAGGTAATTTTCCACGTTGTAAACCGGAATGATCAAGCTGATTTTCATTTTACTTCCCGTTCCTTTTTGAATATTCGTTTTACAAAGCTCATTACTTTGTTAAGAATCATAAAAAACGTTTCGTTTTTGGTTAGGAGTGCGATGACAAAATAAAGCCCTGCTCCGCCGATCAATTCAAGAAGCAGCTTCAAAACGATATTGAGTTCGATCTGTGCAATCAGTCGCACCGCCACGAACATAATAACGGATCCGATGAGGATCTTGTAGTTGTCCTTCAAAATGCTGCGCAAACGGAACATATCCCTTAAATTCCAATAGGAGATGGAAAATACGGTCATTTCTGCAATGATACAAGCGATTGCCGAGCCGTATACTCCGAAAATGGGGATCAACAGCAAATTCCCCGCAACGCTGACGAGGGCTCCTCCCGTCGTTGCAAGGGTATAGGCTTTTTCTTTTCCCAAGGGGATCAGAAACTGAACTCCCAAAAGGCTGTTCATAGAGGCGAAGAAAATGAGAAGGCTTAAGATCTTTAAAATAGGAGCGGAGCCCGTGTATTCCTCGCCCAGGAAAAAGGGAATAAAATCGTCTGCCACCCCGAGAATTCCGAACAGGGCGGGGAACGCGATAAAGAGATTGAAGTTTACGGATTTTCGTGCGTAGGAGGCAATGCCCTCCTTGTCGTTGCTCATCTTGAGATTGGCAACGCGTGCCATCATCACGTAGCCTACGGATTGCAGGATCCCCGTAACCATTCTCACCAGCCTTTGTGCCTGATCGTAAAGACCTACGTTGTCGGTATTGATCAACCACCCCAGCATACTGCGGTCGATGAGCACGTAAACGTAGTTCATCGCCTGAGGCAGGAACAAAAGCAGGCTTGGCTTCAGATGGGAAAAGGGCTTTTTCACCTTTCCTATCTTTAAATTGATATATTGAGGCAGATAAAAAATCATAATCAGATTGCCCAAAAGGTTGCTGATTACCGTCAAAAAGACGTACCAAGGCAGGTCGCTCGGCTCTCTGATAAAGATGAACAGGCAGGCAACGAAAAGGAATTTTACAAAAAGGTTTCTTAGGGTAACCTTTTTGAAATCCTCAACTCCCTGATAAAACCAGGTAATATCCAAGCCGTTGGCAACGATATTGATGATGTGGATGCGGTAAATGAGGGAATACTCGTTGTTGATACACAGCAAAGGAACGTAAACTGCAAGGGTCGCCAGCATCAGGAACAGTCTTAAAGAGATGATCTCCTTCGTAACTCTTGAAAGCTCCTGTTCGTTATCGCGAACGTACGCGATCTTTCTGATGCCGTACAGGGAGGTTCCGATGGCACCGAAGATGATAAAATACGTTACGATGCTCTCGGTAAAGGAGTGGATCCCGTTGGAGTGCAATCCCAACGTTCTGGCAATGTAAGGTGTTGTAAGAATGGGTAAAACCGTTACCAACACCTGATAAAGCATATTGAAAAATACGTTTTCAGTAACGCTTCTTTTTTTCATATCGATAAGTCCTTATTTTCGTTCGATCAAGTCGATAATGCTCTCGATCTGCTTTTCAAGAGAAAACAGCTTGATCCGTTCCAGGCAGGCGTTTCCCATTTTTTTACTATTTTCACGGTCGATCACCGTTTTGTGAACCGCCTCTTTGAAGCCCTCGTAATCGTCAATGACGAGTCCGCAGTTTCCGTGATCTGCAAGCTCCCGGGTCCCGCCAACGGGCGTACTGATGAAGGGTTTGCCCAAGGCCATTCCCTCCGTGAAAACGGTGGGAAAGCCCTCTCTCTCCGAGAGCAAGCAAATTGCAGAGCCCTGCTTGATGATGGGATAGGGATTGGATACGTAACCGAGCTGGAAGACACGGTCCTCCAGCTTTGCGTTCTTGATATAGTCGGCAACCTCTCGGTCCTGCACACCGCTTCCCAATAAATACAGATTTACGTCACAGCCTTCTTTTATGAGACGTTCCGTATATCCGAGCAGTCTGAGGGGATTTTTATTGTGCTCCAATCTTCCCAAAAATACCAGAGAATTGTTTTTTAGTTTGACATCCGTAGGCATCTCCGCGCCCTTGCGAATGAGATCCACGTCCGTTCCGTTATAAAGGATCGTCACTTTATCGGCATACTGAGGAAACAGCTTTACGATGGAATTGCGGGTGTTTTCGGAAATGGCTACGATTTGATCTGCTTTTTGATAGGCTCGACCCTGTAAAAAACGTTTGAAGCGCTTCTTTTTTAGATCGGATACGTCACCGTGGTTCCACTGAACGTTGTAAACTCCTTTTTTTGAGCCGATCAAAAAAGAGGGGATCTGATAATTGAAGGCGATCTCTACGTCGTATTTTTCTTTTATATAGAGCTTCCGAAGGATCCCAGGGCATAAATGCGCCAGCAAAAACTTTGTGATCCGTTCGATCCTGGAAGAATTCGCCATATCCACGATCGGGGGGAGCCTTTTTATCTTAGGATCCAGGGCTTCATTCTTTACGTCGTATTTCGCATACTCCAGAACGGAGAGCTGGTAGTCCGTTTGACCGGCAAGACCGTTTAAGACGTTCGAGAATATTTTTTCCGCTCCTCCGCCTAGACTATGAGTGTATATCACGAATAGTATTTTTTTCATCAAGCGCTATACCTTTCTCTCTGAAATTTGAGAAAACAAATAACTGCAAGGGAATAGACGGTGATCGAGAAGATCCCAAAGAATAAATGCCCTGCAACCAATGAAACGGCAAGGGGCATCAAGATCCCCAGCGCGTAAAAAGCGTTCTGGTAAACGAAGCACTCCTTGATCCTCCTGAGCGCTTGGTAGATCCCGTAAAGGGTCACCAGAATATACGGACCGATGAAAAGAGCCGTACCCGCGTATCCGAACCAGATGTTCTGGGAAATGAAATCTCGCTCGGAATAGGGGAAGTTGGAAACGTATCCGATTCCCCAAATGCGGTCGCTTTGTTCGTTGCCGTTCACTTTGATGACCTCTTCGTAAATAATGGATTTCAGATAACGGTAATTCACCTGTTTTCCGTTGCCGTTGATCACGATATCGTACCAAAAATCAAAGTTCTTTTCCATAGGGAACAGCTCGAGGAACTGAGGATCGATCCCAAAGAAATAGGGGTTGCTGTTCACGTATTCAAAAAACATCTTTTTGAATTTCTCGGTCTTCTCCTTGGAGACCTTGGAATTCTTGTCACCCAACAAAGCGGTTTCCTTTTTGAGGCTTTCAAAATTTGCGCTAAGCTGATCCTTGACCGTTTGCTGCTCCTCGGTGGTTTCAAAGGCTTCCATTTTTGCTTCCTGCACCGATATCATAGGGGAGAAGGGGAGGATCCCGAAGCAAAGGGCCATAATGGCAAGATATACTCCGATATGCTTCAGCTTAAATTTGAACTGCTTTAACAGAATGCCGAACAGCACCCCGAAAACAAGACCTGCGATCAAAACGATGCAGCACCCCAGGGCGGCAACCTTGGTGCTCACGAAGATCATTGCCAAAGCGTTGGGAAGGACGACCAGATAATCCCGGATTTTTCCGCTTTCCAAGGCGATCATTACCACAAAAACCAAAAGGAGCAACAAAATTACGCCGATCTGGTTGCCCATATAGAACCAGCCCTTTGAGGACATATAAGCGGGATTTGTGGTATCGGGATTGTAGAACCACTCAAATACGTTTCGGGTGATAAAGGAATTCTTTTCCAGGGTGCTTGCATAACAAATGAAGGATACCTTGAAGATATTCGTAATGATAATGTTACAGCTCACGACAAGAGACAGAACGGAGATCGCTTTTTTCATCAATGCAAGCTTGAATTCGCAGCAAAGGAAATAATAAAAAATGAACACGGGGATGATATACGTCCTGATTATAAAGTATATTTCCTTAAACCAGTTTTCTTCGGAGCCCGTCAAAAGATCCTGATCCAGCTTCAAAATATTCAAAACGTGAAAAAACAGGTATACGAGCAAAAGTCCCGAATAAATAACGACGGGAATGAAGACCTTGGGCTTTTTCAGGTTCTTGATGAAGAATACGACGGTCAACGCTCCCAAATAAAGAATGTTCACAAGCTCGGGGAGAGCGATGCCGAAGATCTGATATTGACTTTCAAAAAAAGTTCTGTACATATCTATGAAGACTTGTAAAAAAACAAAGCCGATAAGCTCTATAAAAAACGCTCGATCCGAAAACAATTTTTTAACGTTGATTGCCATGTTAAATTCCTTTTTGAACATACTGATTATTTCGACACAAATACACCTTTATTTTACACCTGAAGCGCCCTTTTGTCAATAAAATAAAAGATTACGGCATTTTTGAAACGGAAAGGAAAACAATCCGTTTGAAATGCCAACCAAATGGAGGAAAAGCCCCCGATGGATGGGGCGTAAAAAAAGCCTTTCGCGGTATTTTTACCGCGAAAGGCTTGTGTTTTCTAATGATCCTGTCTGTAATCGGATAAGAAATCGCCCAGGTCTGACATTGCTTTTTTCAGCGTTTCCTTTTCCGGGAGCATAACGATGCGGAAGTGATCGTTGTCGGGGTGGGCAAATCCGGAGCCGGGGATAATGAGAATGTTTTTGGCGTGGAGCAGATCCAGGGCAAAGCGGGTATCGTCGGTGATTCTGAATTTTTCCTTGTCAAGCCGCGGGAACAGATAGAAGGCGGCAAGGTTTTTCACAAAGCTGATTCCCTCGATCCCGTCCAGCACTGAGCAGGTTGCCTCTCTCTGCTCGTATAGCCTTCCTCCGGGAATCAGAAGCTCTTTCGTGGAGTGAGGATCGTCCAGAGCAGCTTCTACCGCAAGCTGAGGCAGGGCTCCTGCGCAAAGGCGCATGGATGCAATCTTCATCAAGGCTTCTCTCAAAATGCTTTTCTGCTTTTCAGGACCGGAGAGAACGCACCATCCACTGCGCCAGCCGCATACGATATGGGACTTGGAAAGTCCGTTGAAGGTGACGCAAAGCACCTCCTCGGAGAGGGTAGCGGTAGATACGAAGGCACGGTCATCCAAAATCAGTCGGTCGTAGATCTCGTCGGAAAACACCATCAGGTGATGCTCCTCGGCAAGACGGACGATCTGCTTTAAAACGGATTGGGGATAGATGGCGCCGGTGGGATTGTTGGGATTGATGATCAGGATCGCGCGGGTATTGGCGGTGATCTTACGGCGGAGGTCCTCTACGTCGGGGGTCCAGCCCTCCTCTTCAATACAGCGGTAAAAAACGGGAGTGGCTCCCGCGAGATAGGCGCAGTTTTCCCAAAGGGAATAGTTGGGGCAGGGGAGAAGGATCTCGTCGCCCCGTTCCAGTGTGGCAAGGGTGATCATCTGCACCATTTCACTGACACCGTTGGATAGGAAAACATCATCCTCACAGATGCCCTTCAGCCCGCGTCTTTCGTGATAGGCGCGGATGGCCTCCCGCGCATGGTTCATTCCCTTGACGTCGCAGTAGGCAGTTGCTTTTCCAAGACTCTCCGCCAAAGCCCTTCTCACGCTTTCCGGTGCCGTAAAGCCAAAGGAGGCGGGATTTCCCGTGTTCAGCTTCAGCACCTTTTTTCCTTCCCGTTCCATACGCAGTGCTTCCTGATACAGCGGACCTCGAATGTCCGAGCGGATCATGCTCAGTCTGCGCGAAATTTTTATATCGTTCATTTTTTTGCCTTTCGTTTTATGATCGCAGTTTCAATAGGCTCTCATCATATCACGATTTTTTTTAAAAATCAAGCCTTTAGCCGAAATATTTTCGGCAATTTGATAAAAACACAAAAATTTTAACATTTTAGCAAATTCCGACCGAAAAAACGTGTTTTTTCGATCACCCTTGCCTTTTTTTGAAAAGCGTGATATAATCTCCTTTGTTTTTTGAAATGAAAGGATTATGTAAGAATGGATCGAAAAAAGGAATTATTTGAACGCACACCGGTGCCCAAGGCGTTGGCGACTCTGGCGGTTCCCACCATCATCAGTCAGCTGATCACCATGATCTACAACCTTGCTGACACCTTCTTTATCGGACTTACCGACGACCCGTATAAGGTAGCCTCCGCGACCCTTTCCTTTGTTTTGGTATTCGGAATGAATGCCCTGGCAAATCTGTTCGGCGTTGGCGGCGGTACCCTGATCTCCAGACTTTTGGGAAAAGGGAAGGGAGGAGAAGCGAAAAAGGTCTCCGCCTTCAGCTTTTACGGAACGATCCTGATCACCTTTATTTATTCAATGATCTGTCTTTTCTTCCCCGAGACCGTATTGAAGATGGTGGGTGCCAGTACCAATACCTACGCCTATTCCTACGATTATATGCTGTGGGTGGTCGTGGTAGGCGGTATTCCCGCAACGCTCAGTATGTCTATGGCGCATCTTCTCCGCAGTGAAGGCTATGCAAAATACGCCAGCCTTGGTCTTGGACTCGGCGGTGTGCTGAATATCATCCTGGATCCCTTGTTTATGTTCGTGATCCTCCCCGCAGGAAAAGAGGTTACGGGTGCGGCAGTTGCTACCTGCATCTCCAACGTGATCGCAATGATCTTTTTCCTCGCGGTATTGGCTTGTCTAAAAAAGAAAACCGTTCTTTCCATCAAGCCCAAGTATTTTATTCCCGGCTTTTCCTATATCGGCGAGATCTTTGCTACCGGTATCCCCTCTGCGCTGAGTGCTTTGCTTGCCTGCATTTCCAATCTCTTCCTGAATAATCTTTCCGCAAGCTACGGCGACGTGGAGCTGGCGGCATTGGGAATCGTGAAAAAGATCGATATGCTCCCCCTCAACGTGGGAATGGGTCTGTGTCAGGGTATGATTCCCCTGGTGGCGTACAATTATGCATCCGGGGATCATAAGCGTATGAAAAAGGTGATCTCCTCGTGTCGGATCGCGGGAATGGGCTTTGCCCTTCTGTGCGTGTTCTTCTTCGAGATTTTTGCCAAGCAGATCGTCACCGTGTTCATCGGAGATGCTCAAACCGTAGCGTACGGTGAGGTGTTCCTCCGCATTTGCTGCGCGGCGACTCCCATTATGTTCTACAATCTTTTGGCGACCTTCTCTCTGCAGGCAATGGGCAAGGGACCCGAATCCCTTCTTCTTTCCGTCTGCCGTCAGGGACTTGTGAATATCCCGCTCCTATTTCTTCTGAATTCAATTTTCGGCTTGTACGGCGTGGTCTCTACCCAGCTCGTGGCAGATACCATTACCATGGGGATCTCCACCGTTCTCACCTTGATCGTTTTCCGAAGGATCAAAGCAGAACAGATAAATGCATAAAGAATGATGAAATCGCCCGATTTTTTTAAAAGTTGGGCGATTTTTTGTGAATCCGTACAAATAACACTTTACAAAATAGCTTCAATGTGATAAAATCTTTTTGCGACACAATTAAATATCCATGTAAATTCTGCAAGTGTGCAATTTTTACCATATGGTAAAAATGCATGCTCCATTTCGCATACTTGCAGTACGTGGAAATTGTGTCGCAGCAATTGGAGTTATGTATTTTTCGGTGCGTGGCTCCGGCTGCGCACTTTTTTCATTTTGGAGGTAGAAATGGCAAAAAATTATTATGGATGCTGTGGATCTTGTATCTACTGTGAGTTGGGAGATAGAGAGACTTTTTGTTATAGCAATTCATTTAGATGCTCTCGAAACAATTATCGGGTGAAAGCGGATGAAAAATCGTGCAATCGGTATGATCCGGATGTGACTAGAACCAATGAAATAATTGCAAAATACGACAACAAATTCTAAAGAACAGGAGTGTGTAATTCAATGGATTTTTCATTCATATTGTTGTTTTCGTTTATATTTTTTATGTTTTTTAAGGTTTTTAAAATTTCTGATAAAAAAAATGAGAATGGGGATGAATCTGTATCCGTGGATGAAGGACAGATGAAAATGGTAGAAGAATCAAAAGAGGGCGATGAGTTTGCAAAGTCATTGGCAGTGGATGAGACACGAAAAAAAGATATAATTCAAGAATTGAAATCTAAATGGTTTGAAAAAGAGTTATTTATCACAACGTATAATGACATTGTCGAAACAGTGCTTATGCATTATGAAAGTATTTGCGATAAATTTATTCAAGAAAATACGGAGGATGTGATTTGCATTGTTCTGAGAAGACGTTTTTTGAGAGTATATCGATATAGTGGGATTGGTATGGCACCATATATTCAGAATAGATTTTATATTACTAATGATGAAGGGGAAGAGCGTTACGTAGAATTTAATGACTATCAGTCAGAAGGTGCTGATTTTTACGGTGCCCCAAGATGGTGGAAATATCAAACGGATCGTTTGAACTTGGAACGAGAATTTGAATTTTATAAAATGGGATATTGCGATTTAGATCAAGAGCAAATGTATTCGTTTTCTGAAGCGTTGAGAGAGAAACTCACAGAGCAGTTGAGTAATTTGAAGAATTTAAAAATCCGTGATTATCAAGGTTTTATTGTTTTCGATTTCAAAGATTGCTATAAAAAGTTGAAATCAGCTATGTACTGAATTAGAAAAAAATGCAAAAATGTTTTTTAACTTTTTAAATAATTAAGAAACTGCGTAAGCCAAAAAAAGGAAGAACAATAAAAAAAACCTCCTATGGTAAAATTCAGAATTACCATAGGAGGTTTTATATGCCAAGAGGACATATAAAAAAGACGATGCGGACTTGAAGAAGGATTAACTATCCAGTGAACAGAAGAATGATTAGGGTTTCGATTTGTAACATGTAAACTTTAATAGAGTTAAATTTGGAAGTTTCTTTGGTCCTTTCTTTTCAAAGAAAGGACAACAACTACGCTCTTAATCTTCCGTATTTTTCAAAATAGTAGAAATATTCCGAAAGGGCGAGGGTGTAGTAGGCGGCGTTTCCCGATTTGTCGATCTGGAGCCAGCGGCCGTGCTTTTTCACAAGGTCCGCGTTCCGTCCCCACCAGGCGCAGGGAAGGGTATCGTAAGAATAATAGATCCCGTTCTGGATCCCGGAGTCACCCTCCTTGGAAAAGGAAAAGATCACGCACCGTCTGGAATTGCTTGCCGTCTGGAAAAAGATCAGGCGAAAGCCCAGCTCGGTGATGGCGCGTTCCAGAATCTCGTTTTCGATCTCCGTGCGTTCTTCACTTTCCTTGGGATAAGAGACCAGGCGGGGAGGCTTTGCCTCTGCTCCTTCCTTTGCTTCTTCCGCTTCCATGGCAACGTACATTCGATCCTCTCCGAATTTTTCCATTTCCGCTACGCATTCAAGAAGCAGCTCTTCTGCGCTGACCAGCATTTTCGCACAGCTATTGGCGTTGCGGGTCGCATCGGAGGCACAGGAAGATAAAAGCAAAGCCAGGCTTAAAATCAATGGAGCGAGTCGTTTCATCCTTTTCTCCTCCCATATTCGATCACACCTTTTTCATAAAGGAGCTTGGTTTCCTCGGTGCGCTCTCCCGCCTCGTCTTGAATGACGAAGGGAGGGCGGCTTTTCAGCTCGGGCTTTGCGCCCTTGACTCCGCGTACCAGAATCAGGTCGGGAGCACTGTCGGGCTTGGGCGTAACGAAGACGATGTTTTTCGGCTCCAGATCAAATTCCCGCATTGCGGAAAACAGCTCCGCCATCCGCGCCAGACGGTAAACGCAGTAAAAGTCGCCTTTGTCCTGTAAAAGGCTTGCGGCGCTTCGGCAAACGTCCCGAATATCACAATGGATCTCGTGTCGGGCTATGCGCTTCTTTTCGCAGTCGTTGACCTTTCCCGTTTCCTTTTTCATATAAGGGGGATTGGTGAAAACGAAATCTGCGTAAAAGGGAAGCAGCTTTTTCGCCTCCTTCAGATCGCCCTCGATCACCTCTACCTTGTCCGAAAATCCGTTCAGCTCCACGTTTTCCCTTGCAAGCGAAGCGTAATCCGATTGAATCTCAAGCGCGTAGATTTTTTTGAATTCCTTGTGCATGGACAAAAGAAGGGGAACAATGCCCGTTCCCGTGCCGAATTCCACGCCAACGCTGTTTTTCCGTGGCTGAATAAAGCCGGAAAGGAGGACAGCGTCCGTACCGAAGGAGAACCCCTCGGTGAATTGATAGATCTTATGGGTTTCGTCCAGTTCCTGAAGAACCTTTGCCATAGGGAGCTCCTTTCTTGAAATGCACCTTGAAATTGATTGAAATTTGTGATAGTATAGAGGAAGAAAAACCAAAGGAGAGCTTATGGAAAAAATCTATACCATACCCGTCAATGAAGCCTTTGATGAAAACGGCTCCTGTCCCTTTTGCAGAATGAAGAAAAAATTGGAGGAAAATGAGATCGATCTGATCCTCGGTGCCTCCATGATGGAGCCTGATATTCGTATCAAAACCAATGAAAAGGGCTTTTGCAGCCGTCATTTTGAGCAGATGTTTCTGGCTCAGAAGCGTCTGCCTCTCGCCTTGATGCTGGAAAGCCATCTGGATCTGATCCGCAAGGAGTGCGCTACCCCGAAAATTTCCTTGAAGGAAAAGCTTTCCGGCGTTGCCGCTCATACCGAATCTTTTTGCGAGACCTGCTACGTGTGTGAGCGGGTGGAATTCCACCTGAGCAAAATGTTTGAAACTGCATGCTTGCTCTGGGAAATGGATATTGAATTCCGCAAAAAAATGGAAAATCAGACCTATTTCTGCTTGCCCTGCTATACCCGTTTCCTGAAAACCGCAAAGCTTTATATCTCCAAAAAGAAGCTTCCCGATTTTCTGGATGCCGCCCAAAAGGTGGAAATGGGGTATCTTGATGAATTAAAGGGAGACGTGTCCCATTTTTGCAAGAAGTTCGATTACCGCTACGCCAAGGAGCCTTGGGGCAATGCTCGGGATGCAGTAGAGAGAAGCATCCGTTTCCTCTCCGGTGAAGGTGAAATGTGGGAACACAAGGCAGAGGAAGAGGAAAACTGAACGATCTCAACTCAGGTTTTCCACAGAGAATTCTGTCCGTATTCGTTGAAAAATGCTGTGAATCACGGACTTTTTCACATTTTTAACAAGGTTTTCCACAAAAACTGTGAAAAATCACAGAGCGTTCTTTAAAATTTGAAGCTGAAGGGAGAGGTTGCGGAGGCGTTCAGCTTTTCGTCTCCTACGATCCCCGCTTTGAAATTGTAATATGCCTGAGCGCCGATCATAGCACCGTTGTCCCCGCAAAGGGATACGGGAGGCAGATACAGCCTGCATCCGCACTTGTTGCACACGTTTTCCGCAGTTTTGCGAATATGGGAATTTGCGGCAACTCCCCCTGCCAAAACCAGCTTTTTGTGAGGGAAGGCGGTGAGGGCGTGCTCCAGCTGGGTGGCAATACCGCGGCATACTGCCGCCGTAAAGGATGCGGCAAGATCCTCGGGGCGGATCTCCTCACCCAACTGCTTTTTGTTGTGGGCGTAATTGATCACCGCGGTCTTCAGACCCGAAAAGGTGAAGTCGTAATCGTGGTCGCGAATGGCGGAGGAGGGAAGTGGAATGGCGTCGGGATTACCCAGATGGGAGAGACGGTCCATCTCTTTGCCGCCGGGATAACCGATTCCGATGATCCTGCCCGCCTTGTCAAAGGCTTCCCCAGCCGCATCGTCGCGGGTTGCGCCGATGAGGGAGAAGGCGGTATACCCCTTTACCTCCACCAGGGAGGTGTGACCTCCGCTCATAATGAGAGCCACGAAGGGAGGCTCAAGATCGGGATACGCCAGATACAGCGCCGCAATATGCCCCTCAATGTGATTGACGGGGATGATGGGAAGATTGTTTGCAAAGGCAAGGCTTTTTGCAAAGTTGACTCCCACCAGAAGCGCTCCGATGAGACCGGGACGGTTGGTAACGCCGATGGCGTCAATATCCTTGATGGTCAGACCCGCATCGGCAAGGGCGCGTTCGTATACGGTGCAGATCGCCTCGGTATGTGCGCGGCTGGCAATCTCGGGTACCACACCGCCGTAGCGGTGATGAATGTCGATCTGGCTCAGTACGATATCCGAGCAGATCTTTCTTCCGTCCTCTACGACTGCCGCGGCAGTTTCGTCACAGGAGGATTCAAAAGCGAGGATCTTCATAGATCGTGATACTTCCTTTTTACTTTTACTTTTTTTCGTAAACTACGGCATCCTCGATAGGATCCCGATAATACCGCGGGCGCTTGGAGATCATCCGAAACCCCACGGATTCATAGAGCCTTCGCGCGGGAAGATTCCCTTCGCGAACCTCTAAAAACGTTTTTTCGGGAGCATCCTCCCAAAAACGCCTCAGAAGAGAGGTGGCAAAGCCCTTTCTTCTGTGCTCAGGGCTTGTCCCGATGCGAAGCACCTCGCCTTCTCCCGCCATCAAGCGGAAAAGACCGTAGGCGCAGGGGGTGCCGTTCTCTGAAAGAAGATAGCTCTTGGCAAAGGGGGAGCAAAGCTCTTCCCCAAGGCTTTCCAAGCTCCAGGCATCGGAAAACAGTTTCTTTTCCAATTCCGCTACGAAAGCAAGGTCACTTGTTTTCATCGGTCGTATTTCAATCATGGAAATACCCCTTTTCCCAAAGTGTCTCAATGCCCTCCGCGATGCTTTTCGCGCAAGCCTCGTACAAAGCGGGCGTTCCGCCGAAGGGATCGCCCACCGAAACGGGCATGGCAATGACCTTTTCCCGTTCTCCGAATGCCTGACCGATGAGGGCTTTGTGATTCTCCGTCATGGCGATCACAAGATCCGCCCACTCAAGAAGCTCTTTCGTCAAGGGCTTTGCGGCGTGTTCAAAATGACGTATTCCGAAGAGCGTTTCCAATGCGAGCTTGGAATTTTCCGAAATGCTTTGACCGGGAACGGCGTAGATTCCTGCGGAATCCGTATTTACATTCAAGCCCTTTTCCCGTAGAATATTTTCTGCAATGGCTTGCGCCATCGGACTGCGACAGGTGTTTCCCGTGCAGACAAACAAAAGATTCATTTTTGTTCACCTCTGATGCATTATATCATAAAAATAATCAAATTACAATTCCCAAAAGGAGGAAACCATGAAGAAAAAACAGCTTGCCGGACTTTTGATACTGTTTTCCGCAGTGATGATCCTGGGCGCCGTTTTCTTTTACGTGTTGAATGTGTACCGTGGAACGGGTCTTTCTCTCATTTATGAATGGGACGAGGCTTATGACTACAACGGAAAATTATTGCTTTCCCAGGATCGGAGCGAGGCGATTCGCGTGAAGACCCTGGGAAAAACCGACTTTGAAACCATTCCCAAAACGGTGGTGGATCTTTCTCCCTTCGGCTTTGAGGGAAAGGAGATCGCCTACTATCGGGTGGATCACAAGAAGGACTACGGCGTTACCGAAACCTTTCTCTATACGCCCGAGCAGGAGGGGGAGGGCTTCTGGCCCGTTTTAAAGCCGGAGCGTCTGGTCTATACCGACGAGGAGGGAAAGCGCTTTTGCATCCACCCCGCCGATGGGCTTTGTTATCCCATGTTTGCGGATTCCGTCGAGGGCGTAGACCCTTACGGAAAGGACGTGCTTGCCTTTTCCGCAAACGCCTCCTATGCCATTGGAATGAACGGCTCTCAGGTTACGGTCTACCATACGGATCCCCTGGACGATTCTTTGCGGATCGTGGACGTGAAAAAGGTTTCCATGAGCTCCTACAAGTCCGTTTCCTTTGGTGCTTTTGCGGGAGATACCACCGCGTATTTTATTACGGATCTTGGCTTTGCCGCTCTGGATTGCACCACGGGAAAGGTTGCCTTGTCTCTGCTGGACGGGCAGGGAGAATACTCTGCTCCCTTTGACCGCATCTACGCCCAGAGACTGGACGCGGAAGAGGAGGAGCACAGAGCTGTTTGGAGTCATTTGCTTCTGGGTACTCAGCGGAAAACGCCCAAGCTGAAGGAATTTACCGATTTTGAGATCTTTGCCGCTTCTCCGGAGGGAAAGTATATTGCCATGCAAGCCAAGGGGGAAACGGAGCAGATCCTGATCTCCACCGAAAAAAGAGCGTTTTCTCTCAGCTCCGTTCTGGAAAAGGGAATGAAGGTTTTGGACGTGGAATTCGTCTACGAGAATCTCATTTACGTGACTCTTGAAAATACAGAGGGGAAGATCCTTTCCCGTTGCTATAAGGTGTGTTTCTGATGAAAAATTATTTCTTTGATCTGGACGGTACCCTGACCGATTCCGCCGATGGGATCGTCAATTCCGTGATCTACGCGCTGAAAAGCTTTGGAATCGAAGAAACGGATCGGGAAGCGCTCCGATCCTTCGTAGGTCCACCCTTGAAGGATTCTTTTATGGAGCGCTACGGATTTTCCCCGGAAAAGGCGGAGGAAGCGCTGAATCGTTTTCGGGAGCGCTTTACCACCATCGGTATTTTTGAAAATTCTCTTTATCCGGGGATCCCCAAGGTGCTTTCCGCCATTCGGGAGCGGGGGGATCGGGTGATCCTTGCCACCTCCAAGCCGGAGGTATTTGCAAAAAGGATTCTGGATCACTTTGATCTGACCCAATATTTCGATCATATTTGCGGTGCGAATCTGGATGAAAGCAATCGGGTGGAAAAGGAGGAGGTCTTGCAATACGCTTTGGAAAAAAGCGGCGCAGATCCCAAGGCTTCTTATATGATCGGTGACCGCAAGTACGATATGGAGGCAGGGCGAAAGCTTGGGTTTTCCACCGTGGGAGTTCTGTACGGCTACGGAAGCCGTGAGGAATTGGAAACGGCAGGCGCGGACGTGATCTGCGAGACTGTAGAAGAATTGAGGGAAGTCTTGTAATGAAAAAGAGTTTGGTTTTGTCACTGATCGTTTTATGTCTGGCGCTGCTGGGGTCGATCCCCGCTTTTGCGGCAGAGGATCGCCTGCCTTTGACCTTGTCGGCATATCAAAAGCAGTTAACTGACGGCAACGAAAAGAAGAGCGTGACCGTGCAGGGACAGGTGACCGTTTCCTCCGAAACTCCCATGGATTCTCTGTATCTGATTTTTTACGGTGAAACGGCGGATCTTGTTCTGACCGTGGGAACCGCGGAAAAAACGTTTTCGGCATCTTATTTAAGGCAGTTTATCAGTCTTTCCGAGCTGTTCGGAGAGAAAATCACGGAGCTTACTCTTACCTTTGACGAAAAAATCGGGGTGACGGAGCTTTACGCCTTTTCCGATGCACCGCCTGCTTGGGTGCAGGTGTGGGAGCCTCCTTGTGAAAAAGCCGATCTTTGCCTTATGACTACCCACGCCGATGACGAACAGCTGTTCTTCGCCGGCATTTTGCCCACCTATGCAGGAGAGCGCGGATATGAGGTTCAGGTTATCTATTTTACCGATCACGCCAACGAGCAGATTCGCCGACACGAATTGCTTCGCGGCCTTTGGACCGTAGGCGTAAGGCATTATCCCGTGATCGGCCCCTTTCCGGATCTTTTTAGCAAAAGCGGTGACGTGGCGGAAAATCAGCAGAATCAAAGAGGCTTTTCTCACGAGGATATCGTAGGCTTTCAGGTGGAGATGCTGCGCCGCTTCAAGCCCCTGGTCGTCGTAGGACACGATCCCTTGGGGGAATACAGCCATGGTCAGCATATTCTCAATTCCGAAACGCTTCAGGAAGCGGTAGGGATCTCCGCCAATCCGGAGATGTACCCTGAAAGCGCCGAAGCATACGGAGTTCACGACGTTGCCAAAACCTATCTGCATTTGTATAAAGAAAATCCCATCGTGATGAATTGGGACGTACCTTTGGAAAAATTTGGCGGAAAAACCGGATTTCAGGTTACACAGGAGGGCTTTCTCTGTCACGATTCACAGCAATATACCTGGTTTCGCAAATGGCTGAACGGGAAAAACGGCGAAATTACCGCCGCCTCTCAGATCACAACCTATTCTCCGTGTGAGTACGGACTTTTCCGATCCTTGGTAGGGGAGGACGTGAAGAAAAACGACTTTTTCGAAAATCAGCTTTCTTACGAACAGATTCGTCAAAAGGAAGAGGAAGAGCGGCTTCGCCTTGAAGAGGAAGCGCGTCTCCGCGCAGAGGAGGAAAAGCGCAAGGAAGAGGAACGAAAAAAAGCAGAGGCTGAGGAAAAGGCAAGACTGGAACGGGAACGTCGGGAAGCGGAAGAAAAACGGACAAAAAAGTTTTTCGTTTTGGTTGCCGCGGCAGGCGGTATCTTGATCCTTTTGATTACCTCCGTGATCCTCGCGTGGGGAAGAAAAAAGAGGAGAAGAGATATTGGTCGCAACGATGACGACTCTTCCGCCTTGTTGATGTAAAAAAACAGAACCTCATTTTTTGAGGTTCTGCTTTTTTATTCGCCTTGCTTCAACAGATCCGCAAAGGACAGGGCGGCAAAGTGAGCGGCGTTTTCCGCTTCCTCCAGGGTGTTTGCCGCGCTTCCCACCTCCAAAAGGAGACAGCCGGGCAGATACTGCTGGTTGTAGCGGGCGGTCCGCAGGTAAAGCGCGCGGGAGAGGGAGGGAAAACGGGCGTCCATTTGTTCCTTATAGTTGGCGGCAACGGAGAGATTTTTTTCCCAATTTTCGTGTTTGCCTGCCCCCACCACCAGCATTACCTGAGCGGAAGGTGTGTTTTCCACGGTGGCAAGGCTTTTTACGTAGGAGTCGCCCCGCACCACCGAATCTCGGTGCAGATCAATGACGTATTGGATGGAAGGGTACTGCGCCAAAAGCTTTTTCACGGTTTCTCCGCTTTTGGAATAAGCGGAATTAAAATCCTCTGCATCGTGCATAGTCTCTACGTGCAAGGTGGGGATTCCGCAGGAGATCAGGGTTTCCGAAAAGACCTTGCCCACCTGTACCACGCTTTTAGCAGGGTCATCGGTGCGGAAGGAGGTCTTGTCGGGCAGAAAATATCCGCTGATACCGTCGGTGGCAAATTCCGAGAGATTGGTATTGTCCTCAAAGTACCCTTCGGTTCCGTGGGTGTGAAGCACCAGAACGAGAGGCTCCGCTCCCTTGCTCGAGGCCTTGGGGAGGGATGCATTTCGCGCTGCGTTTACGTCCACCTCTTTCCCGGTGGTGTTGATGAAAAACGACGAGGAGGACAGATCGCAGGAGATGATGGGCGTAGCGCCCGCGGGTAAGGAATCGTAGATCACGTCGGGGATTTGCTCTCGCGGTTCGTTTGGCGTGGCATTCTCCGCGGCATCCTCACTTCCTTTTTCGGGAGAAAAATACCCGCCTCCTCCAAGCGTTACTGCCGCTTGATCGTGCAGGGGAGGGAGCAACTCTTCCGTGAGAAAGTAAAAGCCGCCCGAAAACGCTTTTCTTTGCGTTTTTCCTCCGATCACGCCCGCAACGCTTTGCTCGCCCAGCTGAGTGAGTATTTTTTCTGCGTGTCCGCTGCCTTCCGACTGAATGAAGATGACCAGGCCCACCATACCCCCGCAAACGAGAGGGATGACTCCGTATAAGGCAAAAAGTCCGAAGGCTTTTTGGATGCGGGGCAAGATCTTGTCAAACCACAGCTTTTTTATTTTCATATTATCCTCCTGCAAGCGACAGCATATCCTCGTAAGAAAGGTTTTCGTTGACGGCTAAATTGATCCCGTGTCCGATAAATGCACCCAGTACGCGGATGACCTGATCGGTTTCTTTTGGGGTAACGAAAAAATTCAATCCGTTTTTGCTCCATTGTTTTCGTATGGCTTCGTCATCCGCGTCTCCCTCGGAAAAATCGCGGATGGCGTCAGCGGCGAGGGTTGCGGCATCTACCACCGTGGGGATCCCGACGGAAAGAATGGGGATTCCCAAATTTTCCGGAGAGAGGGAAGGACGGTTGTTTCCGATTCCCGAACCGGGACTGATCCCGCTGTCGGAGATCTGTATGGTGTTGACCAATCGGGAAAGAGAGCGGGAAGCCAAGGCATCAATGACGATGAGAAGCGAGGGCTTTATTTGCTGTACCACACTGCGGATCATATCCGCGCTTTCGATTCCCGTTTGCCCCAGTACACCAGGGGTCATGGCGCAAAGCTCGCGAAGACCCAGATCCTCAAAGATCTGCGGTTTTTCCTTTCGGATATGACGGGTCACGATCAGATTTTTCACGGCAACGGGACCGATGGCATCGGCGGTGATGCTTTCGTTTCCCAGTCCTGCGACCAGGATGCTCCTATTTTTGGAGGAAGCAAGAAAAGGGCGCAAAAGCTTGGCAAAATCAAAAACCTTTTCCTTGATCTTCTCCCGATGCTCCAGCCAAAGCCTTCCGCACGATACGGTAAGGTAGGTTCCTTGGGGCTTCCCCACAAGCTCCGCTCCCTTTGGAGAGGTAATGGAGACGGTTTCCGTTCTCAGACTTCCGCAAAATTCATTTTTACATTCTATTCCCGATGCCGAAAAATCATTCTCAGGCAGATTTTTGCAGATCTCAATCGCAAGATCGCTGTAAATATTGTTCATTTTGTCCCTCTTTTCCTTTGTTTTCCTGGATTTCAAGGATATTCTTGACAATTTTTCAAAAAAATTTCTGAAACTACTTGTTTTTTTTCTAAAACGGTGTTACAATTACTCTGTTAAGTATCGTCAAGGAGGTGAATCGGTTGCCGAATATCAAGTCTGCTAAGAAGCGCGTATTGGTATCTGAGAAGAAAGCTGAGATCAATAAGGCGTTTACTACTACTGTAAAGACCACTGCTAAGAAGTTTGATAAAGCTTTGGAAGAAGGAAATAAGGAGGCTGCTCAGGCAGCTTACAAGGATGCGGTTAAGAAGATCGATACCGCAGTTTCCAAGGGTTATGTTCATAAGAACACTGCAGCAAGAAGAAAGAGCCAGATGACCAAGAAGCTCAACGCTGCTGAGTAAGGAACGAGTGAAAAAGCTACGATGTGATCGTGGCTTTTTTTCTTTTTGTTCCGCTTGCCATCAGCGCCAGGGTCAAAAGGAGGAGCGATGCATTTCTTTCCCGATGGAGGATCCATAGGGAAAGGGACAAAAGAAAACCGAGACTCAAGGCGTTAAGGAGGCTTGTGATCTTACGAGACGTCTCTTCATCCCCGTAAAGGCAAAGCAGGGAGTATAGTGCACCGCCACCGTCCAGCCCTTTGACGGGGAGAAGATTGAAAAGGCTGAGCAGGAGGTTAAAGGAAAAAAAGAGCATACCGCCTTTCGTAAAATGCCACCGCAGATAAGCCCACGTAAGGAGGCACCCCAAAAGCCCCGCCAAGGGACCTGCCAGAAAGACGCGCAATTCCTTCCTGTAGGAAAGATAGGGCTCCCGCGTTACCATACTTGCCCCCGAAAAGGAAAGGGTGACGCTTTGAATGCTGCATCCCACAGAGACCAGGGCGATCCAATGTCCTGCCTCGTGCAGGATCACCGCTCCCAAGAATAAAAGCACGTCCCTTTTTTCGCTTTTGCTTAATAAAAGGATCAGCGGGATCAAGGCGGATAGCTCTACGGAAAAAATCTTTCCTTTCACAGAAAGATGGCTTCTCCCTGGTCTCCGAACACGGCTTGTGCCTCCTTCTCATCCAGACCGAAAACAGTCCGCGCCCATTTTTGCTCCATCCAACGGCAAAAGTTATTCGTGCCGAATTCTGCCAGATCCGAAAATCCTCCGCTTATTACCAAAAGAATCACGATCAGAAGAAAAAGTCGTTTTTTCATTGCAATCTCCCGAAAAAATGCAGTTCTCATTTATCAAAAATATATTGACAGTTCAAACTTTTTATTCTATAATCTTTCCTAGGGATTTTCCCGACAAATTATTTTCAAGTGAGGTAAACGCGATGAAAAAGATGATGTTTGTTGTTCTTGCAGTTCTGATGATCCTTCCCGTGATCGCATCCTGCAGCTCCGCTCCCGAGGGCAATCCTGTTGCAGTAAACAACTTCCAGATTGTTACCTATTCCGAAGCTTATGCAGAAGACGGCACTAAGGACGAAAGCCTTGCAGTTGAGCTTTACAACGGTGTTGCTACCGCTTACGTTCCCGAAGGTGAGACCATGACCCTGAAGCACGTGATCGAAGGCTACATCTACGACAACGGTGTTGACGCTGTAACCAACGATCAGGGAATGTATGAGAGCTTTTCCGGTTACGCAAACGGAAACGGTTTCTTCTGGAACTACTACGTAAATGGTAAGGAAACCGGTCTTTCTGCCGAGGTTAAGGCAGAAGACACCATCAAGGTTGTTTACGAGAAGTAAGGTTTTTTGAAAAAGGAAAAAAACGGGAGTTGATCCCGTTTTTTTCTTGTAGGTGCGTATGAAACGATTTTCTTTGAAAGGTCCCGTTTTTTTGCTCCTTGCCGCGTTCTTCTGGGGAACGACCTTCGTTGCCCAGGATTTGGCAAGTGATTCCGTCGGACCTTTTACCTTCAACGGAATGCGAATGGTTTTGGGGGCGTTGTTCCTGCTTCCTTTGATCTTGATCCGCAATAAGGGGAGAGTCCTTGCGAAAGGAATAACCCCGAAGGAAAAAAAGGAGCTTTTTTCCGTATCTTTGCTGTGCGGCTCCGTAATGTTCATTGCGGCAAACCTTCAGCAATTCGGTATTTCTATGGGAACCGGCGCGGGAAAAAGCGGGTTTATTACCGCGATGTACGTGGTGATGGTACCCATCGCAGGGCTTTTTCTGGGAAAAAAGGTGCATCCCTTGATCTGGGGCTGTATCGTAGCCGCCGCAGTAGGGTTATACCTTCTCTGTATGGCATCCTTTGAAGAGGGATTTGCAGGGCTGGTTGGCAATTTGAAAATGTCTGCAGGGGATCTTCTTACTTTGGGCTGTGCCATTTTTTATACCGTTCATATTATTTGTATTGATACCAAGGCGTCCCACGTGGACGGTGTCCTCCTTTCCTGCCTCCAGTTTTTCTTTGCAGGTGCGGTGGGACTCGTTTGCGCCTTCGTTTTTGAAAAGCCCACTCCGGACGGCATTCTGCAAGGCTCGGGGGGAATCTTGTATTCTGCATTTTTCTCCTGCGCCATTGCCTATACCTTCCAGATTTTGGGTCAGCAATGCACGCCTGCCGCCATCGCTTCCATTTTGATGTGTATGGAGTCGGTGTTTGCGGTGCTTTCGGATATGATCGTTCTCAAAACCGCTCTCAGCTTGGAGGAGCTTTTGGGGTGCTTGTTGATGTTTATCGCCATTTTGTTTTCTAATTTGACTCCCTTTCTTCCTACCGGAAAAAGGAAAAAGGCTCGGTGAAAACCGAGTCTTTTTTTATTGGGAATTGGGGATGAACTTGAAAAATAACCGTTTTTGTGGTATAATATATAGTGCAAAAAAAGTTAAAGGGGGACTTTAATGGGAATTTACGTAACCAGTGACCTTCACGGAACCTCTTTGGAGGAACTGATGAGCCTTTTAAAAAAGGCGAATTTTACCGATCGGGATTGGCTGTATATTCTGGGAGACGTGATCGACAGAAACGGTGACGGCGGCGTAGAGCTTCTGGAATGGCTGCTGTATCAGCCCAATGCACAGTTGATCCTGGGTAATCACGAGGCGATGCTTCTCTCCTGCGCGTTTCTTTTTGAAGAGGTAACGGAGGAGAATATCACCAAGCTTAATACCGAGCAGATGGAGCTTGTGGAAAATTACCGCCTGAACGGTGGGGACGTGACCCTGAAGACCCTTGCAAAAAAGAACAGGGAGGATCGGGACACGGTGCTTGACATTCTGGATTACCTTCGGGAAGCACCCCTGTACGAAACGGTTTCCGCAGGCGGAAGGGATTTCGTTCTGGTCCACGGCGGTCTGGAGAATTTCAGAGCCGATAAAAAGCTTTCCGAATACGAGGCGGATGAGCTGATCTGGTGTTGGCCTGCGCTTGACGACGAGTATTTTGACGATGTGATCACTGTCTTTGGACATACCCCCACCCTTTGCTACGATCCCGAATTGAAAGGGAAGATCTTAAAGACGCGCACCTGGATCGACGTAGACGCAGGGGTTGCCGCTGGCTGTAAGCCCGCCCTTCTCCGTTTGGATGACTTGGCTGAATTTTATCTGTGATTTTTCGGAACTTCCGTTATATGTGACGGAAGTTCTGTTTTTTTGTACATTTCTTGACTTTATTTATGTAAAATGGTATAATACCTTGTAATTTTATGAAAACTCGCAAAGGAGATTTTTATGGATATCAATGAACTTTTGAAGGGCGTCGATTGCTCTTGCGGTCACACCCACACCTGTCCCATTAAGTACGTTTATATTGAGAAGAACGCGATGGCGCGTTTGACCGATATTTGCGCCGAATATAAGAAGATCCTCATCGTTTCCGATGAGAATACCTTTGCCGCCGCCGGCGAGCAAACCCTTGCCGCGTTGCAGGGGAAGGATCTTCGCCGCGTGACCTTCACCGGCAAGGAAATTTTGGTCCCCAGTGAGCCTGCCATTGACGAGGTAACGAAAAATCTCGGTGATGCGGAATTGATCATCGGCATCGGCAGTGGCGTAATTCAGGATCTTTGCAAATACGTTTCTCACTTTGAGAAGGTTCCCTATATGGTGGTTGCTACCGCTCCCTCAATGGATGGCTATGCATCTACCGGCGCGGCAATGATCACCGGCGGTATGAAGGTAACTTACGCCGCTGGTCTTCCCGTGGCACTGGTTGCAGATACCGCAGTGCTTGCACAGGCACCCCTTGAAATGCTGAAGGCGGGCTACGGTGACGTGATCGGTAAGTTTTCCGCTCTGAACGACTGGGAGCTTTCCCGCGAGGTAACGGGCGAGTATTTCTGCCGGTACATTTACGATCTGACCTACGAGCAGATCGAAACCACTCTGAAATTGGCTGACGGCATTCTGCAGAGAAATGAAGACAGCATCAAGGCTTTGATGGATGCCCTCGTGATCATCGGTATTATGATGAGCTTTGCAGGCTCTTCCCGTCCCGCATCCGGCTCTGAGCATCACCTGTCTCACTTCTTTGAGGTGACCGGTATCGTGGACGGAACCGAGTATTTCCCCCACGGTATTGACGTGGCTTATTCTACCGTAATTACCGCAGGCGTTCGTGAAAAGCTTTTGGCAAAGCCCTTCCCCAAGGAGATCTACCGCCCCGAGCAGAGCTTCTACGAGGCTGAAATGACCCGCATTTACAAGGAGGTCGCTCCCGGCTTTATGGATCTTCAGAAGAAGATCGGCGCTTACGAGAAGAACAGAAGTGAAATTTATCTTGCCAAGGAAGAAAAGATCCGTGAGATCTTTGCGAAAATGCCCACTGCAGATGAGATCCTTGCAATGCTTGCCAAGGTGGAAATGAATATGGATGAATTTTACGCCCTCTACGGCGAAAAGAAGATCCGCGATGCGGTTCTTTACGCCAAGGATATTAAGGACAGATATTCCGCCCTTTGGGTGAATTACGATTACTACGGAGGTCAGCAATGAAAAATATCAAGCTTATCGCAATGGATCTGGACGGTACCCTGACTCAGCATAAGACCCCCCTTTCCGCCCTTCAGCGTCAGGTATTGACCGCTCTTTCTCAGAAGTATAAGCTTCTGATGGTGGGTGCAGGACAGGTTATGCGTATCTTCAATCAGTTGGAGCAGTTTCCCATTGATATCATCGGTAACTACGGTCTTCAGTGCGGTCTTTACAACAAAGAAACCAAAAGCATTGATATCGTTCGTGACGAAGTGCTTCCCTGCGACAGAGAAAAGGTAGCGGGTATCATTGAAAATATGCGCCAAAAATACGGCTTTACCGAATATGCGGGAGAGTCCGTTGAGTATCATCCCTCCGGCTGTGTGACCTCCCCCATTTTGGGAACGAAAGCAAATCAGGAAGATAAGCTTTCTTTTGACCCCGACCGCAAGAAAAGACGTGCCATTTACGATGAGGTGGTGGAAGCGTTTTCCGATTACTGTGTATTCGTAGG
>JAZPZL010000113.1:0-5231 GCA_045544655.1 Eubacteriales bacterium
CCTTTCCAAATAAAAGCAAAAAGAGTGTTGCCGTGGCAACAGTCTTTTTTAGTTGTTCCGGAACGGGCGGGTGTAAAGGGCTTCTCCGGCAATGAGAATTTCTTTGGTGGTGGGAAGCTCCTCTACCGCACGGCGAAGGGCAAGATTCCGCTCCCCACGGTAAACGGCGGGGGTGGTGGGGACAAAGTATACGGACGCCTTTACCCTTTCGTAGAAGGAGAGGGGACAATCTTCCAGGCCGTGGTGGGACATCTGACACCAGGTGGATGCCAGAGCGTCGCCGTAAAGGGCTTCGCACAAGCTTGCTCCCTCCAGAGCAAGGTCTCCGGTGAACAGCATAGAAATTTCTCCGTCCCGCAGGCGGGTGAGCATGGAGGTATTATTGAAGTTTTCCACGGGTTTTCCCGCTTTGTACAGGCTTTCCGGGGTGTAGAGGATCTCCAGGGTCAGATTGCAGAAGGTGAATTTCATTCCCGTATGGGCAAAGATGAATTTTGCATTGCCAAAGGCGAAGAAGCGGTCCGCAAAGCCTGATAGAAATTTGCGGTAGCCCTCCACGATGGGGGAGGCGATGACGTATTCCAGAGTGAGAAGCTCTTCCTCCTGCATCCGCCGCGCCATTTCGTAAAAGGCTTCGTAATGATCGTTGTGAAAATGGGTGAGGATCCAAGCGCGGACCAGTGGCTTTCCCTCGGGGCAGCTTTCCCCCAGGATTGCCAGAATTTCATCTGCGGAGGAAGTAAGCCCGCCGTCGTAAATGATAAAGGAGCCGTCCTTCAGCCGAATGACGTAGCCCATTCCCCCACTTCCGTACTTCACCTGATTGAGCTGGGTCACGGTGCATTCAAAGTCGCCCCTTGTCTCTTTCGGCGTGGCGGGGGGAAGATTTGCTCCCAGATTGTCGGAGACTACCACGTTCAGCTCCTTTACGGAGGGGTGATAATACAAATGGGCGAGGGCTTCGTTTTTGATATAGGTTTTGGCAAGATTGCCCCCTGTTTCCATAGAGGAATAGAGGGTGTAGCCCAGCTTTTCGTAGACCTTGCAGGCGTTTTCAAAATCCGCCTCGGTTTTTCCCTTCCCGGTGGTCAGAAGGTCGTGACCGGAGCAGGGGAAAAAGAGGTCGATCCGATCCGAGCTCAGCGCCTGAAAGGTGTGTTCATCCGGCTTGGGCAGGGCGGAGACGGGCGCAGACCCCGCGGGTCTTTCTTCCGTTTTGGCGGGAAGGGTTTCGGTGGGGATCGGTGCTTTTTCGCAGGAAGCTGCGCACAGCAGAAGAAAAGCCAGCAGAAAAATGATCGGGAGCTTTTTCACCGTATTCTCCTATTCTTCCGGGAAGGGACGGGTGGTTCGGCCTGCTCCCGCGATGAGAATTTCCTTGGTGGTGGGGAAGGCGGCGACCGCGTCCCGCAGGTCTTTGTTTCGCTCGGATTCGTACAGACTGTAGGCGCAAGGGTACCAAAGGGTGGAGGCGTTCACCTTTTCATAGAAGACAAGGGGGCAGGATTCCACACCGTGATGGGACATCTGCACCATATCGGAGGCAAGGGCATCCCCGTAGAGGCGGACGGTAAGATTTGCCCCCAAGGCGGCAATATCACCGGTAAAGAGCACGGACCCCTTTTCGTCCCGCAGGCGGGAAATGATGGAGCTGTTGTTGAAGCCCTCCACGGAAAACAGATTTTTGTAAAGGCTTTCGGGGGTGTAGAGGATCTCCATTTCCAGATTGCAGAAGGTAAATTTCATTCCCGTGTGGGCATAGACCACCTTTGCCCCTTCAAAGCGGGGGACAATTTTGTCAAACAGCTGAATGCGCCACAGCGTGTCTTCTCGGTCGTTGCCCGGATTTTCCGTAGGAATGGGAGAGTAGATGACGTGCTCCACGGTAAGAAGCTCCCGCAGGTTTTCCTTTCTCGAAAGGGCGAGAAAGACCTCGTAGTGGTCATTGTGCAGATGGGTCAGCACCCAGGCACGGATCAGGGGCTTTTCCCCGCCCGACAGATCATTCAGCGTGTCGAGCAGCTCTTCTCCCGAATCCAGAAAGCCGCCGTCGTAGACGATGAAGGAGCCGTCCTTCAGCTGAACCACGTACCCCATTCCGTTGTAATTGGTAGGGCTTTGATTCAATTGGGTCACGGTGCAGGGGAAGTCCCCGTCGGTTTTTTCAGGCTTGGCAGGAGGAAGGGTGTCTGCGGCGGAGGAGAGAACCACGTTCAGCTCCTTGCCGGTGGGGTGGTAATAGAGATGGGCGAGAGCGGAGTCCTTGACGTAGGTCTTCGCAAGATTGCCGCCGATCTCGGATTCGGAATAAAGGGTGTAGCCCTCCGCTTCCAGCTCCTTTGCCGTGCTTTCGAGCTTTTTCTCGTTTTTTACTCTGTAGGAGGAGAGAACGTCGCCGTTGTCACAGCGGTAAACGCGATGGGGCTTTGGTAAGGGCTCCGCTTGCTCCTCGGTTTTGACCTCCTTTGTCTCGGCTTCTTCGGTCGCCTGAACGGGAGCAAGGTCTGCACTGCAGGAAGAAAGAAAACAAAGGGTACAGAGAAGCACCGCCAGAATTCCAAGCAAAAGCACTGTTTTCCAATGGGATCTCATCTTGCCACCTCCTTTTTTTGAATGATTTTAGCACAAGTCGTCCTTTGCCGCAAGGGTTTTGCTTTACACGGGGAAATTTTTTTGCTATACTGAAGCATCAATCAAAGGAGAAAAGAAATGAAAAAAAGAGCTTTCCAGACCGTTTGTCTGATCCTGGCGGTTTTGCTGTGTACGTCCTGCTCGTCGGGGCAAAAGGCGCGTCCGTCCCTGAATACGGATTTTCGGGAAAAGGAGAATCCCTTTACCTTTAGAGAGACCTCGACGGAGCCGATCCTGTTTTCCGAGGATGCCGCTGAGTCCCTGAAGAAAGCGGTCTCTGCCGTGGAGGCATTTTACCCTTATGAAGATCTGTACGAGCTGGAGGAGGTCAAAAAGCGGCTGAATTTTTCCGTTTCGGTGGAAAAACACGCCTTTTCCGCCCTGAATGCCTCGGGAGAATTGGACGGCGACCACCTTGCCTCCCTGGTGAAGGCAAACAGCGATGCTTTCCTGGATACCAAGCCCTTCGGCTATAAGCGGGTGGAGGATGAGTATCTCGGCGAGCTTTGCACCTTCATCGTCCGCGTGGTATCCGCTATGCGGGAAAAATATCCCGATCTGGATTGGGAGCGGGTTTTCTGCAATCTGGGAAATCTGAAGATCGCCTACGACAAGGGGTCGTTGAATTACGCCCAGGTCTCTGACGAGATGATACTGGGGATCAATGAAAACAATACGCATATCGTGGAGGTTATGGAGGGAGAGGACGGCTTCAGCCGCGTTTTGACCCACGAGACCATGCACATTCTGCAGATGGGCTGCTCCTGCGAGGATCTGGGAGAGGGAAGCCGCCGCGCGGGGATCTGCGTGTATTGGGATGATTTTACCCTGAATACCGCAGACTGGACCTGGATGGTGGAGGGCTCCGCCGAGCGGAACATGTGTAAGCTCACCGGCGGCGATGCGGTCACCTATCAGTATAAAATGGACTATCTGTGCAGTCTGACCTATTCCGTTTTGCTTCGCCCGCAGGTGCAGGCGGATACCCTGGATCTTCTCTGCTTTTACGATGATCCGGAGCTGTTTTTCACCGCCTTCGGCGCCACGGAGGAACAGGAGCGGGAGGAGCTGATCAAAATGATGATCACACTGCAGATCCTGCAGATTCAGCCCAACGCCTTCCACACCATGTACAAGGAAAAAACGGGGGTGGATCTGAAGGCGGATGAGGATGCCATGAATGCTTTCAGCTATGCCCTCAAGCCCGGGATCTGTACCACCCTGGCAAAGGAATTCTACTCCAATCTTGCCTCCTTCTTGCAGGAAAACGGCGTGAGCCGCGGGGATCTGTTTTGCCTTTTGGCTCTGTTTGAGGGACATTTGAACCAGCACCTGAGATTCAGCGATGAAAGCAAGGCGGAGATCAATAAGCCCTTCTTCACCGCTTACGCCACCATGCGCACCGCTCTCTTTGACCTTTTGAAGAAGGAAAACGGAGAAGCGGATTTTGAAGCCCTTTACGCCGCGTACGACCTGACCGAAGGGGGAGGGTCAACGCTCAACGCTACCCTTGGGTCCCTGCCCGAGGAGAAGCGGGAATTTCTTCTGGAACGCGCCGCCTGGCAGGCAGACTTGAACGGTTTGGGGGAAAAATACGGAAAAAGGTGATTTTTTTGTCAAATAGGATTGAAACCTTGCCGTATATGTGGTAAGATAGCCCCGTCTTTTGAAAGGGGATTTGGTATGGAAGTAATTTTGACTTTAATTCTCACAACGACCATTGCCGGTGTGGTAGGCACCGGGCTGGGCGGACTTTTGGGTGCACTTTTGCAAAAGGACTCCAATCGGGTGGTCAGTCTTCTGCTCAGCTTTGCAGGGGGCGTGATGCTCAGCGTGGTCTGTTTTGACCTGATCACCGAGGCCATTGAAACAAACGTTGGTATTTTCGTCGTGCTTGGCGCGGTATTGATGGGCGTTGCGGTAGTGTATCTGCTCAATCACCTCATCGACCGTAAGACCAATCCCGAGCTTTCACACATCGACGAGCATCATCCCCGCACGGCGGACGATCTGGACGAATTGATCCACGCGGATCACCTGAAGCATCACGCTTCCCGATCCGACAGCAAATTGGCTCTGTTCGTGGCAGGCCTCGTGATGGCTTGTGCCATTGCCCTGCACAACGTGCCCGAGGGAATGACCATCGGCGCTTCCTACGCCATTGGCGGCGGTGAAATGGGACGCGCGGCTCTGACCCTTGCCGTTCTCATCGGTCTTCACAACATTCCCGAGGGAATGGCGGTCTCCGTTCCCCTCATCAGCGGCGGAATGAAAAAGCCCAAAGCGGTCTTCATCACTGCCTTGTCCGGGGTTCCCACCGTGATCGGCGCTCTTTTGGGGTATCTCCTGGGTGATATCGGTCTTCTGGGACTTGCCCTCAGCCTCGGCTTTGCCAGCGGTGCCATGCTTTACGTGGTCTTCGGTGAGATCTTGCCCCAGGCCTATCTGATGTATCATTCCAAGGCACCCGCTTTTTCCACCATCGGGGGGATGGCAGTTGGTCTTCTGATCATCTATTTATAATTTTTGCTTTGTAAAATCCGCTGCAACTTCGTCAAGCTACGGTAACCGCTCGGTTATTTACGGGAGTAAACGCCCTC
>JAZPZL010000114.1:0-4472 GCA_045544655.1 Eubacteriales bacterium
GGTACCTTCTCCGGCACCTTCGTTGCAGGCGGTATCGGTCTCGTTACCCCCGAAATGTACAACGTATTTAAGGACGGTCCCGACGGTACCTACGCGACCCTGAAGGGAACTTCCTACCTCGGTGTCCGCGGTAAGAACGACTACGGGCCCAACGTACAGAGCCTGGATCGTTTGTATAACATCTTCGAGGGCAAGGTAAACGTAACCGGCGCTCTCTACTGCGCAGGCGGCTCTCAGGCTGGCGGTAAGGTCATCAACGACCTGGTTCAGAACGACTTTAACGGCGGTACCTTCACGAATACCGTTTACTGCGGCACCCGATATGCAAATGACGATCTTTCTACTTGCGATATCGTGAATAATTTCTACGATGGAGTTACCTTCAAAAATCGCATTTACGGCGGCAGTTACGACGGTGCCAGCTGCCCTGCTTCCATTACCAACAATGTTTACGGTGGAACCTTCGAGAGTATTTTCATCGGCGGAAGCTATAACCGTCAGCGTTGTAGCGTTACCAACAACGTTTACGGCGGTCACTTCAAAGCAAGTGCCAGCACAGCGAATGACAGCAGTATCGGTCGTACATGCTTCCTTGGCGGCTCATGGGCAAGAGATACAGCTCTTACCCGTCCTACCGGATATTCGATCACCAACAATATCTACGGCGGCACCTTTGAGCACAGAGTATATTGCGGCGGTAGAAACGGCAGAGTTGACAAGGTCAAGACGATGATCGCGGGAGGTACCTTCAACGGAGCCCGAATTCAACCTGCAATGTATGATATCAACACCGACTCCCTGCCTACCCCCGAGATCCTTCTTGAGATCAAGCCGGATGAAAGCAACGAGCTTTTGTTTTTCGGATGCAAATATGAATCCGGCGCCGGCTATACCAGCTACGGGCTTGAGGATATGGTTCCTAACGAAGGCCATAAATTTGACGTAATTCTCCACGAAGCGAAGAAGCCGATCTACATCAAGGGTAATACCCGATTGAATTTTGATGAGATCCTGGGCGATGTTACCTTCATTCAGACCGAGGATTGGGTGAAAGACAACTGTTACGTTTCCGTTCCTTCTGCGCAGAGCCTTGATATGATTCGTTTCGTAAACGTTGACGGCAGCATCTCCGGCGGTGCTGCAATTAAGACGCAGTCAATCAAAACACATAATGTTAATACTCAGACTGCCCATTCCCGCGATGTCCTCGTTGGTACCACCGGCTCCGGCGCACCCGAGACGGTTGCTCTTCCTACTTTGAAGGCGTTTAGCGTGGCGCTGGATAACAACCTTTTCGTAGACTTCTACGTAGGTAAGGCGGAGTTTGAGGATTATATTTCCAAGGCAGGTGCATTCACCTACAACATTACCGTTGGCGGTGACGTGCTTGCAAGCGGAACTATTACTTCTATGGAAGAGGCTGAAGTAGTCGGTACCTACGTAAGGATCTCCAGTGATCTGGAAGTAGCCGCTTTCAATTTCGATGCTACCATTACCATTGACTTCGTCGGTAATCCCGTAGAGTACACGGTTTACGAGCTTCTGAAGAACGGTGTTGATACGGTAACCTCCGATCCCGCTTTGGTAGATCTTCTGAAGGCGATCTACAACTACGGCGCAGAAGCTGAAAAGCTGAGATTCGGTACCACCGCTGCAACGCTCTACGATGGAATTACCTATACCGGCATTTACGATGGCAGTGTAAGCGCTACTTCTACGGATTCTGCGTATAAGTTCATTGCAACCGGTCTTACCCTTGGAAAGAACGTTTCTCTCAACTTCTATATGAATGCGGAATCTCTTGAAGGCTTGACCTTTACTGCAGAGAGTGCAAAGGGAGCTCTTGATGCGTCCCGTATTGAGGTTATTCCTTTTGAAGGAAACCCCTATTACAACGTAGTAGTTGCTCTGAAGCTTGACGTTGCTTCTATGAGCGAGGTATTCACCCTGACTGCAAAGAACGCAGAAGGGGATGCCATTGCAACCTGTTCTACCAGCGTTGCCTACGGTTGTGTTGATTACATCAATCAGAACGGTGACTATGCTCCCGTTTCCAAGGCACTTCTCACCTACGTTGAGAAGGCTGTGGAGTATGCAGCTTCCAGAGGCTGATCTAACACAAAACAAAAAGAACTTGGCAAATTGCCAAGTTCTTTTTTTGCACTTGATTTAGTAGTGGGCTTAACCCAAAATTACGTAGGGTCTTGCCGCTACCTTTTTCAAAAGCTCGGAAGCGTTTTCCGGTGCCTTGCGGAACATTTCTCCGCAAAGTGCCATGGGGAGAAAAGCACCGCCGTCCCCGTTGACGGCAACGTTCATCAAAACGTCTCCCTTTTGATGCTCGTTGATAAACTGCATCATCCGCAGTGCCTCGGGACAGCTTGCCATCCAGTTTGCGGAGAAGATCCTCCAGGCATTCCTGCGGATACCCGTATCGTGTTCCATAACGGTCTTGGCGTTTTCACCCATCACGTAGGGACCGGACTGAGAGACGAATTTTTTCCAATCCATTACCATCATTCCCTTGAATACCAAGCCGACACCCACACCGTCGCGAAGCTCCAAGAGCTTGCGGATGAATTCAAAGCTGTCTTCGTATTTTTCACGATCCTTCACAAAGGGGCGGTAGTGGTAGGGGAAATCTCCGCAATCCTCCCAAAGGATCTCAATGCGGCGATCCACCTTGGCGATCTCGTTCAGCTGTTCACGAACGGAGGTGGCGTGGAGACCGAAGATCAGCTTCAGATCGGGGGTGATCCTCCACAATTCCTCGGCGGCACTGTTTACCAGACTTACCACCGTTTCCGCAACGTTGCGGTCGCCAATGTTCGCCCGCTTCATTTCCGTAAAGGATTGAAAATAGATGCCGTCACAGTTTAAAGGGAGATATTTGGTGCGATATGCCTGAACGATACCGTTTTTGATCTCTTCGAGGACGGTATCCGTCAGCTCCTGAATTCCTCTGCAGTTGGGCTTCCATCCCCAGGCATAGCCGAGGAAAACGCGGATCCCGTAGGAATGGGCGTATTCGATCACCTCACTGATATTAAGAGGCACGTAATCGTTCCAAAGGATCAGCTCGTTGTATTTCATACGCGCCATATTGTCAATATACGCTCTGAAATCGCTGATGGGATGTCCCCAGGTAAAGATACTGCGACGCTTGTGATCGGGAACCTCATTGTAAAAATACGGCTTCATAGGTGAGTCGTAGATCAGGTCCGGCATCGCGTTGGAGCCGTGCAGGGGAGCATTGGCGGGGATGTAGTCATCCAGGAAATGTACTGCCGCGTAAAAAAGCTCCGTTTCCTCGTGAGCGGTCAGGATCACGATGCGTCCCTCTTCGGGATCGGAAGGATTTTCTACGATCTTTACGGCAAAGCCATCCGCGGGGACTTCCTCGGGAGTGACGTATTTGGGGATCTCACGGCTTTCTCCGTAAAGACCCAAAAGAATGGTATTCTTGGCATATTCCGCACCTTTCTTTTCGCAAGGAAGCACGTAAAGGCGGTAAACGCCCTGCTCGCGGATCAGGTGCTGTCCCGCTTCCTTGTAAAGGAGCTGTAAGGCGCGGGAAGGGATCGTCCCTGTACTGCTGTAAATGATTTTCCATTCCGTTTGTTTCATTGTGTTTTTTTTCCTTTCCTGATTCTACTATCAGTATAACAACCACCCAAGGAAATAGATATAAAAAAACAAACGAAAAATATCGTTTTCCGAAACGAAAATCTTGACAAACGAGGAAAATTCTGCATAATGGTATTTGAGGTGAAAAAATGAAAATCATCGGAGTTGAAGAGAATTTTAACCTACGATACCAAAATTGCTTGGTGCAATTCTGGCAAAATACCAGATCTTTTCGTTGTATCGGCAAGCCAAAGGGGCAAAACCTGCTGTTGTATCTGGACGGTCTCAGTATCGTTTATACAAACAAAGACGGCACCACGGTCACTGCAAGCAGCGGGGACGTGGTCTATTCTCCCGTGGGAAGTGAATATCGGGCGTCTCTTTTTAATTTTCGTGACGAAAAAGCGCATACGGTAGGAATCAATTTTCTTTTGAGCGACGAAGCGGGGGCGGCGGGAGTGCTTTCCCCTACTCTTACGGTGTTTCGGAATGCAAGTCCCCATTTATCTACCTTGTTTCACCGCGTTGCCGCTTTTGAAAATACCGCCTCCCCACTGGAAAAAAGAATTTATTTGTTTCAGATCTTCTCCTCCTTGATGGAGAAAAAAAGCGCTTCTCACCGTGGAAGGATCGAGCCTGCGGTGGTGCGGCTGACGGAGCATCCCGAGGAGAATCCCTCCGTTGCCTCCCTCGCGGAGGCGTGCGGAATGAGTCAGGTGTATTTCAGAAAGCTGTTTCGCAGTGAATTCGGAATGGCACCCGCCGCCTACCGCAACCGCTTGCGGCTGGAGCGCGCCGCCCGCTATCTGGAATTCGGACAGATCAGCGTGCAGGAGATCTCCGAT
>JAZPZL010000115.1:0-4071 GCA_045544655.1 Eubacteriales bacterium
TATATTTTTTCAACTCGGAAGCGGCGTGATCCAATACGTGGTCGTCGCGAACTTTGTAGATCTTAAACATTTTTTAGCTCCTCTCAAATTCCTTCGATCATAAATTCAAGCCATTCCTTGCAAAGAGGGAACCAGGTGGCAACGTGGGGATTAACGTGGCACTTCTCCCGTCCCTTTTCCAGATTGGCAACGGTCTGAACGGTGCGATCCGCAAGGGAAAGCCCGTGGGGAGCCCAGCCGTAAAGGTGGAACTCAAAAAGAACGCCCTTTTCCTTCAGCTTTTTCGCAAGAACCATGGAGTTTTCGCAGGGTACCGTACCGTCAGAGAGACTGGACCACAAAAAGGTGGGGGGAGTCTGATCCGTCACGTGATTTTCCAGAGAAACCAGCTTTGCTTTTTCGGGATCGGGATTTTCACCCAAAATACGTGCAAAGGATTTCATATGACCCATAGAGGGATCGGAGGAAACCACGGGGTAGCACAGGATCTGCGCCGCGGGACGGAGCAATTCGTTTTCTTCTCCGATCCGCTGAGCAAGCCAGGGCGCGTTCCAGAATACACCCAAGGAAAGAGCCAGGTGACCGCCTGCGGAAAAGCCGCAGGTATAGATCAGATCGGGATCAATATTGTATTTTTCGTGATTCTTTTTCAGGTAAGCCATGGCTTTTGCGGCTTCGCAAAGGGACTGGGGAAAGATGGCGTCGGGATAAACGCTGTAGATCAGCACCGCGGCGTTGTAGCCGATGGAAGCAAATTTCATTGCAATGCAATCTGCTTCGCGGTGAGAGCAACCGCCGTAACCGCCGCCGGGTAAAACCAGTACGGTGGGACGCTTTTGCATCAATTGACCTTCCGCAGAGGTCTGGCAATATAGATTCAAAACTGCATTATCTTTTCCCTCAAAGGGAAATCTTACGCTTTCACAAATCATAAGGAGCTCCTTTCTATGCGTACAGTTGAATTATTTTAACATATTTTTGAAAGGATTGCAACAAAAGTATGAAAAGAAGCAAAGATTTTTGAAAGTTAAATATTCTTGCAAAATTCTATTGAAAATGGCAGTAATTTGTAGTAAAATATTCTTGTTTTGAAAGAAGGAGAACACTATGATCGGAAATTACGAAGTTATCGACGCACATTGCCACATTTACCCCAAAAAGATCGCCGCCCGCGCATGTCAAGGAACCGATCATTTTTACGGCACGACCGCCGCTTGCAACGGAACTACGGCGGGACTGAAGGAAATTCTTGCCGACGGAAGGATTGACCGCTTTTTGGTTCACTCCGTCGCCACCACGCCCCATCAGGTGCGCTCCATCAACGATTTTATCGCCGCAGAGGTTTCTGCCCATCCCGATATTTTCTTCGGCTTCGGTACCATGCATCCCGAAAGTGAGGATCCTGCGGGAGATTTTGAACATCTTCTGGAAAACGGCTTGAAGGGGGTAAAGCTTCACCCGGATATTCAGGCGTTTCGGTTGGATGACCCCCGCTGTCTGAGGATCTTTGAGCTTTGCGAGAGGGCAGGGGTTCCCGCATTGATCCATACGGGGGATTACCGCTACGACTTTTCCAATCCCAACCGTCTCCTTCCCGTTTTGAACGCTTTTGAGCATCTCACCGTGATCGGCGCACATCTGGCAGGCTGGTCCGTTTGGGAGGAGGCGTTTGAAAAGCTGTCCCACAAGAAAAATCTTTACGTGGATTGTTCCTCTACCTTTCCCTTTTACCCAAAGGAAAAGGCGAGGGATCTGATTTGCCGCTGGGGCATTGACCGCGTTCTCTTCGGTTCGGATTATCCCATGTGGAATCCCATTGCAGAGCTGGATACCTTCCTGTCTCTGGAGCTGGGAGAGGAAGCCAATCGAAAGATCCTGGGGGAAAATGCAAAAAAACTGTTCGGTCTGAACTAAAGGAGCGTTATGCAGTATTCCAATATTCATACACATACAACTTTTTCCGACGGAAAAAATACCCCCGAGGAAATGGTCTTGAAGGCCATTGAGCTTGGCTTTTTCTCCATCGGCATTTCCGACCACAGCGAAACCGCCTTTGAATCCCATTACTGTATGGCAAGCTCCGAATATGGCAAATACCGTCGGACGGTGAGGGACTTGAAGGAACGCTTCAAGGGGCAGATCGACGTTCTGCTTGGCATTGAGCAGGATTCCTATTCACCCGCACTCTGCGATGATTTTGATTACGTGATCGGTTCCGTTCACTACGTGCGTTGCGGCTCTGATTATTCCAATGTGGACAAGACCGTGGAAATTCAGATGAGAGCGATCGAGAACTATTTCGGCGGCGACAAAACGGAGTATGCCAAGCGTTACTTTGAGCTTGTAGCGGAAAACTCGATTCGCGGTGGCTTTGAGGTAGTTGGACATTTCGACCTTCTCAATAAATTCGGTCTGTTTTCCGACTACACCGAAAAGTATGAAAAAATTGCTTTGGAGGCGCTGGATACCTGCCTTTCCTCCATTCCTTATATCGAAATGAATACCGGGGCGATTTCCCGTGGTTATAAGACCGTTTATCCCAACGACGTTTTTCTTCGCCGTATCCTGGAAAAAGGAGGAAGGATCGTCCTTAACGGGGATTCTCACAGTGCATCGTCCTTGGATTGTCATTTTGATGAATCCGTTTCCAAGCTAAAGGAGATCGGCTTTACCTCCCTTTGGCAGCTGGGCAAAAACGGTTGGCGCGAGGTATTGATTTAGAAAAGATATTTGCAAAATGAAAAATACGGAGGTTTGATCATGATCGTTCATCTTCAGTTTCCCGGCGGAAAAAGCAAGGCGTTTACCATCAGCTACGACGACGGAGTAAAAAGTGATCTGCGACTGCTGGAATTGATGCGTAAATACGGGATCCGCGGTACCTTTAACGTAAATTCCGCCAGATTTCAACGGGCAGACGAGCTGAATCCGACGCGTAAGCATCCCATCTTCAACGAGAAGGAGCTTTATTCCTTCTACCACGAGAATCGGGATCTGATTGAGATCGCCGCTCACGGTGCCAAACATGGCTATTATCCCTATATGGCGCAGGACGTGGCTACCTGGGAGTCCCTTTCCGACCGCAAGAATATCGAGTGCTTGCTCGGGGTACAATGCCGCGGCTTTGCCTACCCTTACGGACAGACGGACGATAAGACCGTAGAATCTCTGAGAGTTTGCGGCTTCCGCTATGCCAGAACCGTCGCCCGTACCCATAAATTCAATTTGCCTGCAGATCCTTTGCGCTGGGATTGCACCGCAAAGCATACCGATCCTACTTTGATGGAGGATGCTCAACGGTTTGTGGAGGCAACGAAAAAATACGGCAAGGTTCCGTATCTGTTTTCCGTGTGGGGACACAGCTATGAATTCGTGGACGACGATAACTGGGACGTGATGGAGGAGCTGTTCGCGTACGTGGGAGGCAGAGACGACGTTTGGTATTGCACCAACATCGAGTTTTTCGAGCTTCTGAAAGCATATCAAAGCCTGGAATTCTTTGTTGACCAAACGAAGGTCTACAATCCCACCGCCATTCCCGTAGAGCTTTCCGTATACCATAGCCCCAAGGATTGGCGTGCCGTTACCGTGCTTCCCGGACAGACCGTGGATCTTGACTAAAAATTGATAATAAAAAAAGGAGAGTATAAAGATGAATTTTTTTGATGAACTCAAACAGTACGACGAGGAGATCTTTGCCGCGTGCAACCGTGAGCTTACCCGCCAGAGACACAATATCGAGCTGATCGCTTCCGAAAATATCGTTTCCAAGGCGGTTCTTCTTGCCGCAGGCACCGTTCTGACCAACAAGTACGCCGAGGGCTATCCCGACAAGCGTTACTACGGCGGCTGTGAGCACATCGACGAGGTGGAGACGCTTGCCATCGAGCGAGCAAAGAAGCTGTTCGGCGCAGATCACGCCAACGTTCAGCCTCACTGCGGTGCTTCCGCAAACCTTGCCGTGTTCCTTGCTTTGGTTCAGCCCGGTGAAACGGTAATGGGTCTTTCTCTTGCCCACGGCGGTCACCTTTCCCACGGTTCTCCCGCTAATATTTCCGGTAAGTATTACAA
>JAZPZL010000116.1:0-9198 GCA_045544655.1 Eubacteriales bacterium
CCTTTATGTACTTCTCAAATGACGTACCGATATAACTATTCGCACCGGTAATTAATATTTTTTTCATTTTGATACAGTCTCTTTCTTTTGTTCCTCTGACTTCTTCATTTCTCCGGTTCCGCCTTCCACTACACCGTCAGATTTCAAAACACTAATAATGGTTCCGAAAAAGCACTTCACATCCATCAAAAATCCTTTGAATCTACCGGTGTTTAAAGCGGCAGTATATTCTCCATCAAATCTAGCTTTTACGTCGATTTCCAATTCATCCCGTCCGTTGATCTGAGCCCATCCAGTAATACCGGGTTTTATATCGTTTGCGCCGTATTTTTCACGCTCTTCAATCAGATCATATTGTGACCACAGTGCCGGTCTAGGTCCAACGATAGAGAGATGAGAAGAAAAAACCTGATAAATTTGAGGAAGCTCATCCAAGCTTGTTTTGCGGATAACCTTACCAACGCGGGTAATATACTGTTCTGGATTCTCAAGCAAATGCGTTGGCGTATCGTGGGGGGTACACATTTTCATACTACGGAATTTCCAAATATTAAAATACGCAATTTTTCCATTTTTCTTCTTGCCTACGCGTTTTTGCTTAAACAAAACGGGTCCCGGGTCATCAACCTTGATTGCAATGGAAATTATGAGCATAGGGATTGCAAGAACGATGATCGCAATTGCAGAAAGAACCAAATCAATCAATCTCTTAATAACGTTTTTATACATTTTTTCTGTTCTCCTAAACCATTTCTCTATTTCTTTTCCCGAAACACTTGACCGCTGGGAACCTTTGTTTTTGCAGGAACCAAGCAATAACCTTCAACCGTTGCATTACAGTCCACGTGTACACCTTCGCGGCACACACTTTGGTGATTGATCACACCTCCTGCCGAAACAATGCATCCACGCTCAAGAACGCACCCGCTATGTACAACTGCCATTGGCTCAATTATACACCCATGCATAATACTTGCGGTGGATGAAACGAACGCTTGAGGGGAAACCAAACTCACAACGGAAGAGAAGGTTTCCTTTTGGATCTTTTCGATCATCATTAATCTAAAATCCGAATTGCCGATTGCAACGACCATCTCGGTATATACGGATGAAAGTCTCGCTAAATCCGACGTTGTACCAATGGTTTTTACCCCGTTTGGAGTTTCTTTGCGAAGATCATCGACAAAATCTATTCTATCGTAGCATCCCATTCGTTGCGCAATTTCATACGCAACCAATGCATACGTACTTGCACCAACGATCAATAAACTTCTGCTAATCGTTCGATTCCTCCTCATTCATTCCATGTTCAGCAATGGCAATCTGCTTTTCATATTCTGCTCCTTTTTCCTCGGAGCCGTGTTTACCGGCGGGATGGTAAGTAGATACGATCTTCATAACAAGATCACGAATCAAGTCATCCCTGCCGTCATAAATCACTTCTACGATGGCTTTCAGCTTCATTAAGAATTCATCTGTATCAAACTGAATGGGACTTCCGATATGAATCAGTTGGTTGGGTGTTTTCCGCATTCCCTCTTCAGACATCAGTTTTTCTTCGTATAATTTTTCACCTGCACGAAGACCGGTATACTCGATCTTGATATCCACGTCGGGAACAAGCCCGGAGAGTCGTATCAGATTTCGTGCAAGAGAATCGATCCTCACGGGTGATCCCATATCCAGAACGAAGATCTCTCCCCCTTCTGCAAAGGTTCCCGCTTGTAATACAAGGGATGCGGCCTCGGGAATCGTCATAAAATACCGAATGATATCGGGATGGGTTACGGTAACGGGACCGCCCTTTGCAATTTGCTCCTTAAATCTGGGAACGACGGAGCCGTTGCTTCCCAAAACGTTACCAAATCGAACAGCAACGAATTTCGTATCAAAGCTCTCTGATCGAGCCTCGTCATCTTTCAAATCAGCACCCAAAGGATGGAAACGGATCGGATTCAGTTCTGATGTCTTCCCCTCTTTGATCTTTCGATCAAAGGTCTGAATGATCATTTCGCACATTCTTTTGGAAGCACCCATGATATTGGTGGGATTTACCGCTTTATCGGTAGAGATCAGAACGAAGCGCTTGCAACCGTTCATCATTGCCGCATAGGCAGTCTTATACGTTCCGATTGCGTTGTTTTTAATAGATTCGCAAGGGCTATCCTCCATCAAGGGAACGTGCTTGTGAGCTGCAGCGTGATATACGATATCGGGCTTATATTTTTGAAAGACCTGATTGATACGGTTGCTATCCCGCACGGAACCGATCAAAACCTCCAGATTCAATTCCGGATTTACATCCTTCAACTCAAGACCAATGGCATGAGCATTGTTTTCATAAATATCAAAAACAATAAGCTGTTTCGGCTTGTGGCGGGCGATTTGTCTGCAAAGCTCACTACCGATAGAGCCACCACCGCCGGTAACCAAAATGACCTTTCCTTCTATGAATTCAAAGATTTCCTTCATATCGGCCTTGATCGTGGGGCGACCAAGCAGATCTTCAATATCCACCGGAACAACGGAGTGCGCGGTAATATTTCCGGAATCCTTGTACTTACCGGGAAGGTTCTTCAGTTCACAATTCGTATTCTTGCAAATATTCAAAATATCGCGACGTTGCTCAGGATCGATTCCGGGAATCGCCAAATAGATTTTTTCTATTTTATACTTTTCAACGTTCAAAAAGATGTCGTCTCTTCCGCCTACAACGGGAACACCGTCCACGAAACGACCCCACTTATTTTTGTTATCATCAATAATACAAAGAACCCGATCAACTGAATCGCGGGAGCTATGTAATTCACGCAAAAGCAACTGCCCTGCGCTGCCTGCGCCGATCAGCATTACGTTGCTTTTCTGTGCCTTCTTCAATGCAACGTTACGTTTTGCTCTTTCCAGTAAAATAAACCGATAGGAAAAGCGAACCAAAACGGTAAAGAGAAACTGAAGAAAAATACCAATCACGTAATAGGTAATCGGCATACGCTGAAAAATAATCGTAATAAACAAGGTGTGAAACAAACCGAGAAGACCGGATGCCAAAGTAATTCTCTCCAGTTCATAAAAGCTGGCAAATCGCCAGATGCTTCGGTAAAGGTGTAAACACCAAAAGACCAAAACGGTAGCAACAATATATACCGGAGAAAACTTCAGCCACGGAGATAAATACTCCTCGGGAATCGCACTGAACCGACAATCAAAACGCAACCATAGCGCGGCAAAATACGAGCCTGCCGCCACGATTGCATCGTAGCAGATCAAAAAGACGGCAATTACCTGCCAGTGCTCCAGCAAGTGTTCCCTTTCCTTTTCAACAAATCTCTTCTCTTGTTTATATGTTTTTTTCATCATATATACTCCCTTTGATGATCGGTCATAGCAGACAAAAAAGAATTTTAATCACAAAAATTATCTCAGGACAAATTCAATTCATCCATCAGATGGGCAACTCTGTCAACCTTCTCTGCACTCATCGTGCGATTGTGATGAAGGTGGCTCAAGGAGCGCTTCAAACCACCGCAGAAAATCAAGCGAAACCATCTTCTGAACTGACAAAAAGGATACAACCATTTGTGTCGGATCATTGCAGGATATTGATGCTTGATATCATCAAACGACAACCAAACGTGTGCGAAAAAGCCGCTCAAGTTTTTACCTTTGCCACTCTTTTCCAGAGCAACCTTATTTTCGATACTGCCGTAAATACCTGCGCTGAAAAGATAATCCTCCATTTGCTCCGTCAGAGCCGTGTGAGAAGCCGTACCGAACCAGACCGATGCAAGATCCTCAGCTGCCCTGGCAAAAGCGGTCAAATTGAATTTTTCAAGATACGCTTTTTTCCTGTCGGAATCCAAAGAAATTTTATTTCGAATCAAAACAAGATCCAAAAATGGACGAATACCGCATCCACCGTGAGAAAAATGCTTTGCCATGTGCAATACGTGGTGTACGTAAAAATACTCCCACTCCATTTGCATCCGATACCGAAAGCCATCGACAGGGGCAACGTGATCCAGAATCTCCCGGAAGATCAAGCCCTCCTCATCATCGGCTTCTTCATAAAAATGCACTTCCAGATGGATTCCATCGGGAGTATGGAAGGAGCGCTCGCCGTTCCATTGTCCATCAGCTTCATATCCTGCGCTTTCCGTAAGGAATCGGGAAATACGATCCAGGTCACAATCGGAAACGAACAGGTCAATGTCGCAGCTTGTGCGCATCCAGGCTTCCGGATAATAAGCGCGCAGAATCGACCCCTTTAACGGAACGAAGGGAATCTCAGCCTTTTCCAACAATTCGGAAAGTCGCTTCAGCTCATACTGCATTTTTTCACAGCGAAAAACGGACATAAACAGCTGCTTTTGAAATTTTACTCCCACTTCACCCGATAGATGAATCTCATTCTTTTTCAAGGATGCGGCAACCAAGTGCGCCAAATCGTGTCCTTTTGCGATTCGGAAAAAGTCTTCAGCCTCTTCATCTGAAAAGCTTTTGGGGAAATCCTCGGGAAGAGGTGAATCAAACACAGCGTTTTTTATCAGTGCAACAATCTTTTGCTCTTTCGTTAACATGAAGGTTCCTTTATTAAAATTTTCTCCAAACCATCTTATCTACAACGCCGGTATAAGACTGAATGATCTTTACTACCTTGGTAGATACGTTTTCCTCCACATACACGGGAACGGGAATACCGTGGTCGGCGTTCTCCGTCATATCCACTGCGGTCGTAACAGCCTGCAAAAGACTCTTTTCATCGATACCTGCCAGAATGAAGCAAGCCTTATCAAGTGCTTCGGGGCGCTCGGTAGAAGTGCGGATGCAAACCGCAGGGAAAGGCTTTCCAATGCTGGTAAAGAAGCTACTTTCCTCAGGCAAGGTACCGCTGTCGGAAACCACAGCAAAAGCGTTCATCTGCAGATGATTGTAATCGTGGAAACCGAGAGGCTCGTGACGGATCACACGGGGATCCAGCTTGAACCCGCTCTTTTCCAAGCGGTTGCGGCTTCTGGGATGACAGGAATACAAAATAGGCATATCGTACTTTTCTGCCAATTTGTTAATTGCGGAAAATAGGCTCTCAAAGTTCTTTTCCGTATCAATATTCTCTTCGCGATGGGCTGAAAGAAGAATGTACTTTTTCTTTTCAAGGCCCAGCTTTTCCAAAATGTTACTTGCCTCGATCTCGGCAAGATTATTATGAAGCACCTCCGCCATAGGAGATCCGGTCACGTAGGTTCTTTCCTTGGGGAGACCGCATTCGTGAAGATATCTGCGGGCATGCTCGGAGTAAGCAAGATTCACGTCGGAAATGATGTCTACGATGCGGCGGTTGGTCTCCTCGGGAAGACACTCGTCCTTGCAACGGTTGCCTGCCTCCATATGAAAGATCGGAATATGAAGTCTTTTCGCGGCAATGGCGGAAAGACAGGAGTTGGTATCGCCCAGGATCAAAAGCGCGTCGGGCTTGATCTGATTCATCAGTTTATAGGAGCAGTTGATAATGTTGCCGACAGTGGCACCCAAGTCGTCACCGACTGCATCCATATATACCTCGGGATCGGCAAGCTTCAGATCGTGGAAAAACACGCCGTTTAAGTTGTAATCGTAGTTTTGACCGGTATGCGCCAAAATACAGTCAAAGTATTTACGACACTTGGTGATTACAGCGGCAAGACGGATGATCTCGGGGCGAGTACCCACGATGATCAAAAGCTTCAGTCTTCCGTCATCCTTGAATTTTACGTCAGAATAGTCAAGTTTGATATTCATTGATAACCACTTCCTTTATTTTAAAGATTCCCTTTTTCTTCGAGAAAAGGTGCCGATGGAATGATAAGAAGCCATTGAAAGGAGGAAAGACAAGATGATTACTGCGGGAATCGTCCAAACTTGTCCTACGATTCCAAAATGGATCAGAATATTTATCACAATCATATGATAGATATAAATTCCATAGGAATAGTCATATTTGAATGACATTTTGGGGAACGAATAGGCAAAACCTATAATAGCGGGAGCAATAAAATAGCTCTTCAAAATTCCATAAGTACTTCTGATATCAAGCCCAAAAAACACGATTGCAATTGCAACAATGGCGAAGATATACCAAGTTTTTTTCAAAAAAACGATCAGTTTTGGAAAAAACTCGCAAAGTGTCATTCCAATTACGAACAAAAACAAATACGGAACAAATGTCTGATTAAAGAGTTTTACCAAAATTTCAGGCAAAATAAGTTGCAAAACCTGCGGAACAAAGCTCAGCGCAATACAGAACACATTTAGAAATGCCCAAAACTTTGCAGATTTCCCATGTAAAATCTTAAACAAAAACCACATTACGATGTATGCTTGAAGCATTACGCCAATGGTCCAAAGAGATCCGTTTGGAGTACCACACCCATACCCTCTCAAAAAACTCGGTGTCCAAAATTGAAGAAAAGTTGACTGTGTCAATTGAAAAGCAAGAAAAGGGATCCACTGAATTTTTTTATACAAAACTACAATCACAACAAAATTGAGTAAGACACCAATCCAAAGTTCAGGATACAAACGAAATACTCTTTTTTGACAAAACGTTTTCAGATCCTTTGTTCTGCTGATAGAATTCCAAATCAAAAAACCACTAAGGATAAAGAAAACCGGTACCCCCTGCAAAACACCCAAAGCATTTGAAACAATTCCAGGCAAAAAATCCGCTTTCAAATGAACCTCAGCATGCCCAATCAAAACTTGCAATGCAGCCAAAATTCGGATAAAATTCAAAGAATTCTTATCCGTCACTTTTGTCATAGGCACTTCATTCGACATTCAATTCCACATCCTTATTCAACAATTTCAAAAAAAGTATCGGGTCTTGTGGGGTCAAAGCACTCGTTTGCCCACATCAAAGTAATGAGATCTTCGGAATCGGAAAGATTGATGATGTTGTGCGTGTAGCCGGGAAGCATATGAATCGCTTGGATCTTTTCCCCGGAAACCTCAAAATTCAACACCTCGTCCGAACCGACTTTCCTTTGCCGGATCAAGCCCTTCCCTTTCACCACAATGAAAAATTCCCATTTTGTGTGATGCCAATGCTGACCCTTGGTAATGCCGGGCTTGGAAATATTGACGGAAAACTGACCGCAATTTGCCGTTTTCAAAAGCTCAGTAAAGCTTCCTCGATCATCGCAATTCATCCTCAAAGGAAAGATTGCTTTTTCACGGGGGAGATAAGAAAGATAGGTGCTGTAAAGCTTCTTTGCAAAGCTTCCAGCAGGAATTTCGGGCATCAAAAGGGTTTCGGGTTGAGCTCGGAAGGATTCAAGCAATGAAACGATTTCGCCCAAGGTGACCTTATGGGTTACGGGGGCGGCGCAGTATCTGCCATTTTCGGTCAAGACCGTCTCGATACCATCAAATTCACAACGATGCTCCCTGCCCTCCAGGGCGCAAAGCATTTCGTCGATAAGATCGTCGATATACAGAAGCTCCAACTGCACTGCGGGATCGTTTACGGTAATGGGAAGATCGTTTGCAATATTGTTGCAGAAGGTTGCAACGGCAGAATTGTAATTGGGGCGGCACCACTTTCCGAACAAATTGGGAAAACGGTACACCAAAACCTTTGCTCCGATCTCCTCGCCGTAGGCAAACACCAGTTCCTCCCCTGCCTTTTTGCTTCTTCCGTAATCGCTGTCATAACGACCGATACAGGTAGCCTGAATGGAAGAGGAAATCATCACGGGGCAAGTGTTGCCGTATTTCTTCAAGGTATTCAGAAGCGTGGAAGCAAAGCCGAAATTGCCTTGCATAAATTCCTCGCTATTCTGAGGGCGGTTCACACCGGCAAGGTTAAATACAAAATCAGCATTCTCGCAAGCATTTTCAAGCTCCTCGGGAGTTGAATCAAGATCGTAGGAAAAGATCTCGTCGATGATCAGCCCGGGATGGGTCCTATCCTTGCCGTCCTTGATGCAATTCAAAGCGGCAACCAGGTTTTTTCCAACGAAGCCCGCGGCACCGGTTACAAGAATTTTCATATTACTTTTCTTCCTTTGCAAGCTCGTCCTGAATATACTGCAAAGAGGCGATCTTTGCTTTGGTCTCTTCAACGGTAAGAAGCTGGGTATTGTTGGAGTTGAATTCAGTCAAGGGATTACGCTCTGCATCGCCCTGATTGAAATACTTATCGTAGTTCAAGCCGCGCTTGTCACAGGGCACACGATAAAAGTTTCCAAGATCAATGGCGTTGGCACATTCCTCATTGGTCAAAAGGGTCTCGTACATTTTTTCACCGTGACGGATACCGATCACCTTAATGGCATCTTTATCACCGCCGAACAATTCACACACGGCTTCTGCCTGAGTCTGAATGGTACAAGCAGGTGCCTTCTGTACCAGAATATCACCGCTTTCGCCGTGCTCAAAAGCAAACAGAACCAAGTCAACGGCTTCCTCAAGGCTCATAATGAAGCGAGTCATTTTTCCATCGGTAATGGTGATGGGATTGCCGGAACGGATCTGGTCGATCCAAAGCGGGATGACGGAACCGCGGGAGCACATTACGTTACCGTAACGGGTGCAGCAGATCTTGGTTTTTTCGGGAGAAACCGTACGGGATTTTGCAACGATCACCTTCTCCATCATTGCCTTGGAAGTACCCATGGCGTTGACCGGGTAAGCCGCCTTATCGGTGGAAAGACAAACGATGTTCTTAACGCCCGCCTCAATGGCGGCGGTCAAAACGTTTTCGGTTCCAAGCACGTTGGTCTTTACCGCTTCAATGGGGAAAAATTCGCAGGAAGGAACCTGCTTGAGAGCGGCGGCGTGGAAAATATAGTCCACACCGTGCATAGCGTTTTTGACGGATGCCAAGTCGCGCACGTCACCGATGTAAAACTTGATCTTCTCTGCAACCTCAGGCATTTTTACCTGGAATTCGTGGCGCATATCATCCTGCTTTTTCTCGTCGCGGGAGAAAATACGGATCCCTCCGATATCGGTTTTCAAAAAGCGGTTCAATACCGCGTTACCAAAGCTACCGGTACCACCGGTGATCAAAAGCGTTTTATTCGTAAAAAGTGACATTTTTTATTCTCCTTCTTTGCTTTCAAGCTTTATCGTTTTTCTATATTTCAAAACCATTGCAAGTAAATAAACAGCACCGCTTAAAATTTCTGCTACCATAACCCCCTTGATTTTAATAAAGGG
>JAZPZL010000117.1:0-7515 GCA_045544655.1 Eubacteriales bacterium
AAATTCATGATTTGCCAACGCCCGGCGCAAAAGGCGAGAGGACTTTTGTGGGAGTTTGTTGGGGGCAAGGTGGAAATAGGCGAAACAAAAGAAGAGGCACTTGTTCGTGAGTGCAGGGAAGAGCTTGCCGTAACCCTTTCTGTCGGCGAGGTGTTTATGGATGTTATCCACGATTATCCCGACCTGACGGTGCATTTGACCTTGTTTAACGCAACGATTGCAGAGGGCATTCCACAGAAGCTGGAACACAACGATATTCGGTGGATCACCCCTGCAGAGATTCCGAATTATGAGTTCTGCCCTGCGGATGAAGAGATACTCAAGAAAATTTGCGAGGTTCATTTATGATCATTGAACTTGCACAAAGCAAAGATAAACAGAAAATCGCAAAGCTCGATCGGCATATTCCATCCTCGAGGCTGGGCGAATGTATATGGAATCAAAATGTTTACGTTCTGAAGGATGATTCTATTCAAAACGGTGGACAAAACCATCGTATGAAGGATCCCGTGGTGGGTGTACTGCGATACAGCCTGTTTTGGCAGACGATTCCGTTTTTGGATTTTTTGTATTTGGATACGTCATACCGAAAAAAAGGCTTTGGTACCGAAATGATGCGTTTGTGGGAAGAGAAAATGGCGCAGATGGGTTACAAATACGTGATGACCAGTACCCAAGCTGATGAGGATGCTTGGAGATTTTACGAAAAACTGGGATACAGAAGGGTGGGCGGCTTCTTTCCACCTGAGCAGGATGCGGAAGAATGGATGTTCGTAAAGAGATTGGGAGAATAAAAATGAAGCATTATGAAAGGTGTAAAATGGAATACAGACAACTTCCTCGGGGAAATCAAAATGAAACATTCAGTGTGCTTGGTCTTGGAATGGGTGGGATCGGAAAGACACCGGCAGATGAGATCGAAGCGATCATACGCAAGGCGATTGAGAATGGCATCAATTTTTTTGACCTTTGCACGGCAGGGGCATCCTACGCTCCCATCGGCAGAGCCATAAAGGATTGCCGTAATAGGGTGTTTTTGCAGGTTCATTTCGGTGCCGTTTACGACGAGGACGGCGAGTACGGATGGTGTCGCGATTTTGATACCATCAAAAAGACGTTCCTTTGGGAGCTTGAACAGCTTGGCACGGATTACGTGGACTTTGGTTTTCTTCACTGTGTGGACGATGACGAAGATTTTGACCGGCTTTGTGAGATCGGTGTGCTTGATTATTTGAAGGAGCTTAAAGGGCAGGGCGTCGTTCATCACATCGGCTTTTCCTCTCACACGCCGAGCGTGGCAAATCGCATCCTTGATACGGGACTTGCGGATATGATGATGTTTTCCATCAATCCCGCCTACGATTTTGAAAAGGGGGATGAATACGGGATCGGCTCTGTCAATGAACGCTTTGAGCTTTTCAGGCGGTGTGAGCGAGAGGGCGTTGGCATTTCGGTGATGAAGCCATTTTTTGCAGGTCAGCTTTTGTCCGCCGAGCAGTCTCCCTTTGGGGTTGCTCTGACCCACGATCAATGCTTGCAATACGCCATTGACCGTCCGGGGGTTCTGACCGCCGTTCCCGGTGTTCAGACGATGGAGCATCTGGATACCCTTTTGAAATATCTTACTGCAAGTGACGAGGAAAAGGACTACTCCGTGATCGGCACGTTTACGGCGGATACCGTTACGGGAACCTGCGTGTACTGTAACCATTGCCAGCCTTGCCCGGCAGGAATCGATATCGGTCTTGTGAACAAGTACTATGATCTTGCCCTGGCAGGGGATCGTATTGCGGCAAATCACTATACGAAGCTGTCGGTCAATGCCGAGGCTTGCTTACATTGCGGTCATTGTGAGAGCCGTTGTCCCTTTTCGGTCAAGCAGGAGAGTCGGATGGAAGAGATCGCAAATTATTTTCGCTGACGGTGAAGGGAATTGCTATGATTTTAGAAACGAAACGCCTCATCCTGCGGCCCTGGTGCGAGGATGATGCAGACGAACTTTATAAATACGCCTGTGACCCGGAGGTAGGCCCGCCCGCCGGATGGCCGCCTCATACCGGCGTGGAAAACAGCCGCGAGATCATTCGAACGGTGCTGTCTGCGCCGGAGACCTACGCCGTGTGTCTCAAGGAGAACGGAAACCCCATTGGCAGCATTGGCTTTCATCGCAACGACCTTGCGGAGGGGGATGACGAATACGAGCTCGGCTATTGGATCGGAAAGCAGTTTTGGGGGCAGGGACTCATTCCCGAAGGGGCTCGCGAGATGCTTCGATACGCATTTGAAGATCTCAAAATGAATCGCATTTGGTGCGGATATTACGAGGGAAACGAGAAAAGCCGCCGCGTTCAGGAAAAGCTGGGCTTCGTCTATCAACGGAGGACCGAAGGGCTTGAGGTGAAGCTCCTCCACGAGATCCGCACGGGTCACTCAAACCTGATGACCAAGGAGCGTTGGCAAAGGGTAGAGCTTTTCCGTCAGCAGAAAAAGACACTGGATACTTTTTTGCAAAGTGGTGCCATCTCGCACGGGCAGTATGATAAGAGCTTGGGAGATCTGAGAAGTCTTATGGAAATGCAGGGCGTTGAATAAGGAGGATTCCCTTGGATTTAAAAGAGCGTGCAAAAAAGCTGAAAACGGATATTCCGGCGGTATTCCTTGCGTTAAAGGACAGGCGAACACCGTGGTATGCAAAGATCCTTGCGGCGGTGGTGGTCGTGTACGCGCTTTCCCCCGTTGATCTGATTCCCGATTTCATTCCCGTTCTCGGGTATTTGGATGATCTGATCCTTTTGCCGGCACTGATCGCGCTTTGCATCAGGTGTATCCCGAAGGACGTATTTGCCTCTTGCCGCAGCCGTGCGCAGGGGATGTGGGGGAACGGAAAGCCGGAAAAATGGTATTATGCCATTCCTTTCGTATTAATTTGGGTGGCGGTCATTGCTTTGATCGTCATTGTATTGATCGGATAAAGAGAGTGGGCCGATCATCGCATGGGGAATATTGCCCTACGAAACCATAAAAAGATGCACCCCAAAATGGGGTGCATATCACTTTTTTGGTGCATATTTTTTTATTTCTTTTTGGGGGCTTTAATCTTGTTTAGCTTGGCGTTGAGCTGGAGAAGCTCTTCCTTGGTGAATTTCACGTCCATCATACCGCCCATAAGGGTGAACAGGCGAAGCACGGTGAAGCCGCCCATCATACTCATCATTTCGGGCGTTACGTCAAAGCCTGCCGCTTTGAAGGAGCCCCCCTTCTTGCCGTCCTTTTTGCCCTTGCCGCCCATCAGCTTGCCAACCAGCCCCATGAAGAGCATTTTGCCCTGGAGGGTAGAGATGACGTCGCTCATTTTGTCGTTGAGGGAAAGGTAGCCTTCGGGCGCTTCGATATCAAACCAGTTGAGAATCGCACCCTTTTCCACCAGTCTGTAGGCTTCGTTGAAGGTATCTACCTTTCGGATCACACTGCAATCCTTAAATTCGCCTGCAACGGCTTCCAGATGGGTTTCGCCTTCATTCTTCACGTCAAAGTAGAAGAAATGATCCTCGGCGCTCTTCTTGCCCAGAGAAACGCCGTTGGCAAACAGCTCCACTTCGGGGAGATTGGAGTATACGGTGACGCGGGTCACGTCCTCTACGCGGTCAACGTAGCGCTTGCCGCAAAGGTGAACGAAGGGCTCGTCGGAGAGCCATGCCTTGTAGGCGTAGAAGGCGTCCTTCTTATACTTGCGGTCAAAGGTGACAAGACCCTTGTGGTTCTGTCCGTTTTCACCGCCCTCGTTACGGGCATCCGCGCCAAAGTCGAACATATTCCATACGTGGGTAGCCCACATATACTTGCGGCTGAAGAACTGCTTGATCAATTCCTCGTGATAATACGTCTGGTATTCCTGGGTATAGTGGCCCTGGGTGGGGGTGGAGGTGTGCCAGTTCAAGGCCTCACAGCCGTATTCGGAACAGCCGATGGGAATATTGGGATGGGTCTTGTGGAATTTATCAAACCAGGGACCGTTCATATCCGTTTCACCGCCGTACCAACCGAAGTAATGGTTGTAGGAAACCAGATCGGAGATCTGCAGATAGGGATCGTCCATTTTGCACATGGAAACCGCGGCGATGGTGGTCAGTCTGGTCTTGTCCATAGTATGGCAAAGATCGTTGAGGATGCGGTGGTTTTCCAAAAGATCCTCGTCAGAGCCACCGATGCCGATCTCGTTGGAAAGACCCCAAACGCAGATGCTTGCATGGTTGTAGTTCTGACTGATCAGCTCCTTCATCTGGCTGATGGTATTTTCACGACCGCCGGGCATATGCTTGGAAATGTAGGGGATCTCTGCCCAAATCACTAGACCCTTTTCATCGCAAAGGTCGTAGAAATGCTGATCGTGCTGGTAATGAGCCAGACGGATGGTGGTAGCGCCTACCTCGCAAATGAGATCAATATCCTCCTCGTGGTGCTCGGGGAGAAGGGCGTTGCCGAAGCCCCATCTGTCCTGATGGCGGGAAACGCCGCGCAGGGGGTATTCTTCCCCGTTGAGGATGAAGCCATTTTCGGGATCCACGCGGAAGCTGCGGCAACCGAAGCGGCTGCAAACGTTATCCAAAACGTCGTCGCCTTCTACCAGCTCAACCTCACAGCAATACAGATAAGGATCCTTTCTGCCGTGCCACAGATGAACGTTTGCAATATCAAAGGTTACCTTTTTATCGGCAGAGGTGATGGAAGCAATGGCGTTTTCTTCCTTGTCGTAAATGGTGTAGACCAGCTTCTGCTCCGGCTTTTGATCGGTGACGAAAACTTCTACCTCCACCTTGGCATCCTTGCCGCAGATCTCGGGGGTGATCATCAAACCGGGTGCACCGTAATAATCCAGATCAAAGTGGGACGCGCTGACGCAGATCAGATTTACGTCTCTGTAAAGACCGCCGTAGAAGGTGAAGTCTGCCATCTGGGGATATACGGTCTCGTTGGGTGAGTTGTCTACCTTCACGACCAAAAGGTTGACCGCTTCCATTGCATCGGTCAGATCCACTCTCCAGGTGGAGTAGCCGCCGTCGTGGTGAGCAAGTGCCTTGCCGTTGAGGTAAACGTCGGCAGAGGAGTTGGCGCCTCTCAGCTCCAGATAGTAGCGATCTGCTACGGGAAGCTCGGCTTTGTTGATGGTTTTGGCGTAATAAGCCGTTCCGCGGAAATAGTCGTTGTTACCATCCTGACCGTCAATGGCGTTCCAGGAGTGGGGGAGATTGACAAAATTCCAATCAGCGGGCATTGCGGCTGGAATCTCGCTTGCCTGCTTGGTAAAAGCCCATTTTCTGTTCAGGTTAAGAATCTTTCGCATAGTTTCCTCCAAATAAAAGATAAGGATATTATAACCTGCCGTGCAGGTTTGGTCAAATATTTTCTGAAAAAACGTCCGACAAAGGCTTTTGTCGGACGTTTTCCCTTTATTTATGCTTTTTTCAAGAGAGATCAGTCTTCGATTTCACGTCCGAGCTCGCGGTTCATTTTTGCGAGGGTCTTCTTATCCAGGTTGTAGATGAGTCCCAGACCCACGTATTGAAGGATCGCAGAGAAGAGGAAGGTAGCGGCTACGATGTAGCGCATATTGACGGCTACTTCCCAGATCTGATTTCCTTCGTTTTCACCAACGTAACCGAAGGCCACCATAATGATGAGAATCAAAGAGGGACCAATGCCCTGCGCCAGCTTACGGAAGAAGGAATGGAGAGAATAAACGGTTCCTTCCTCGCGGCTGCCGGTCTTCCATTCGTTGTAGTCAATGGCGTCGCCCATCATTGCCCAGGATACGGTGGAGTAAATGCCGAGACCCAGGGAGAAGAAGAGCTGACAAACGATGTAGATGATCAGGTCAAGACCGGTATTTCCGGGAAGGATGATGAACAGACCCAGACCGGCTACGATGGAAACGATGGAACCGAAGGTGGCAAGCTCCTTCTTGCCGTATTTGGCAACTGCCTTTCTGGCAAGGGGGGTGAAGACGACGATGGGGATCATCGCAAAGAGCTGAACGATACCGGAGATCTGTACATTTTTAAAGTAAGACTGAAAAATGACGGTAACGGCGGTGGTAGCACCCTGCATACCGATGAACATACCCATTGCCGCAACGGTTGCGCCCACTGCGGGGCGGTTCTTCACAAAGTTTCCGAATGCTTTGAAAATGCTGAATTTGGGTGCTTCTTCCTTCAACTCAGGATTGATATCCACGCGGATCTCGGTATTGCGGATCATAAACTGGAAGCAGATAAAGCCCAGTACGCCCATAATGAGCGCGGCAATGAATACACGCTCGCCGATCAGGTTATTATTCTTATCGTAAATGATGAAGGGGAGAATTACCATGGGAAGCATATTTCCGAAAATGGAACCGATGGAACGCCAGGCGGAAAGGGAAGCTCTGTCTTTTACATCGTTGGAAATGAGAGAGAGCAGAGAACCGTAAGGTACGTTTGCGATGGTGTAGAAGGCATCCCATACCACGTAGCCTGCGATAAAGATGATCGCCTTTGCCCAAGTGGGGGCGCCGGGGAAGGGAAGGAAGCAACAAGCACCGCCAACGATCAGTCCGATGGAGCCGAAGAAAATATAAGCAAGGAATTTATTTCTCTTGTAGGAACGCTTGTCTGCGTCAATGATGGAGCCGATCAAGGGATCGTTGATGGCATCCCAAACCTGTACAATGATCAAAAGGAGCGCATACCAAAGATCCATACCCATAAACTGCGTCCAGAAAATGGACATGGTGCCTTTCAGCGCAAAGCTCATATTACAGCCTAAATCACCGGCTGCATAGGCAACGCTGTCTCGAATGCCGAATTTGCGATGACCGTTCTGGTCAACTTTGACTTCTTTTTTAGCCATAGCTTTTCCTCTTTTCTGTATTTATTTGTGGGGTCTTACTATCTTTAGTATAAACGATATTTGTTGGATTTCAGGTGTAAAATATTAATATGTTTTTGTATTTTTTTCATATAAAGTCGAGAAATATCGTTGCAAATGCACGAGTGATATGTTAAGTTATAGGTAGGTATTAGGAAAAATGATAAAAATGCTTGGAGGTCGTATAAATGCGCGACAATGAATTTGAGCTTTTATCGGAAACCTTCCGAAAAAGTCGGGTAAGAGTTACCGTAGCGGAAGAAAGCAGCGTTTTGGAGGATCTTTTGGATGAGGGGATCAAGCTTTTCTTTGAACGTTCTGAGCTGGTCAAGACTTCTCTGCGTGATTCTTTGGGAAGAATAAAGCCTTGCACCGTGGGACGTTTCAGGGATGCGCTGGAGTTTTCCTATTTGGTTTTTCCCCTTTCTCTTGAAGGACAGAGAAGAATCATTTTGATCGGTCCCTTTGCCGACCAGGCTTTTTCCGCAGAGCAGATTCTTGAGATTGGTGAACGAAACGGCATCGGTCCCCAAAAAAGACGGGCGATGGAGGATTATTTTGCGTCCGTTCCCGTTCTGGATGAATACAGTCCGCTTTTTCTTTTGCTGCAAG
>JAZPZL010000118.1:0-3729 GCA_045544655.1 Eubacteriales bacterium
AAAGTATGACTTCCATTGAGATTCCCGGTAGCGTGACCTCCATTGGAAGCTCCGCCTTTTCTTGGTGTAGCAACCTCACCTCCGTCACCATTCCCGACAGCGTCACCTCCATTGGAAATTATGCATTTAACTATTGCAAAAGTATGACTTCCATTGAGATTCCCGGTAGCGTGACCTCCATCGGAAGCTCCGCCTTTTCTTCTTGTTATTCGCTAACCTCCATAACCATCCCGAACAGAGTGACCGCCATTGATTCTTCCGCTTTTTCAGACTGCACTGCTCTAAAGGAGATCGTTTTACCCAAGAGTGTTACCACCATCAAGAGCAACGCCTTCAACGGTTGCGTGATCACGGATATCTGGTACACGGGATCGGTGAAGGATCGCAATCTGATCGTTCGCGAAAGCGGAAACGATTCTCTTTTATCCGCCACCTGGCATTATATTGACAACGCTTGTGACTCAAGCTGCAGTGCTTGCGATGCCACCCGCACCACTAAGCACGTTTATGATTCTTCCGAGGATCTGATCTGCAACGAATGTGGCTATGAAAGACCGCCCTACGTTCCCGGGGACTTGGACGGTGTAGAAGGCATCACTCTGGATGACGCCATCTATCTTCTGTACTACGTCAATTTTCCCGAAAAGTATCCCTTGAATCAGCCTGTGGACTTTGACTCCAGCGGCAAGGAAGACCTGGACGACGCCATCTATCTCCTGTACCACGTCAACTTCCCCGGAAAATACCCATTGAAATAAACGAACGATGAAAAATGCTATGGATCGTGCATCCATAGCATTTTCTTCTCTGCATATTTTTTTCATTCGTCTGCGGGAGCGATCTACCGCCTTACGGTGGATTTTTGCAATGATCGCACAAAAAATATAAAACTCTTTCGGGGAAGTTTTTTCGGTTCCTTTTTTTCAAAAAAGGAACATACTTACCGTTTTTTTCACAGCACCTACAAAAAGGGAAAAAGAAAGAGCGCGGGATGATCCCGCGCTCCCGGCTGCCGAAAAGGGGTCAGCCTTCCTTTTGGCAATCGGGGCAAAGACCGTAGAAGACTACGTTTTTGTTCGTTACCCGATAGCCGGATTCCTGCTGTAAGGCGGGAATGACGTTTTGGGGGAAGGTGGCGTCGAAAATGTGATCGCATCGGGTACAGATGATGTGGCAATGATTCTGCGTTCCGTCGAAGTGATCCTCTTTGCCTGCATGAATACGGAGGATCTCTCCCTCATCGGCGGCGGCGCTCAATACGCGGTACACCGTTGCACGGGAAAGATTGGGGTACTTTTCCTTCAGGTCCTCGTAAAGCTTTTGAGCGGAGGGGTGGTCACATCGGGAAGCGAGTTCAGAAAATATTGCACTTTTCTGCGCCGTATTCCTTTTTTTCATGGCGGCTCCTCCTTTCTTATTGAGACTCGTTATCATTATATACGATTCTTTGGAATTCGTCAAGGTTTTTCTTGACAAAAAATGAAATATGTAATAAAATACCTTGGTAAATGCAAAGAAAAAGTGTGCCCGTTTTTCGGAAAGCTCAACAGAGAAGAAGCGTCGTCGGCTGGAAGCGCTTCGGGTGGGAGAGACGGTGCGTTTCCCTTTGGAGCACGGCAGGTGAAGGAAGTTAGCCTGCTGCGGTTTGCCCCGTTACAGGCTTTTTGAGTTGTCGGGCGTTGCCCGAAATTCAGGTGGTACCGCGAAGCTATGCTCTCGTCCTGAAGCAGGATGGGAGCTTTTTATATTTTCAGAAAGGAAACGGCTATGAAAGAAAAACTGGAACTGATTCGCAGTGAGATTCTGGAGAAGATCGACAGCTTTGAAACCTCCCGCTCTCTGTATGAATTCCGCAAAACCTTCCTCGATAATAAGGAAGGAAAAATTTCCCTTTTGATGAAGGGACTCAAGGACGTTCCCAAGGAGGATCGCCCCGCAGTAGGTAAAAGCATCAACGAGGTAAAGGAATGGGCGCTTGCCCTCTTCGAGGAGACCGATGCCAAGCTCCACAAAAAGGAATTGGAGAAAAAGATCGCTTCCGAGAAGGTGGACGTGACTGAGCCCTGCGAAAAGCGCAGCTTTGGCTCTCTCCATCCCAATACTCTGGTGCAGAACGAGCTGATCGAGATCTTTTCCTCCATGGGCTTTGAGATCTTTGAGGGCAGTGAGATCGAGACCGATTACTACAACTTCACCGCGCTGAATACCCCCGAGGATCACCCTGCAAGAGATATGCAGGATACCTTCTATCTCTCTCCCGGATTTTTGCTCCGCACCCAGACCAGTGCCGGACAGATCCACGTAATGGAGAAGACTCAGCCCCCCATCAAGATCCTTTCCCCCGGCAAGGTATTCCGCTCCGATGACGACGCTACCCACTCTCCCATGTTCTCCCAGATGGAGGGCTTGGTTGTAGATAAGGGAATTTCCGTTTGCGATCTGCAGGGTATGCTGGATCTGTTTTCCGAAAAGATCTTCGGTAAGGGTGTTAAGACCCGTTTGCGTCCCTCTTACTTCCCCTTTACCGAGCCCAGCGTAGAGGTGGACGTTTCCTGCTTCGAATGCGGAGGAAAGGGCTGTAAGCTTTGCAAGGGAACCGGCTGGATCGAGGTGCTTGGCGCAGGTATGGTAAACCGCCACGTGCTGGAGAACTGCGGCATTGATCCCGAGGAATATACCGGCTTTGCCTTCGGTATGGGTGTGGAAAGAATCGCCATGCTCAAATACGGCATCAACAACATCAAAACTTTGTTTGAATCGGACACCCGCTTTGCGGGACAGTTCCGCGACTGAGAAGGGAGGAGAAAGAATATGCTGGCACCGCTTAGTTGGCTGAAGGACTACGTGGAGATCGACGTTTCCGCGAAGGAATTGGAAGAAAAGCTTTTCTCCGCAGGCTTCGAGGTTGAAGAAGTAAACGAAATCGGTAAGGATATTTCCGGCGTTGTGGTCGGTCTCGTGGAGGAGTGTGAGCTCATTCCCGATACCCACATCAGCGTTTGCCGCGTGAATTGCGGTGAGCACGGTACCTTCCAGATCTGCTGTGGCGCGGACAACGTTCGCACGGGTAAAAAATTCCCCGCGGCTCTGGTGGGCGCAACCGTTTACGCCACTGCCAAGGATCACGTGACCATCGAGGGCGTAATGACCATCAAGGCAGGCAAGCTCCGCGGTCAGGAATCCTGCGGTATGCTCTGCTCCGGTATTGAACTTGGTCTGAGCGAGGAGCTGTATCCCGGCGCAGGGTATCTGGGACTGCTTGAGCTTCCCGACGATGCCCCCGTGGGCGCAGACGTGAAGCCCATCGTAGGTCTGGACGAGGTGATCTTTGATATTGCCATCACCGCAAACCGCCCCGACTGCCAGAGCATCATCGGCATTGCCCGCGAGGTTGCCGCCGTTTTGAAAAAGCCCTTCCGTATGCCCGATCTGTCTTATACCGAAAACGGTAAGACCATTGATTTCACAATTTCCGTGGAGGCACCCGAGCTTTGTCCCCGTTACATCGGTCACGCCGTAGAGGACGTGAAGGTGGTTCCTTCTCCCGCCTGGATGCAGAGAAGACTTGCCCTGGTGGGCATCAACGCCATTTCCGGCATCGTGGATATTACCAACTACGTGCTGAAGGAATTCGGTCAGCCCATGCACGCCTTTGATCGCAGAGATCTGAAGGACGATACCATCATCGTGCGCCGCGCGACCCGGGGTGAGGAGATCACCACCCTGGAC
>JAZPZL010000119.1:0-4680 GCA_045544655.1 Eubacteriales bacterium
AAGAACGAGAAACGTCAGAATGGGCATAATTACGCGAAGATAACGTTTCATTTTACACCTCCGGCAAAAATCCCTCAGTCTGAAATCCTTCAAAATCCCACTGACGAAGTACCTCGTACACGGCGATGGCAACGGAATTAGACAAATTCAGGCTTCGTATCTTTTCCCGCATCGGGAGTCTCACGGCGCGATCGAGATTCGCGCGGATCAGATCCTCGGGAAGCCCTTTGGTTTCCTTGCCGAAAAAGAGATACACTTCCCCTTCGTAAGTGGTCTGAGTATAATTCTTCTTTCCCTTCGTAGTAAAGAAATAATACTCTCCCCGATTTTTCTCAAAAAAATCCTCGAGATTCGGATAAGTATGTAATTCCAGATATTGCCAGTAGTCAAGCCCCGCCCGCTTCAGATAGCGGTCGCTGATCTCAAAGCCGAGAGGCTCAATAAGGTGCAAAACTGCGCCGGTAGCGGCGCTGGTTCTTGCAATATTTCCCGTATTCTGAGGAATCTCGGGTTCAACTAAAACGATATGGAGTTTCCTTGCTTTTTCAGGCATGAGCGGCAATGTAATCGCAAAGATCCTGAACGGTAAGGATCGTATGGATCTGATCCTCCTCGATCTCTGCACCGAACTTATCCTCACAAAGCAGTACGAAATCCGCAATATCCAAAGAGTTCAGCTTCAAATCGTTGACGAATTCAGCCTGGGGAGTAATCAGCTCCGCATCAACTTCCATCTCTTCTACCAAAATCTTCTTTACTTCTTCAAACATAACAGCATCTCCTATTTAATTTTGTATCGAATGATCTTCTTCGAGGTGTTCTTTTCAAACTCGGTTCTACGCATTTCGAGTCCTCTGACCTGCTTAAAGGAAGGAAGAGAACGGTTCAATTCCGCGATCTTCTCTTTGATGACTCCGCCGATCTCGTTCAGATCGGTTCCGAGTCCCATTTCCTCCGCCTTGGCAAAATCAGGATAGATCAAAGCGGTAACCTCTACGTTGTCCTCAGCATTCTTTCTGCCGATAACCACGCATTCCGCCACAAGCTCAAACTTGTAAAGATACTCTTCGATCTCCTCGGGAAATACGTTCTTACCGTTGTTCAGAACGATTACGTTCTTTTTTCTGCCGGTGATAAAGATAAAGCCGTCTTCATCCAGATAACCGTAGTCACCCGTACGGAACCAAGCGCCGGAAAGCACCTCGTCCGTTGCCTCTTTATCCTCAAAATAGCCCTTCATAATATTGGGGCCTTTGACCATGATCTCACCGATCTCCTTGCCGTCCTCGATCTCCTCCACGTCGATCTTGACCTGAACGCCGGGAATGGGAGGTCCGACAGAGCCGGGACGGTTATCATCCTCGGGACAAACGCTGAGCAGCGGCGCACACTCGGTGATACCGTAGCCCTGGCACAGCTTGATACCGAAGGATTCAAATTCAGCAACCAGATCGGGGGGCATGGGAGCGCCGCCGCAAATAATACGCTTCAGTCTTCCGCCGAAAACGTCGCGCACGCTCTTGAACAGATACTTTCTTGTATCCACCTTCACCTTAAGCAAAGCGTCGGAAACGGCAATGCTTCCGCGGAGAAGCTTATCCTTTTTGCTCTTGCGGGCAGTATCCCAGATCCTCTTGTAAACGGTGGTAACGAAAAGAGGAACCAAAACGAGTCCCGTGGGCTTAAACAACTGGAAGTTACGCACGATATACTTGAGAGAATCGTTGATGCACACCGTCGCACCGATGAAGAGCGCAGTAAGAATGCTACAGGTCATCTCGTAGGTATGATGAATGGGAAGCACGGACACGATGGTATCGTTTTCCTCGAAGCCGGTGGTGCGGTAAGATGCATTGACCGCGTGAATGATATTCTTCTGACAGAGCATTACGCCCTTGGAAGAACCGGTGGTGCCGGAGGTAAAGAGGATGGCACAAACCTTCTCCATATCCACGGGAACACTATCGTATTCTTCACTGCCGCCTGCAACGAGACTTCTTCCGTAATTCAGCATCTGCAGGAAAGGAACGACGCCCTTTTCGGGACGGGTACCCTCACTTTCCGTCAATGCAGGATCAAAGGGAATCTTGAAGTCCAATGAAGCCAGGTCTTCAAAATCGCCTTCAAAATGGGAGGCGAGCTTTTGCCCGTAGACCACCGCCTTGCATCCGACCTTCTTGATAAAACCGCGAACCGCTTCCGCAGAAAGCTCTTTATCCAAGGGGACGATCACGCCGCCCGTAATAACGGTAGCAAGATACGTGATGATCCACTCGGGGCTGGTATCACCGATCACGGCAATGCTTGCACCGCCGAGCCCCAAATCCAGAAACGCCTCGGACAAAGCGCGTACGCGCTCCTCAAAGCCGCCGTAGGTGACGGATTCCAATCCGCCGCCACGTTTATATACCAAATAGTCCTTTTCGGACAAGCGACCTGCGGAATTCGCGATCATACTGCGAAAATCGTAAGCCACGTCATTCGTCATTTTTTTCAAAACGATTCATTCCATCCTTTTTTCAAAAAATTAGCCGAGGAAAATTATAGCCGAAAAAAACGAGTTTGTCAATAAAAAAGAATCTTCTCAAAGCTGACCCGCTTCGGCACGGTCGAGCAAGGCGCGGGTGGCAGAGCGGAATTCAGCCTCGGAACCGTCGTTGAACAAAAACAGATCCGCCATTGCAATGGGACCTCCCTTTTCCATTTTTTCAATCTCGGCAATATCACGGCTCTCCGCCTGCTCGGGTGTCAAGGGGCGGACGGTACGCTGAGCGATCCTTCCGTAACGTTTTTTGCGCTCGGCAATAATGGCAACCACGGTCAAGCGGTCCCCCAAAGCCTCGCGAAGAACCAAAAGCTCCGACCAGGAATAAAGCCCGTCCAGACAAACGTTATTCTTCTCCAGCTTTTCGGAGATCTCATCCTTCAGAAGAATGGCAAACGCCGCGGGACCGTAGGTGGCACGAAGCTCCTCGCGAACGCTGCGCTCGTTGACCTCGTTCCGCTCCAATCCCCTTTTCTCCAATTCCTTCATAGTAACGCCGCCGAAGTAAACATAGTCCCAACCGCGTGCGCGGAATTCCTCGCAGCAAACGCTTTTTCCGCTGCCACACATTCCGACTAAAGCAATTACTTGATTCATAGTTTTTACTCCTTCGCAAAACTCTATGTATTTATTTTACACCATAGAATAGAAAAAAACAAGTCCGGATTGGAAAAAAGCGGTATTGACTTTCAAAAAGTCATATTTTATAATCGATTCAAGGTGAAAAAAGGAGAAAAAGAATGAACACAAAAAAATGTCCCGCATTGCCCCGTTTTCCAAGGGAAAAAAAAGCAAGGGCAGAGGCGATCCACGATATTCTGAAGCAGCTCTATCCCGAGGCATCCTGCGCCCTGGAATTCGGCGGTGATCCATTCAAACTTCTGGTTATGGCGCGTCTTTCCGCTCAATGCACCGATAAGCGGGTCAACGAGGTTTCCGTACCGCTTTTCAAAAAGTATCCCGATGCAAATGCTTTTGCCAATGCCAAAATATGCGAGCTGGAGGAGGCGGTGAAGCCCTGCGGTCTATATCGCACCAAGGCGGCACAGATCCTGGAAATGAGCCGGATCCTCGTTCGGGATTACGGCGGGACCGTCCCTGCAGATAAAAAAGCCCTGCTCGCTCTCCCGGGGGTCGGAGAGAAAATCGCCAATCTAATGATGGGAGACGTATTCGGTGATCCTCATATCGTAGCGGATACCCACCTTATTCGTCTATCCGGCAGATTCGGTTTGACAAGCTCTGCAAATCCCTCTATCGTGACGAAAGATCTGGAAAAGATCGTACCGAAAGCGGAGCAGGCAGATTTTTGTCACCGAATCATTTTTCTGGGGAGGGAGCATTGCAAGGCGCAGAATCCCAAATGCGACAACTGCCCTTTTAATGAAAAATAGGATCAAAAGCGCGTTTTCGATGCAATAATCGAGAGCGCTTTTTCTTTTTCCTACTATTATATAATTTTAATTGTTAAATTGCACAAAAACAGGCGTCCGTTTTACTACTAATTTACTATTGCCAATTTGGCAAATCGGTGATAAAATGTAACTAACAATGGATAGTTGTATATAATGGTATGAATATCCAAAAAAAGAAAGGAAAAACGCTATGAAAAGAAGAACCCTTTGGAAGATCGTAGCCGCTTTTTGCATGGTTGCTATGCTTCTTCCCACGTTCTCCGCACTGAATCCCGTAACGGCGGAATCCGGTGCGACGCCCCCGGCGCCTCTTCCCTACGCGCTCGAGTTTCTGAATCAGGATCATCCCAAGATGTACCTGACCGAAGCCAACGTTACGGTAGACGGTGTCAAGAATGACAACGAAGATTACATCTTGCTTGCCGAAAGAACCGACGGTGACGGCAACTCCAGCGGTGTTTTCACCTCTGAGGGTACCATCAACAATAAGGTTGCCGAGAAGGCAAGCGAGGTCAGACCCAAATATCTCCGCGTTTACGGCAACTATGACGAAAACGGACTGAACTTCTACGTTGAAGCAAAGAGCCGTACCCACGTGAACGGCAATCAGCCGGCGAATCAGTCCTTGATGTATTTGCGCCTCGGTACCAATTTCGGTGCTACCCCGGCAAACGCTTATGACGCCGTGAGCTAAGTCGGGGCCAAGCGGTCTTAGGAAGA
>JAZPZL010000120.1:0-8313 GCA_045544655.1 Eubacteriales bacterium
TGGGTGAAGTATGAGAACTACTATACGGTATGCACAAGGGTGGGAAACACCGTCATATATGCAGAAGCGGATGCTGATTCCAACAAATTGATCAAAAACATCATAGAAGAAATCGGGTATCAATGATACATCAAAATGCAATTTACCGAGAGAAACAATGACTTGCTGTGAGAAAGAAGATTTTGAAATCATAAAAGAATACGATCCGATGCCGAAAAATCGGGACGGAAGTATTCGGTGGTTCTTGTTCCGTTGGGATGACGGGAAGGACGGCGCACGACGATTGGTGCGATGCAAAATCTGCGGCGCGTTCTATTTGGTTCAGTCCTATCATTTGCATAGATTTTCCGAGCTGAGAGAGACTTTGTTCGAGGACTTTTACTCCGTGAAAGACGAGCGGGAGGCAGACTCGGTCAACAGAACCTATACGGGTGTACGGCTGGAGCAAAGCAGAAAGCCCGATTTTCAATTACAGCATAAGAAATAAGCAAGCGGTTTCAACGGAAGGGGAGTTTTGTATGAGCTTTTTAAGAACGCACCGTTTTGTTGTGGGAGAGGATGCCGAAACGCAATTCAAGCGAGCGGAGGGGATCCGCCAGGACGGGACTATGGCGATGTACAGGGATACGGACGGACGTTTGTTTGCCATTGCTGGTCATACGAATTCCGGACACGTTGCAATGTTTTCCGGGCAAACCCAGGAGGATCTCAAGGAGCTGTATCCCATTGATTTGTGCTTTGGAGACGGACATGCAAGTTACGCCTTCTCGGGGATCCGTTATCCCGAGGGGATCAAGCCCCGCGGCTGTATTTGGCCTTTCGGTCTTTATATTTGTCCCGCGACCCATCGCTTTTTCTGCTTTTTCCATAACGAAACTGCTTGGAAAGGGCGGGGAAGCGGTTACGATGCCTTTGGTTACTGTACCAAGCCCGCTTTCGATTCTGATTTCAGACACGTTGGCTTGATGCACTCCGATGACGAGGGCAGAAGCTGGGTGTTTGACCGCTGGGTACTGACTGCGGAAACGGTCTGCTTCACTGAGGCTTTTAATCCGGAAGGGGACGGAAAGCTGGGTCAGCCTATGGGTGCAATTTCATTCGGCAGCGGAGATTTTTCGATCTACGTGGAGCCGGAGGGGGAGTACATCTATCTGTTTTACAATATGATCAAGGCGGATACGGAGAAGCGGTGCTGGACGAACTGCGATATTTACGTTGCTCGAACGAGAAAGCGCTCTGACGGGGTTATGGGGGACTTTGTCAAATTTTACGACGGAGCCTTCTGTGAAGCGGGCAATCTGGGGAAGGAAACGCCTGTTGCCTTGGGCGGATGGCATCCCAAGGTGGTGTATCTGAAAAAGTATAAAAAGTTTCTGATGTCCTCCTCCCACACCCATCCGAAGCCCAACGGCGGTATGGTGCATCCCATCATGGAGCTTCGCGAAAGCGACGATCTGATCCACTGGAGCGAACCGATCCGTCTGTCCCGAGGCGGCGAGGATTTCGGCGGACATTACGCGGGATTCTATTCCTGCGGCGATGCTGGGCAGCCCTTCGTCATTGACGAAGATACTCTTGTCGTTCTCCGAAACGGAAATGGCACGGACGTAACGCGATGCTGCGTAACAATTGAAGAACTGTGAAAAGCGATCTTCGCGATCCCTTTTAAAAAACCAAAAAGACTTCGGAAGAAGTCTTTTTTTGCTTGTCAAGTTGACGATGTGTGGTATAAAAAATAGCCGTGAAAATTCACGGCTATTTTTGTATTTTGGGGTTGTCTGTTCGACAAAGAATATAATCAATGCTGACGTTATAAAAATCTGCAAGACGAATTAAGGTTTCGGTTGGGGGTACCCGTTCTCCGTTTTCGAATTTGGAAAGCAATGCCTGCTCAATTCCGGTTTTCATTTGTACGGCAATTTGCGTATATCCCGCTTTTTTTCGAAGTATTTTTAAGTTGTTTTTCATCCACTCACCTCAATGACATTATGTCATATTTTGTTCTTGACAAATATGACAGTTTGTCATATGATGATTACGTCGAACAGGCGGTGATTTTGGCGAATTCTCTATTTTGAGTGTTTAAATAGAGAAGCGCCATTTTCGATCTTATTGCTACCGCTTTTTATTGCATTTGATTGAAAAATGACAATTACAAATGTTTTACTGCGAAGCATATAATGTGCGAAACATATAATGTAGGAGGGAAGTATGGCAATTTTTAAATGTAAAATGTGTGGTGGTAGTCTTGAAATTACGGATGGGCTACGCGTTGCTACTTGCGAGTATTGCGGAACAAAGCAAACGATACCCGGAGCGGACAACGAAAAGAAGACCAATCTTTTTAATCGCGCCAACAGACTCCGTATCGCCAGCGAATTTGATCGGGCTTCGACCATTTATGAAAGTATTGTTGCGGAATATCCCGAGGAAGCGGAAGCTTATTGGGGGCTTTGCCTTTGTAAATACGGCATTGAATATGTGGACGACCCGAAAACCGCTGAAAAAATTCCCACTTGTCACAGAACTTCTTTCGAAAGCATTTTCGACGACAACAATTACAAATTGACTTTGAAGCACGCCGATTCTGCGGCAAACGAGGTGTATGAAAACGAAGCCAAAGTCATTGATGCTTTGCAAAAGGATATTCTGGCAATCGTTCAGAGAGAAAAGCCCTTCGACGTATTCATTTGCTATAAGGAGACGGATGATAGCGGAAAAAGAACGCAGGATAGCGTTCTTGCCCAGGATATTTACGACCGCTTGGTTGAAAAAGGATTGAAGGTATTCTTTGCCCGTATTACTTTAGAGGATAAGTTGGGGCAAGAATATGAGCCTTATATCTTCGCGGCACTTCATTCTGCTAAGGTGATGCTTGCCCTTGGAACCGATCCCGAGTATTTCAATGCGGTATGGGTGAAAAATGAGTGGAGCCGCTTCCTTGATCTGATGCGAGAGGATAAAAGCAAAACGATTATTCCTTGCTACAAGGATATGGATGCCTACGAGCTTCCCGGTGAATTTAAAAATCTGCAAGCGCAGGATATGGAGAAGATCGGTTTCCATCAGGATCTTCTTCGAGGAATCCAAAAACTTTTGGGCAAAACCGAGACTGCGACCCAAAACTCCTCCTCTTTTTCCACGGCTGAGACTCTGGAAAAGGCATTTCGCTTTTTGAGCCGGAAAGCCTGGCGACAGGCTGAACTTTGTCTCAATTCCGCTCTTGGCGTTGATCCGGAATGCGCCGAAGTTTATTTGGGTCTTTTGATGTTGGAAAAAGAAGTATCTGTCGAGGAAGATCTTGCCAAAGGGAACGTAATTCTGGAAAAAAACAAGCAATACCAAAACACTCTCATTTTTGCAGATCCGAATTTAAAGAAAAGGCTTTCTGCTTATAACGAAAGTACCGTTTATAATTTTGCCAAGAAAAAAGCAAAGGGTTTTATCATCCCCTGCCTTTCTCGTGCAATCAAAGAGATTAAAAAGATTCCCGAATTTCCGGGAGCAAAACAACTCCTGAAAAAATGGAAAGGAATCGTGGCAATGCAAGTCGCCTTGATTTTGGTTTGTGTAGCGGGTTTTGCTGCTTTTTCGGTTATCAAACGTGAGCAGCATATACGCGGAGTTTATGAAGAAGCATATAGTTTTTTTGAACAAGGTGATTATAGCCTTGCTATTAAACTTTTTGCTGAAATTCCCGAGTATAAAGATGCAGGACAGCTAGTCGAGGTTGCAAAAAAACAACAGCTATTTCAAAATCTCCTGAAAAGCGGTAAAATTGAGGATAGAATCTATTTTGGAAAGCAGTATTGGCACGTGGCGGAAAACGACGGAGAGCGATTGGTGCTCATTAGTTGCAAGACTGTGAATAAGCAAACGATGTATCTTTCAACAACACCGCCTTACGCGCGAAACTGGGAAAATTCCGGGGTAAGAAAATGGTTGAATGAGGAATTTCTGTATTCCAATTTCAATGAAATAGAGCGGAGTTTTCTTGTACCTCAAGGAGAGGCTAAAGATTTGGTTTCTTTGCCTACCCAAAAGATACTTGAACCTCTTTCATATAAAAATGTAAAAGGTGAAGACAAGCAAGATTACTTCCTTTTGCCGGATTCTGACGGAAATATTTTCATGCCTTCTTCCGGCAATGGTCTCCAGGTTGTCGTGAAAACGGTTGATGTAAACACAAGACTTGGAATCCGCCCCGTCATCACACTCGATTTTTCAGTTGAAAAAACTGAAAAGATAGATTACCTTTCAAAACAACGGAGGAAATGATTATGGCACTTGCTAGCGTCATTCAATACGAAGGTGATAACAGCACCTTTATTTGGAAGCATCCCAAAACGGATTTTAATACGATGACCCAGCTCATTGTTCACGAAAATCAAGAAGCAGTTTTCTTTATGAACGGTGAGGCCTTGGATCTGTTCGGTCCGGGTCGTCATACCTTGGAAACGCAGAATATCCCGAAAATCGGTGGTTTCTTAAAGCGTGCTACAGGGAAAAATCCCTTCCATTGCGAGGTTTACTTTATCAATAAGACTGTGCAGATGTCGATCAAATGGGGGACGGATAGCAGAGTTCGCTTTTTGGAGCCTACATACGGTGTTCCCTTGGAGATCGGTGCTTGCGGTGAGATGAATCTTGCCGTATCCGATTCCCGAAAGCTTCTTACTAAATTGGTCGGTACGATGAAGGGCATTGCTTGGGAAGATGAAAACGGCGGCTTTGCCAAGTCCTTGCAAGCTTCTTTCCGTCCGTTAATTTCTTCGGCGGTAAAGGAAAAGCTTGCCTCTTGCATTAAAACTCATAGCTTGAATATTCTGGAGATTGATGAAAACCTCGGTCTTTTGTCCGGTGTTTTGAAAAACAGTATTCTTTCCGGATTTGAGGAATACGGACTGACCATTCCCGAATTTTACGTAACGAATGTGGTTCTGCCCGAGGAAGATCCCAATTTCAGAAAAATCCGTGATCTACACGCTCTTTCTTTGCAACAGAAGAGCGTTGAAGCGGAGACTGCCATCAAGACGGCGCAAGCCGCTTCTGCCGCTGCAATCACTGCCGCCGAGCGCGAAGCTGCCTTGGAAAAAGAAAAGACCGCAACGGAAATGGCGAAAATGGAAGCTGAAAGAGAACTGATCCGCGCTCAGACTGAAGCTCAAGCCGCAAGAATGTCAGGTCTGGCAGAAGCAGAAGTAATGCGTGCCAAAGGCTACTCCGAAAAGGACGTACTCCAAGCCGAGGTGCAAAAGGCATATGCGGAAGGCATCGGAAATATGAATCTTGGTAGTGGTGGCGGTGGAAGCGGCATTGCCGGCGATATGATCGGTCTTGGTGTTGGTATGGCTGCTGCAGGAGCTATGGCTCCTCAAATGAGTGAAATGCTCAAAGGTTTTGGTGTTGCTTCTGCGACCGAAGCTCAACAACCCACTAAAATTACCTGCCCCAATTGCAACAGTGAAGTTCCCACAAATTCCAAATTCTGCCCGGAATGCGGCACGAAAATTGAAAATCTTACCGAAAATAAAACGATTTGTCCTATCTGTGGAAAGAAAACTGCCAAAGGAAAATTCTGTATGGAATGCGGCGCTATTCTTGTGGCAAAATGCGAAAAATGCGGAGCAGAGCTTCCCGCCGGCGCAAAATTCTGCCTGGAATGTGGCGAAAAGCTTTGATGGAGGAACGGAACGATGAAAAAGAATTTTAAGTTTTACGCAACTTGTTGGGCGGTTCTTTTCACAATTTATAACTTGGTCGTCTTTCTTGTGCAACCGATTATCCCCGGGTACGTAATCCATTACGATTTTCGCTTCTGGATTGCTTGGGTGGTGATCCTCGCCGCATTTGCGGGGCAACTTTTTTGTGCAAAAATGGCATTTGATTCTAAGAATAATGAAAAGTTTTTCTTGAATCTTCCCCTGATTACTGAAAGCTACTCGGCATTGATCGCCATTACGATTATTGGCAGTGTATTGATGCTGATCCCTGATTTTCCTGCTTGGGTTACCGCGATTATCTGCGCTGCAATCTTTGGATTTAGCGCTGTTTCTATAGTTAAAGCCAAAGCTGCCACAGAAATCGTCGGTAAAATTGATGACAAGATCAATGCAAAGACTTCATTCATCAAGTCTATGACGGTGAACGCACTGGGGTTACAGGAGCGGGCTACTACGGATGAGATCCGAGAGGAATGCAAACGGGTAGCGGAAGCGATTCGGTTTTCCGATCCGATGTCCAGTGATGCTCTTGCAACCGTTGAGGAGCAAATTACGCTTTCTTTTTCCGCTCTTTCAGAAGCGGTTGCGGCGGAGAATGCTGAGTCAGTAAAAAAATCCGCGAAGGAAATCCTTGTTTTCATTTCGGACAGAAATAACAAGTGTAGGCTTCTCAAATAATGCGGGATATAATAAATCAAGCAAAAAAGACTTCGGAAGAAGTCTTTTTTGCTTGCATCGGGGGGGAGTAAGTGGTAGAATAAGGGAAGTGAAGAATTTTTCTGAAGGAGAATGGATATGAACATCGTAGCAGAATGCAGACGCTTTGAGAAGGAATTGATCGAGTTGCGGCGGGCGTTGCACAAGGTTCCCGAGATCGGAGGAGAGCTTCCGAAAACGCGCAGGATCGTTTCTGCATATCTGGATCAGATCGGCGTGCCTTATAGGTTGAATCCCGAGGATGACGGATTGATTGCCGAGATCGTGGGCTCGGGAGAGGGGAAGACCCTTGCCTTCCGTGCCGATATGGATGCTTTGCACGTTCAGGAGGAGACGGGGCTTGACTTTGCTTCGGAGATTCCCGGGCAGATGCACGGCTGCGGTCACGATGCTCATACCGCTACTCTTCTGATCGCGGCAAAGATATTGAATGAAAACAAAGAGTATTTTCGGGGAAGAGTGCGCCTTTTGTTCCAATCGGGTGAGGAGACGGCGACCGGCGCAAAGGAGATGCTCAAGCTTGGTGCCATTGACGGAGTGGATGGGATCTGCGCCTTGCACGTGGGCAATCTTGCGGGAGACGATTTCAGTGCGGGAGATCTCATCGTGCTGCCCGGACCGGTGACGGCAGGCAAGGATAAATTCACCTTTACGGTTCACGGTCAGGGAACCCATTCTGCTTTCCCCGAGCGGGGTGTGGATCCCATTCTCATCGGGGCGCGGATCGTCAACGCCTGCGAGGAAATATCCGCCCGTGAGCTTCCCGCGGGGACGAAAGCGGTCATCAGCTTCGGCACCTTCCGGGCAGGGGAGGACCACAATACCATTCCCAAGACTGCCGTATTAAAGGGAAGCACACGGGTTCAGGACGATGCCATCCGCGATTTTATCGGAACAAGGCTGATCGCCATTGGAGAAAATATTGCAAAGGCTTTTCGCGGGGAATGCGACGTGGAGGTCAAAAAAGGCAGCCGCACCGTTTTCAACGACGAGGCTTTGAGCCTTTGTATGCAGGATGCCATTCGGGAGGCTCTGGGCGAGGATGGGGTAAAAACACGGATCTCTTCCGCCTTGATGGGCTCCGACGATTTTGCCAACTATTCCTCCGAAATTCCCGGTGTGTACTTCTTTTTGCATACCAATAACAAGGAAAAAAATCTCGTAAAAACCAATCACAATCCCGCGTTTGACGTGGATGAGGACGTTTTGTGGAAGGGAGTCCTTGCCTACGTTGCAACGGCGATAAAGTTTTTGAAGTGATTCCGAGCAATCAAAGGCGGTGAAAAAATGGATCCTTTGCAAGCAATTCTTTTGATCCTGGTGGGCTTTGGCGCAGGCTTTGTACAGCGGGTCAGCGGCTTTGGGCTGGGCATTTTTGCCATGATGTTTTTGCCTCATTTCTTACCCTCCCATACGGCGGCGGCTACCATTTCCACCTTGTTTTCCTGTGTGACCTCCGTCTATAACGCCGTTAAATACCGGAAAAACGTGGTGTACAAAACGGCGTTGCCTATGCTTTGCGCCGCTTTTGTTTCCGTACCCGTGGCGGTGTATTGCTCCGTGATGGTGTCCGGCGAGTTTTTTGAGATCCTGCTTGGAGGGGTGCTGATCCTTCTCAGCTTGTATTTTCTCTTTTTTGCAAAGCGTATTCGTATCAGACCCACCGTTTTTAACGGTGTTCTGGCGGGGACCTTAGGGGGCACCCTGAACGGACTGTTTTCTACGGGTGGACCTCCCGTGGTCTTGTATCTGACCAATGCAATGGAAAGCAAGCTTGCGTATTTTGCCACCATTCAGTTCTATTTCGGAGTGACCAATCTGTACTCCGTGGCAAGCCGTGCCGTGAACGGCATCGTTACGGGGGAGATCCTCC
>JAZPZL010000121.1:0-1520 GCA_045544655.1 Eubacteriales bacterium
CAGAGGATTTCTCGTACACCATCTTCACGGTCAAGGATACGTCGTTCACGGTTTCTGTGGAAGAACCGTTTAAGATCTCGCCGGAAGTGAACCGAATGGTGGTACTGCTCCCCAATTCAACCGAGTCATATACCGAAAAGGTAAGATTCACCATTTTGGTAACCGTACGGTCATGGGTCAGCATCACAACACCGGTATCTGCAAAGAAATGAAACTCTTTTTGATACTTACCGTTGACCGCTTTGACGCCGGTCAGTTTGAGAACGGAAGGATCGTAGTCCAAAACGCCTTGGTATCCATAGGCTGCGGAATCCAAAACAAGGCGCACGGTAAAGGTATCTCCGGGAGATACCTCGGTATCTGCAGTAAGGCTGGCAGTATAGCAAACACCCACCAATTCCGCTGCACTTGCAAAAGGTACCAAAAGAACCAAGGACAAAAGGATGGCCAATACCCGATCCCTGCGGAAAAAGTTCATTCTGTTGTTCAAATTATTTCGATTCAAAATCAAGCACTTCCTCTATAGGTTGTCCAACTTTATCTGCGTGGATACGCAAATGGCAGGTTTCGGATTGTTGGTAATTGTCCTTCTTATAGGTGATGATAAGGCCTTCCATGCGGAAGCTCTTTTCACCGCTTTCGCTCATGATCACAGGCAACACGTATGCACCGCCTACGGAATCCGTGCCCTGCAAAGACACGCCGGAACCGTTTTTCAAGAAAGGAATCAAATTGCCCACGGCAACGTAGGGACTGCCCATACGATGGGTCAAGGCGCACAAAACGTATTGATGGAGAGCCTTCGTATCCTCGGGAATCCGATCACCGAATTCAGCGCGGAAACTACGGATCAAGCCGTTTTTCAGATCTTGCTTGGCTTGTTTGATCGCGGTTGCCGCAATCAAGCTGTGATCCACAACAACGGGATGGGCTTTTTTCTTGGAAACGCGCTTCCATTGAACGATCAACAGCATCAGAAGGATCAGTAAGAAGCCGCCTGTCACACCGATTACGATCCAAAAATGATCTTCCAGAAAGGCCAGAACAGGCTCTAAGAACGCCATTACCACGGCGCCAAAGGAGGAATCGTCATCATCAGAGGACTCCTCGGAATCGGAATCATCCGAGGTGCTCCCCACGGGGCCGGGGCTGACGGAGGTTTCCTCGGAAGAATCGTCACCCGGGACAGAGGTTTCCTCGCTCTCTTCATCGGAAACGTCCGGTTCTTCCTCGGAGGTTTCGGGTTCGGAGGAAGTTTCGTCGGAGGTTTCTTCGGATACGTCGGGCAAGGTCTCGCGAAGGAGTATAACCGTATAGCTCACTTCCGTACCATCTTCGGCACGAACCGTGAGAGAAAGGGTGTTCATCCCCTCTTGGAGAGTCCCTTCCGTAGCAGAAACGATGGTAGCAGTGGAATCGTTACACACTCCGTCCAGCGTATAAAGAGAATATTCATTGGAAACGGTTGCGTTATATGACAAAACGCTACCGGAAAAATTCGGAGTCAGAGCGAAGTCGGA
>JAZPZL010000122.1:0-3022 GCA_045544655.1 Eubacteriales bacterium
CCCTCGGACTTCGGTGCGCCTTTTTATAAGCGGGGATACCGCAAGGAAACGGGAGAAGCTCCCATTCGCGAAACCCTTGCCGCCGCGCTTTGCCGCATTGCTAGACCGCGGGAGGACGTCTTACTTTGGGATCCTTTTTGCGGAAGCGGGACCATTCCCATCGAAGCGGCGATGATGATGCGCAATATTGCTCCCGGATCCTTTAGAAGCTTTGCGGCTGAGAACTTTCTTGATCTGCCCGAATCCATATGGAAGCAGGCAAGAGAAGAAGCCGCTGATTTGCGCAAGGATACGAAATTCGAGGCTTTTGCCAGCGATATTGACCCTCAAATGGTAAATATTGCAAAAATCAATGCAGAAAGCGCCGGTGTTGCGGACCGGATCCGATTTTTTCCAAAAAACGCTTTGGGCATTGAGACCCACGGCAGAAAGGGAACTATCGTTTGCAATCCGCCTTACGGGGAAAGAATGGATTCTCACGATAAGGTATTCGACCTTTATTCGGCGATGGGCGCCCATTGGAAGAAGCTGGACCGTTGGCAGATCTACGTCATTACCAGTGACGAGAATTTCCAGAATCATTACGGCAGACGCGCCGATAACGTAAGAAAGCTGTACAACGGAATGCTGAAGTGCTTCTATTATCAGTTTTATAAACCGAAGGAAGATGCCCCCTATAAACGTGACTTTTCACGCAAAAACAGTCATAGGAGTATAAAAAATGAGAGAGCTTGCTTGGTACAACGGGACTTTGACCCCTCTGTCCGAGGCGAAGGTATCGGCGGATGACAGAGCGTTTTATTTTGGTGACGGTATTTACGACGTGGCAACGGTTCGAAAGGGGACCTGCTTTGCATTGGATGACCATTTGACTCGCTTTTTCGGCAATGCAGAAAGACTTCGTTTGAATTTGAATTTATCCTATGACGAAGTCAAAGATATCTGCCTGGAGCTTTTGACCCATTTGGATCCGGACGTTGAGGAAGCGGCTTTGTATTTTCAGGCATCCCGCGGTACTGCACCGAGAAATCACGCATTTCCCGAGAATGCTCGGGCAAACCTCTATTTTACGCTCAAGCCTTCGAAGTTCAAGAAAATGGGAATGGAGGTTTCCGCCATTTTTGAGGAGGATATCCGCTTTTTGATGTGTGATATCAAGACCTTGAATCTTTTGCCCAACGTGCTTGCTCAGCAAAAAGCGTTGGAAGCAGGCTGCTACGAGGTGATCTTCTGCCGCGGTGAGCGTGTGACGGAGGGCTCTCACAGCGCAGTCTGTTATTTTAAGGACGGTGTCCTTTGTACGCCTCCGGCTGACAATCTCATTCTTCCCAGCATTACCCGCAAGCATTATTTGGAGCTTTGTGAAGAGTTGGGAATTCCCGCGAGAATCGCTCCTTTTACCAAGGCAGATCTTCTGGATGCGGATGAGATCGTGATTATGTCCACTACCGCCTTGATGTGCCGCTGCACCAAGATCGACGGGAATTGCGTAGGCGGAAAGGATCCCGCTATCCTGGAGCGCCTTGCAAAGGCTTACCGAGAAAGAATTCTGAAAGAAACCGAAAAATAATTGACGGAAAAACAATGGCACCCTCGAAGTCTTTGACTTTGTGGGTGCTTATCTGTTTCAATATTTAAAATTCTTCCGCAATTACATCAACGTCATCGCGAAACTGCTGTTCATACAATCTCTTGTACGTTCCGCCCAGCTCCAGAAGCGTTTCGTGAGTGCCTTGCTCGGTAATTTTTCCGCCGGAGATCACGGCGATCTCATCGGCATTTTTAATGGTGGAAAGTCTGTGGGCAACCACCAAAGTGGTTCTGCCTTTGCAAAGCTCATCCAAGGCGCGTTGGATCAAAATTTCCGTGGTGTTATCCAAAGCACTGGTCGCTTCGTCCAGAATGAGAATGGGAGGATTTTTCAGAAATACTCTCGCAATGCAAAGTCTCTGCTTCTGACCGCCTGAAAGCCTGACGCCCCGTTCGCCGATCACGGTGTCGTATCCGTTTTCCAATCCGCTGACGAATTCGTGAATGTTCGCCCGCTTTGCAGCCTCCAGTACCTCTTCTTCGGTAGCATCCGGCTTTCCGTAGAGAATATTGTCACGAATGGATGCATTAAATAAATACACGTCCTGCTGAACGATTCCGATGTTCTTTCGCACGGATTCTCTCGTAAGGGAATTCAGTTCCTTTCCGTCCAGAAGGATGGAGCCTTCACGGATATCGTAAAAGTTGGGGATCAGGTGGCAGATCGTGGTTTTTCCTCCGCCGCTGGGACCTACCAGGGCGAAGGTCTGTCCCTTTTTCACGGTAAGATCAATGCCGTGGAGTACGTCGGGACCGTCGTCGTATCCACTCACGATCCCCTTAAATTCGATTTTTCCACTTAAAACGCCGGCATCCACTGCATCGGGGGCATCCACCTCCGGCTTCGTATCCATAATTGCAATGAAACGCTCAAAGCCTGCCGCACCGTTCTGAAATTGCTCCATAAAGCGGATCAGGGTGTTAACGGGGTTGAGAAACAAGCTGACGGATACGATGAAGGCGGTGTAATCACCTGCGTTGATATCCCCGTTGAAGAGAAATATACCGCCTGCAATGATCAGTACAACGTTGAAAACGTCCGTAATAAAGCTGGTGGAGGAATGGAAGGTTGCCATGGCGTGGTAGGAATCCATGCTGGATTGAATGAATTCCGTGTTGCCTTCTTCAAATTTTTCCTGCTCCATATCAGCGTTTGTAAACGCCTTGGTTACGCGGATTCCTGCGATACTGCTTTGCAATGCACCGTTGATGATCGCCATGGCTTCCCGTCTTCTCTGAAAGGCTTTTCTCATTTTTTGTCTCGTGGTCATGGAAACCAGGAGCAAAAGGGGAACGCACGCAAAAACGATGAGGGAAAGCCGCCAATCAATAAAAGCCAGATAGGTAAAGGATACCACGATGGAGATGGAGCAGATAATGAGATTTTCGGGTCCGTGATGAGCAAGTTCGGTGATCTCCAAGTCGGATCGTA